>NZ_JAMXRU010000178.1 GCF_024124745.1 Aeromicrobium sp. CnD17-E
GAAGACGTCGGGCGGGCCCGGCACGACCGTGGCGAGGTCGCCGAAGCCGACGGGCGGCTCGACGAACCGCCCCCCGAGTGGCCGCAACGACGCCGCCAGGCGGACGGGCTCGTCGCCCTGGAGCTCCGGGCCGCTCACGCCGACCGCCGCGTCGTGCTCCACGACGACCGCGCCGACGCTCCAGCACGACAGGAGCCAGACGAAGCGCAGCCAGTGCGTCGGCAGGCCCACGCGCACCCGCGTCCCCGGCTCGACGTCGAGCTCGTCGACCAGCAGGGACGACGTCTTCGCGACCCAGTTGGCCGTCGTGGTGGCGCTGAGCTCCACGCGTTCGCCGGTGCCACGGTCGTCCCAGGTGAGGAGGGGGCGGCCGGGCTCGCGCACGGCGGGGAGCAGGTCGGCGAGAGTCGTCACCGTGCCATCCTCCCAGGGTCCCGAGCGGCCGACCGCCCCGTCCCGCCCCTGGCGAGCCGTCCGGACCCCTGCCGCGCGGCGCGACACGCCGGAGACGGCGCGGATCGTGCAATTCGGCTTGACGTATGGCAGCGCCAGGCGTGTAATTACGGACATGTCATTCGATCTGGGTCTGCCACTGTCCCCCGAAGAGGAGCTCATGTGGCAGGAGCGTGCGCTCTGTGCCCAGACCGACCCGGAGGCCTTCTTCCCCGAGAAGGGCGGGTCCACGCGCGAGGCGAAGCGGGTCTGCCTCACGTGCGACGTGCGCGGCGAGTGCCTCGACTACGCCCTCGCGCACGACGAGCGGTTCGGCATCTGGGGCGGTCTCTCCGAGCGCGAGCGACGCAAGCTGAAGAAGCGCGCCTGAGCCGCCCCGCCGGGACGGCGGCCCCTTTCGCGCCCCGCTAGGTTGGCGGGCATGGACGAGCGCGTGACCGACGAGGACTCACCCGCCCTCCCGGCCTGGCGCGCCGCGCCGCCCACGGTGGGCGCGGTCCTCGTGACCCACGACGGCGGCCGCTGGCTGCCGCAGGTGCTCGCGTCGTTCTCGGCGCTGGAGCACGCCCCCACCAGCTGGCGCGTGGTCGACGTCAGCTCGACCGACGACGGCCCCGAGCTCGTGCGTGAGGCGTTCGGACCCGACCGCGTGACCTACGCCCCGGCCGGCACGGGCTTCGGCGCCGCCGTGCGGCTCGCCGTCGACGCGATGCCCCGCACCGACTGGGTGTGGCTGCTGCACGACGACGCGATCGTCGAGCCGGGGGCGCTCGCCGCCCTCCTCGACGAGGCGACCGCGGCCGACGACGTCGCCGTGGTCGGCCCCAAGATCCGCGAGTGGCCGTCGCTGCGGCGCCTGCTCGAGGTCGGGCTGACCGTCACCTCGACCGGGGTCCGCGAGACCGGCCTGGAGACGGGGGAGCCCGACGCGGGCCAGCACGACTGGCCGAAGGACGTGCTCGCCGTCGACACGGCGGGCATGCTCGTGCGCCGCGACGTGTGGGACGAGCTCGACGGGCTGTCCCCCGACCTGCCGCTGTACTTCGACGACATCGACCTCGGCTGGCGCGTGGCGCGGGCCGGGTACCGCACCCGGGTCGCCCCGCGTGCCGTGATCTTCCACGCCGAGGCCTCGCGCCGCGGGATCCGCCGACGTGCGGCCGGCGACGTCGAGCCCGCCGAGCAGCGTCGTGCCGCGCTGCACACGATGCTCGCCAACACCTCGGGCCCCCGCTTCTGGTGGCAGTACGTGCGGCTGCTCGTCGGCTCGCTGCTGCGGACCCTGGGGCTCGTGCTCTCCGCCCACCCCGAGGCGGCCGGTGACCAGCTGCAGGCGGTCGCGTCGGTGTACGGACGGCCGGGCCGGCTCCGTGCGGCACGACGTCGGCGGGCGGCCACGGCCCGGCGTGACGACCGTGCCGTCCGCCACCTGTTCGCGCCGTTCTGGCTGCCGTACCGGCACGGCTTCGACACCGCCCGCGACGTGGCCGCCGCCCTGGTGCGGCCCGAGGCGGTCGAGACCACGGGCCGACGGTCGACCCTCGACGACGACGGTGACGACGTCGTCACGCTCGACGACGGGCCGCCCCTCTGGGTGCGTCGGCCCTGGCTGGTCACGGTGGGGGCGCTCGTCGTCCTCTCGCTCGTGGCCGGTCGCTCGCTGCTGACCGGTGCGGGCGACAGCATCCTGACGGGCGGGGCGCTCGGAGTCACGCCCGGCTCGGCCGGCGACTGGTGGCGCCTGTGGTTCGAGCGGTCCCACGAGATCGGCCTCGGCGGCACCGGCCTCGTGTCGCCGGCGGTGCTCCTGCTGGCGGTGGCGGCCACACCGATCTGGCCGTCGCCCGCTCTGCTGGTGGCCGCGCTGCTCCTGCTCTCGGTGCCGCTCGCCGCACTGACGGCCCACCGCCTCGGTCGCAGGCTGACCGACCACCGTCGGCTGCGGATCGTCTGGGCCGTCGGGTACGGCCTCACCGTCGCCGCCTCGGGTGCGGTGGCCCAGGGCCGCCTCGGCACGGTCGTCGCCCTCGTCGTGCTGCCCGTCGTCGTCGTGACCACGCTGCAGGTCGCGGGCGTCGACCCGCTCTCGCAGCGCGCCTCGTGGCGGACCGCCGTGCGGTGGGGCGTGTGGGTGGCCGTCGGCGCAGCCTTCGCGCCCGTCGTCCTGCTGCTCGCGCTGCTCGGTGCGCTCGTCGTCGCGGCGCTCGACCCGCGCCTGGTCCGTCGCCTCCTCCTCGGTCTCGGCGTGGCCGTCCTGCTGCTCGGTCCCTGGGTCGTCGGCCGCGTCCTCCACCCGGGGCTGTGGTGGTGGGAGAGCGGGTCGCCGCTCGCCGGTGGCGAGCCGGGCTGGCGGACCGCCCTGGGTCTCGTCGTCGGCCGCGCAGGTGCCCCCGAGCAGGCCCCGGTCTGGCTCGGCGTCGGTCTCGTGGTGCTCGCCGTGCTCGCCCTGGCCTCCCGTGCCGCACGTGCCGTCGTGGTCGTCTGCTGGACCCTCGCGGTCCTCGCCCTCGGCGTGGCCGTGCTCGGCGTCGTGCTGCCGGGCGGCGTCCCGGGGACCTCCGTCGACGTGCGCGCGTGGGTGGGCGTCCCGGCCGCTGCCGTGGCGCTCGCGCTCGGGACGGCCGCGCTCGTCGGCGTG
>NZ_JAMXRU010000179.1 GCF_024124745.1 Aeromicrobium sp. CnD17-E
TGCGACGGGGTGGCGGCGCGACGACCTCCGCGGGGGCGTCGCCGCCGCCGACCACCGACGGGCCGACCGCGCCCGAGGGCTGGGTCGTCCCCACCGTCGTGGCGGAGTGCCGCACTGCCGACGTCGAGGCTGCAGCGGCCAAGCACGGCGGCACCCTCAACACCTGGTTCGTCGCCCTGGGCGCGTCGCTGGTCGTGTCGGCCGGGATCACGGACGAGGACGAGCCCGTGCTGGTGGCGCTGCCCGTCACGGCGCGTGGCACCGACGATCCTCGGGCCAACGCCACGCGGATCGCCCGCGTCGCCGTCGACCCGGGCGACCTGCGGCGCCACGACCTCGCGCCGCTGCGGGCGGGGTGCCGTGAGGCCTACGCCCGGCTCGGCACGCGCGACACGTCGGCCGGGGACGACGACGCCGGCTCGCTCCTCACGCTCGTGCAGATGCTGCCCGACGCGGTCGTGCGGCGACTGCCGGTGCCGACCGGCCCTCGCGTCCTGGCCTCGAACCTGGGGACGATGTCTCCGGCGTTCAGCGCGCCGACCGGGACGCCGGCCCGCAGCATCGCCGCGCTGGCCGGCCACCGGGTCGTGGACGACGCCGAGATCCGGGCGCTCGGCGGCGGTCTGACCGCCTGGGCGTGCACCTCCGGCGGGCGCACCACGGTGACGGTCGCCGCCCTGGACCCGGCGCGGGTGCCCGACGACGAGACCTTGCGTGACCTGGTGCGGTCGGGCCTGGCGGCGTGGCACGTCGAGGCACGGCTGTGGTGAGCGTCGGGCGCTGGGCGCCGCGACCGGACGAGGGGGGACGACGATGACCGAGTGGGCCATCCGGGCCGAGGGACTGGTCAAGACGTACGGGGAGCAGCGGGCGCTCGACGGCCTCGACCTGTCCGTGCGTGCCGGCACGGTGCACGCCGTGCTCGGGCCGAACGGCGCCGGGAAGACGACCGCGGTGCGCGCCCTCGCGACGCTGGTCCGCCTCGACGGCGGGCGGGCCGAGGTCTTCGGGCAGGACGTGATGCGCTCACCCACGCAGGTGCGCTCCCTCGTCGGCCTCACCGGCCAGTACGCCGCGCTCGACGAGCTGCTGACGGCGCACGAGAACCTCTACCTCTTCGCCCGGCTGGTCGGCTGGCGACGGGCGGAGGCCCGCTCCCGGGCGGCCGACCTGCTCGAGCGGTTCGGCCTGACCCACGTGGCGTACCGCGCCGTCTCGACGTTCTCCGGAGGCATGCGGCGACGTCTCGACATCGCGGCCAGCCTCCTCGGGGACCCGCCGCTGCTGTTCCTCGACGAGCCCACGACGGGCCTCGACCCGCGCACGCGCGCCGACATGTGGGCGACGGTGCGCGAGCTCGTCGCCCAGGGAACGACGGTGCTGCTCACCACCCAGTACCTGGAGGAGGCGGACCAGCTCGCCGACCGGATCGCGGTGATCGACCGCGGACGCGTCGTCGCCGACGGCACGCCCGCCGAGCTCAAGGAGTCCGTCGGCGGCCTCACGCTCCACCTGGTCGTGGCGGACCCGGCTCGTCGTGTCGAGGCGGCCCGCGTCCTGCACGAGGTGACCGGGCAGGTGCCGCAGGACGACGGCGTGCTCCTCGCCGCGCCGGTCCGGTCGGGCGCCGTGACGTCCGACGTCGTGCTGGCGCTCACCGCTCGGGGGATCGAGATCGGCGAGCTCAGCGCGGCCCGCCCGAGCCTCGACGAGGTCTTCTTCGCGCTCACCGGAGCCCTCGACGCGCGCGGCCCCCAGCGACAGGACGCGGCATGAGCGCCGCGCTCGGGACGCCGGCGCGACCGGTGCCGCGCGGCGGCGTGGGCCCGTTGTCGGCACTGGCCCAGGTGCTCACGTTCGGCCACCGGGGACTCCTGCGGGTCCGCCACGACCCGCAGCGCCTCTTCGACGTCATCGTGCTGCCGGTCGTCGGCACCATCCTGTTCGCGAACGTCTTCGGCGGTGCCGTCGCGGGTGGCGTCGACGCCTACCTCCCCCAGCTCGTGCCCGGTGTGCTCGTGCAGATCGCCGTCACCGCCTCGGTCGTCACGGGGGTGCAGCTGCGCGACGACATCGACCGCGGTGTGTTCGACCGCTTCCGGTCGCTGCCCGTGGCGCGCACGGCACCGCTCGCGGGGGCCCTGCTCGCCGACGTCGTCCGCTACGTCGTGGCGGTGACGATGACGGTGCTCGTCGGGGTGACGATGGGCTACCGGCCGGAGTCGTGGGCCGGGCTCGTCGCCGGCTGTGCGCTCGTCGTGCTGAGCGGCTTCACCATGAGCTGGGTGTTCGCGCTGATGGGCGTCATGATGCGCAGCGCCGCCGCCGTGCAGGGCGTGTCGATGCTCGTCCTGACGCCGCTGTCGTTCATGTCGAACGCGCTGGTGCCCACCGAGACGATGCCGGCGTGGATGCGGGCGATCGCGGAGGTCAACCCGGTCACCCACCTGGTCTCCGCGGTGCGCGACCTCGCCGGGGGCGACCCTGCCGCCGGGTCGGTGCTCACCGCGCTGCTCGGCTCCTTCGCCGTGCTCGCGATCTTCGCGCCGCTCACGGTGCGGGCGTACGTCCGACGCGACTGACCACCAGGGCTGGAGGAACCGTGAACCTGCAGAGCACCCAGGTCGCGCGGGCGACCGTCACCGAGGGCAACCGGTTGACCCTCGACGACGACCTCTTCGTGCGGGCGCACCGCGTCCTCGGGATCCCCGTGGTCAACCAGACCGTGTGGCGCTTCGACCGCCCCCTCGACCCGACCGGGGTGGAACGGCTGGACCTCGGGCTCCGCGAGGGACCTCTCGCCCGCTCGATCAGACGCTCACGCATCCCCGGTGCCCGCGACAGCTGGGTCGCGTCGTCGGCGGGTGGCCCGGTCGAATTGGCGACGTCGCCGCTGCAGCCGGGTGACGTCCTCGCGTGGGCGGAGGAGCGGGCGGCCGAGCCGCTCGACCCGTGGTCGGGCCCCACGTGGAGCCTCGCGACCGCCAGCACGACCGACGGCGGCTCGGTGCTCTCCTACCTGACGCCGCACGTCGTCTGCGACGGTGGCGCGCACGTCGCCGCCCTCGTCGCGGCGGTCGAG
>NZ_JAMXRU010000017.1 GCF_024124745.1 Aeromicrobium sp. CnD17-E
AGCCGGGGGCGGGGGTGCGCGCGGTCTGCGTCACGCGTCGGTCACGCTCCCGGGCCAGGGGTGCGCGTGCAGCCGCACGACCACGGGACGCGCGTCGGGATGGTCCTCGTCGTCGACGTCCTCGAGCTCGGCCTCCAGCCGCTCCACGAGTCGCTGCAGGGTCCCTGGCCGCAGCCGCCGCACGTAGTCGCTGAGCGTCGACGCCGCGCGCCACGCCTCCGGCAGCAGCGGGTGCTCCTCGACCGCGCGCTGCATCCCCTCCGCGTGCACGACGGCGACGGCCTGGGCGAACGCGTCGACCGCCGCACGCCCCTCCATGTCGTCCGGGCTGCCGGTGGAGGTGCTGCGGTGCACCGCACGCCAGCGTCGGGTGCGGGCGTCGGTGTCGTCGCCCGCGTCGGCCACGAACCCGTGGGCGGCGAGCTGGCGCAGGTGGTACGACGTGGCGCCGGAGGACGTACCGGTCCGGACGGCGAGGTCGGTCGCGGTGGCCGGACCGTCGACGCGCAGCAACCCGAGCAGCCGCAGTCGCAGCGGGTGGCTCAGCGCACGGAGGGCGGTGGGGGACGGGGTCACGTGCTCGGCGGTCACCCGGCCAGCGTAGATCGCAAAGGCTTCTTTGCAAAGATCTCTTCGCAATGTCGTGGTCGACATCGGGGGCGTAGGGTCGGGACATGGCCCGCTACCTCGAGATCCATCCGCAGAACCCGCAGAGCCGCGCCGTCGAGCAGGCGACGTCGATCCTGCGCGACGGTGGCCTCGTCGCCTATCCGACGGACTCCGGCTACGCGCTCGGCGCCGCCCCGGGCAACCAGGAGGCCCTCGACCGGATCCGGAGCATCCGCCGGCTCGACGACAAGCACCACTTCACCCTCGTGTGCAAGGACTTCGCCCAGCTCGGGCAGCTCGTCCACCTCGACAACGCCATCTTCCGCGCGGTCAAGAACGCCACGCCGGGCCCGTACACCTTCATCCTGCCCGGCACGCGCGAGGTCCCGCGTCGGCTGCTGCACCCCAAGAAGAAGACCGTCGGCGTCCGCATCCCCGACCACGTCGTGGTCCGGGCGCTGCTCGACTCGCTCGGCGAGCCGATCCTGTCGAGCACCCTGATCCTGCCGGGGGAGACCGAGCCGATGACGGAGGGCTGGCTGGTCAAGGAGGAGCTCGACCATCTCGTGGACGCCGTCGTCGAGTCCGGCGACGTCGTGGCCGAGCCGACCACCGTCGTGGACTTCGTCGACGGCGTACCGGAGGTCGTGCGTGAGGGCGCGGGCGACCCGGACCGCTTCCGGTGAGCGACTCCGCCGACCGGCAGGCCACGTTCGTCCTGGTCCCCGGAGCCGGGGGATCGCCCTGGTTCTGGAGCCGGGTGGTGCCCCTCCTCGAGGCGGCTGGACACCGGGCCGTCGCGGTGGACCTCCCGGGGGACGACCCCGACGTCGACCTGCAGGGGTACGTCGACCGGGTGGCGGAGGCCGTCCGCACCGCGCGCGACGAGGGTCCGGTCGTGCTGGTCGGTCAGTCCTTCGGCGGCTTCAGTGCGTCGGCAGCGGCTCTCGTCGAGCCCGTCGACCGGCTCGTGCTGCTGAACGCGATGGTCCCGCGGCCGGGTGAGTCGGGCGTGCAGTGGTGGCGTGCCGTCGGGCAGGCCGCGGCCCGGCGCGAGGCCGAGTCGGCTGCCGGACGCGACCCGTCGCGCCCGTTCGACGTGCTCGAGGTGTTCTTCCACGACGCACCCGACGACGTGCTGGCGGAGGCCGCGGAGCACGACCGCGAGCAGACCGACCTCGCCTTCGGATCCCCGTGGCCTGGCGAGCACTGGCCCGACGTGCCGACCCACGTGCTCGTCGCCGACGACGACCGACTCTTCCCGCCGGCCCTGCAGGGGCAGGTGGCGCGCGAGCGACTCGGCCTCGAGGCGACGTCGGTGCCGGGCGGGCACCTGAACGCCCTGACGCGTCCGCGGGAGCTCGTGGACGCGCTGGTGGACTGCCTCAGCGTCGCCGCGCCGAGCTGAGGACGAGCGGCGCCGTGGAGGCCAGGAGCGCTGCGAGCAGGAGCATGGCCGGGGTCCCGGGCAGCCAGGTGAGCAGCAGCGTCCCGAGGTAGGGGGCGGCGAAGCCGAGGTAGGTCAGGCTGTAGAAGACGGCGGTCACCGTGGCCAGGTCGGCCGGCTGCGCGACCTCCTCGACCGTCGCCAGCCCGGCGACCAGGATCCAGCCGTACGCCGCTCCGAGCCCCACGGCCGCCAGGACGGTGAGCCCGCCCCACCCCGTCAGCGACGCGAGCGTGGCGACGAGGAAGCCGACGACGCCGGCACCCACGCCCAGGAGGACCGTGGTGCGCGGGGAGCGTCGGCGACCGAGGGGCTGGACGAGGACGCCGGTCCAGAGCGTCAGCGCCACGAGCGCGCCGCCCACGGCGACGTTGGGGCCGGGGACGGGCGCGACCTGCGGCACCGTCGCGAACGCCAGCGTCGCGCACCCGAACACCCAGGGTGCGGTGAGCAGCGTCCGTCGCACGAACGCGGGGGAGCGCAGCGCGTGCACGACCCGACCCCTCTCGGCGTCGAGCGGGTCGTGGTGCGCGCGCACCGGCTCGGGTGCGTTCCAGGCGAAGACGGCGACGAGCACCGTGAGGACGAGGTGCGGGACGTAGGGCAGCACCAGGGGGTGCGAAAGCCACTGCGCCATCAGCCCCGTGACGAGCGGACCCGTGCCGAACCCGGCCGACAGGGCGATCGCCGCCCGTCGTGCACCTGTGCCGGCCGGCCCGGTCGAGAGCTCCTTGACCCAGGCGGTCCCGGGCGCGAACGCCGCACCCGAGGCGACGCCGGCGAGCAGGCGACCCAGCAGGAGCAGCAGGAGGCTGTGGCCGCCGACCAGCAGCACCACGGTGGCGACGAACGAAAGCACGAGCACCGGGCGCATGACACGGCGTCGGCCGAGCCGGTCCGAGACGGGCGCGACGAGCAGCAGCGTCGGGATGAGACCGACGGCGTACGCCCCGAACAGCAGCGTGACCTCCGCGGCGGTCGCGCCGTCCTCGACGCGGTAGACGGGCAGGAGCGCCGCGAACTGGTTGGCGCCCCAGCCGACGGCGAAGAGGGAGAGTGCCGGCGCCGGCCACGACCGGGAGGCACGCTGGACGGGTCCGGGAGGCAGCACGCGCCCACTGTAGGAGCGGGCGATCCCTACCGCCCGCGGTGGTCGACGCGTGACATGCGCGCCCCTCGCCGTTCGACCTGCACGTGCGGGCTGAGCTGCATGAGGCGCAGCGCGACGAAGCGGTGCGGACGGAACGGCTCGAGCACGAAGGCGACCTCGTCGTCGTGCTCGAGCCGTCGTCCGAGCAGCGCCGTGCCGACGGTGCTGGCCAGGTGGTAGTCGCCGAAGGGGACGGCGTCGGTGTCGCCGAACGCGCGCGAGCCGACCTCGGCGGCCGTCCAGACGCCGATGCCGGGGATGCTGCGCAGTCCGCGGTAGGCGCCGAGCAGGTCGTGCGGCCCGAGGCGCTCGAGCGCGTCGGCCATCCGGGTCGCGACCTGCGCCGTGCGGTAGCGCTTCGGGTCGACGCCGCAGTGGTGCCACGACCACGAGGGCAACGCCGCCCACGCGGCGCCCGTGAGCGGGACGCGCATGCCTGCGGGCGCCGGCCCCGGGGCGGGCTCCCCGTGCCGGTGCAACAGCTGGCGCCAGGACAGGAAGGCGTCGGCGCCGAGGACCTTCTGCTCGATGATCGCGGGGACCAGCGCACCCACGACGTCGCCGGTGGACGGCACCCGCAGCCCCGGGAAGCGTCGTCGCGCGTCGGCCACGACCGGGTGGGCGAGCGGTAGGTCGTCGACGGGCAGGCCGACGAGCCGGGGCAGCGTCTCCGCCTGGTGCTCGGCACCCGGGCCCCACGCCTGCAGGCGGACGGCCGAGGGTCCGACCTGGCGCAGCAGCGTGGTCGCGGGACCGTCGGGGGTCCGCACGACGCGCCAGTGGTCGTCGCCGATGCGGCGGTACGCCGGGTCGGCGGGGCCGCGACGCAGGGTCGACAGCGTGCGACGCAGGTCGAGCGGCGCGCCGTCGTCGTGCGTGCGCTGGGCGTCCGGCCCCTTCACTCCTGGATCAGGCACGGGGCGTCCGCCGCTGCCACCAGCGTCGTCGAGTCGGCGGGGGAGAGGGGCGCGCAGCGGCACGGACGCGCAGACGCTCGCGCCACGCGGCGACCTCCTCCTCGACGTCGCGCAGGGGCGTGATGACGGGAGGCCCGCCCTGGAGCTGACGTCGGGCCTCGACGACCCGGCGGTTGAAGTCGGTCAGGAGGTCGCGCACGTGGGTCTCCGAGCCTGAGGTGTCGAGCAGGTCGTCGAGCTCGGCGTCCTCGCGTCGCAGCGCGAGCGCCGGCGGCAGGACACCGGAGACGTTCTCACGCTCCATCAGCTGCTTGAGCCACCAGTCGGGGTCGTGGCGGTAGACCCGCGCCGGGAGCGGCTTGCCCGCCAGCGGCAGGTCGTCGAACTCGCCCCGGGCCATCGCGGCCCGGATCTGGCCGTCGACGTAGAGGGTCTGGTCCTCGGGACGGCGTCCGCGCTCGGGGCGCGACGACGCCTCCTCGGGCGCGGGGTCGTCGCCGAGCCGGTAGTGCGCCGCCCGGCGGCGGGGGTCGTCGGCCATCGTTCCTCCTGGCTCCACCGTAGCCAGGAGGAACGACACCCGCGTGCCAGCGCGGGGTCGGGCGACCCCCTCAGTCGACGTCGTCGTCGACCCAGTCGAGCGTCTTGGTGACCGCCTTCTTCCAGCTGCGGTAGTACTTCTCGCGCTGGTCCTCCGACATCTGCGGCGTCCACCGCTTGTCCTCGCCCCAGTTGGCGCGCAGGTCGTCCTCGTTCTGCCAGTAGTCGACGGCGAGCCCGGCGGCGTACGCGGCGCCGAGCGCGGTGGTCTCGGCGACCTTGGGGCGCACGACGTCGACACCGAGGATGTCGGCCTGGAACTGCATGAGGGTCTCGTTGACGACCATGCCGCCGTCGACGCGCAGCTCGGCGAGGGGGACGCCGGAGTCGGCGTTCATCGCGTCGAGCACCTCGCGGGTCTGGTACGCGGTGGACTCGAGGACGGCGCGGGCGATGTGGTTCTTGTTCACGTAGCGGGTCAGGCCCACGAGAGCGCCGCGTGCGTCGGGCCGCCAGTGCGGGGCGAACAGGCCCGAGAAGGCGGGCACGAAGTAGGCGCCGCCGTTGTCGTCGACCTTCCGCGCCAGCTCCTCGATCTCGGGGGCGCTGGAGATGAGACCGAGGTTGTCGCGGACCCACTGCACGAGCGAGCCCGTGACGGCGATGGAACCCTCGAGCGCGTAGACGGTCGGCTGGTCGCCGATCTTGTAGCAGACCGTGGTGAGCAGCCCGTTCTCCGACGGGACGGCCTCGGTCCCGGTGTTCAGCAGCATGAAGTTGCCGGTCCCGTAGGTGTTCTTGGCCTCGCCCTTCGCCAGGCACGCCTGGCCGAACGTCGCGGCCTGCTGGTCGCCGAGGATGCCGGCGACCGGCGTGCCGCGCAGGATGCCCGGCTTGCACTCGCCGTAGACCTCCGAGCTGGAGCGGATCTCGGGCAGCATCGACAGCGGGATGCCCATGTCGGCGGCGATCTGCTCGTCCCACTCGAGGGTCTCGAGGTTCATCAGCATGGTGCGCGAGGCGTTGGTGACGTCGGTGACGTGCACGCCGTCGTTCTCCGCACCACCGGTGAGGTTCCACAGGACCCAGGTGTCCATCGTCCCGAACAACAGCTCGCCGGCCTCGGCACGCTCCTTGACGCCGTCGACGTTCTCGAGGATCCACGTGACCTTGGGTCCGGCGAAGTAGGTGGCGAGAGGCAGGCCCACGGTCTCCTTGTAGCGGTCGGGGCCGGCGTCGCCGCCGAGGCGGTCGACGATCTTCTGGGTGCGGGTGTCCTGCCAGACGATCGCGTTGTAGACGGGCTGGCCGGTGCTGCGGTCCCAGACGACGGCGGTCTCGCGCTGGTTGGTGATGCCGACGGCGGAGATGTTGCGGCTGTTGAAGTTCGCCTTGGCGAGCGCGCCGCCGATGACCCGTCGGGTGTTCTCCCAGATCTCCAGCGCGTCGTGCTCGACCCATCCGGCCCGGGGGAAGATCTGCTCGTGCTCGACCTGGTCGACCGCGACGACGGAGCCGCTGCGGTCGAAGATCATCGCGCGGGTGGAGGTCGTGCCCTGGTCGATCGCGAGGACGTACGTGTTGTCGGCCATGCTCGGTTCTCGTTTCTGTGGTGCGGTCGGGTGGGGTTCGGTCAGGTCAGGCGTAGTTCGCGGCGGCGGCGAGCAGTCCTGCGAGGATGCCACCGACGACCGGTCCGACGACAGGGATCCAGGCGTAGGACCAGTTGCTGTCGCGCTTGCGTCGGATGGGCAGCAGCGTGTGGGCGATGCGGGGTCCGAGGTCGCGCGCCGGGTTGATGGCGTAGCCGGTGGGGCCGCCGAGGCTCGCACCGATGGCGACCACGAGCAGGGCCACGGCGAGCGGACCGAGGCCGCTGGGCGTCTTGCCGAAGGCGATGATGACGAACACGAGCACGAAGGTGCCGATCACCTCGGTGAGCAGGTTCGAGCTGGTGCGCGGGATCTGCGGCGCGGTGCAGAAGACGCCGAGCTTGTCGTCGGGGTCGCTCTCCTCGGCGTCGAACTGGTCGCGGTAGGCGAGCCAGCAGAGCGTGGCTCCGAGGATGGCCCCGACGAGCTGGGCCGCGAGGTAGACCAGCACCTTGACGGCGGTGTCGCCACCGAGGTCGTCACCGGAGGCGACGAGGCCGAGCGTGACGGCGGGGTTGAGGTGGGCGCCGGACTGGTAGGCCACGTACACGCCGGCGAACACGGCGAGTCCCCAGCCGATGGTGATCATGAGTGGTCCACCGCCGTGCCCGTTGGTCCGGGCGAGGACCACGTTGGCGACGACGCCGCAGCCGAGCAGCAGCAGGGTGGCCGTGCCCAGCAGCTCGGGCAGGAAGATCCCGGTCAGCATGTTTCCCCCCGGGCCCGGCTCGTCGCCCGTCGCCCGCCCGGTGCGGACGTCCCTGGAAGGCCGAGCGTCGGACCCGTCGTCAGGCTAGCGTGACGGTGGTCACACGGCGACGGCGGGTGAGGGCACCGAGGAGGAGGCCGAGGTGGGGACCCAGAAACGTTGCTCGCCCTCGTGGTTGATGCCGTCGGGGACGCCGCCGTTCTTCTCCACGACGCGTCGGGAGGCGTGGTTGACGGGGGAGACGGTGAGGAGTGCGGGGGAGATGCCGAGGGCTCCGGCCTTGACGAGTGCCTGGCGGAGCATCTCGGTGGCGTGTCCCTGCCGCTGCCATGGGCTGACCACGTGGTAGCCGATGTGGCCGCCACCCTGGTCGGCGATGAGCCGGTGCCGGATCACGAGGCTGCCCAGGTAGAACTCGCCGGAGACGAACCAGAAGACCTCCGAGGGCACGCCCCATCGTTCGCGCACGCCGACGCGTTCCGCGACGAAGGCGTCGAAGTCGCGGCTGGCGACGGCAAGCCACTCGGTGCTGGCGCCACGGTCCTTCATGTCGGCCATCTCGCCGACCAGATAGGTGGCACGCACGGCCGCCGTCGGCGCCACCAAGGTGGGCGGATCGGTGAGCGTGATCATGGGAGCAGCCTACGGCGCCTCTGTGGCGTGCCTTCCTGGTCCGCCCCGACGCCGGTGGTCCGCGATGCAGCGCGGGTCGAGGTGGTGGATCTCGACGAACTGGATGGTGCGGTCTCGTCGGGTCCAGGCGCGGGTGAACGCGGTCTCGGCCTCGATGGTGCGGGTGGGCAGGTGCCAGTGGGCGTTGCCGTCCTCGTCGTGGGTGACGGTGAGGGCTCCGCGGGTCTTGAGGCCGTGGTGGGGTCGGCAGCGGTGGTGCAGGTTCCCCGCTGCGGTGGGTCCGCGCTGCTGACCTGGTGGTCGTCCGTCGGGTGGTGGGTCGGGGTCGTAGGGGATCTGGTGGTCGACGTCGCAGCCGGTGGCGGGGCGGGTGCAGCCGGGAACGTCGCAGGTCCCGTCGATGAGGTTCAACGCCCTGCGTAGGGGCTGGGTGGGGAAGCGGCCCAGCTCGGTCACGTCGAGGATGCCGCCGTTCTCATCGGTCAACAACCGCGAGAACAGAGTCCCCTCGGCGCTGGCGAGCTCGGCGAGCAGGCCAGGGTCGAGGACATGCTGCCCGTCGGCAGAGACGCCCGGCTCACGGGAGAGGCCGAGCAGGGTGGCCAGGGAGACGGTGATGCCGACGTGGAAGCGGCCGCGACCCGACGTGCCGACCGGCGCGTGGCCGGCGGTCGTGGTGTCGGTGGTGATGGGCTGGTCGCGGCGCAGGAGGGTGTCGACGAGAGCGTCAGCACGGGCCTGGGCCAGGGTCCGCTCATCGTCGGCGCTCTGGGTGCGGGACGCCTTCGCCGCCAACGTGAGGTCCCGGTCGATGAGGAGGGCCTCGGTGGTGGGGATGAGGGCCTGCAGCAGACTCATCCCGTCATCCAACGCGGTGATGGTGACGTTGCGGTCCTGTTGGGCGGCCTGGCGGCGCTCGATCGCGTGGTCGGGCTCGACCCGGATGAGGAACCGGCGCAGCCACCCCTTCAGCTGACCCAACGTGTGGGTGGTGGCGTAGGCGAGGACTGTCTCGTCCAGCCGGGTGATGTTCTCCGGCGCATGCAGCTTCCATGCGGTGGAGGCGATCTCGCGGGCCTTGGCCCGGTCGACCTCACCGCGCAGGTGGCCAGCCCACACGGTGGGCAGGTCCATCACGAGGGTGCGGGTGGCCGAGACCAGGTTCGCCACGAATCCCTGCGCGAGATGCAGCTCGAGGGCGGCCTCCAGGATCGCGACCTGCCGGGCGTCCTCGACCTGACGGGCACTCAAGCCCTGGGTGAGGGCGTCGGTGCGGCGGGTCTCCACGAACCGCAGCACCGCCCGAGCCTGCTCCGCCTCAGCGGCCCACACCCGACGCGACGCATCGAGTGCGTCGGTCAGGAGGGTGTCGGTGGGGTTCATGTCTCCAACCTAGGCACCCCCTCCGACACCCCCCTCCAGCCCGGAAAACTCCTGTGGACAGTGGGGTTTCTGCTGGTTCGCGCGGGGCTGTTGCCGGGTGGTCTCGATACGTCAGGACGAGCTCGTTGGCGCTCGCCGTCCTGACTACTCGACCAGCGGAGTGTTCCGCTGGTCGAGTAGTCGCCTCCGCCGAGGGACGAGCCTGGGGCCGACGTATCGAGACCACTCCAAGCTGTCGCTGCGGGGTGGCTCGCGCGGGGCTGTTGCCGGGTGGTCTCGATACGCAGCCACGGCGCTCGTTCCTCGCGCGCGGCCGCTACTCGACCAGCGGAACGATTCGCTGGTCGAGTAGTCGGGCCTGGCTGGGGGCACCTCCCGCTTGCGGGGGCGGTACGAGCCTGGGTCCGACGTATCGAGACCACCCCAAGCCGTCGCTGGGAGCTGACCCACGCTGAGCCCCTGCTCGACCAGCAGCGGTCGTCGGTCGACCGGCAGCCTGGCGGGAGAGGGAGCGCGGCCAGAGGTGTGGAAGAGCACGAGGCCCACCACGACGAGGACGAGCCCGACGGCGAGGACGGGGCCGAGCGGCTCGCCCAGCAGGGGAGCGGCGAGGGTGGCCGTGAGCACGGGGCTCGACGCGCCCGCCACGGCACCTGCGCCGCTGCCGAGCTGCCGGATCGCCAGGGCGTAGCAGAGCGTCGACGCGATCCCGGTGCCGACGCCGAGCAGCAGCACCGTTGTCAGCACCTCCGAACCGACAGCCGTCCCGTCGAGCACCGCCGACGGCCCCAGCCCGAGCGCCACGGCGACCACCACGCCGATTGTCGAGCCGAGGCTCACCAGGGCGACCACGTCGAGCAGCCCGAGGGTCGTCCGAGCCAGGGCGAGCGTGTAGACGGCCCACAGCAGACCGGCCGCGAGGAGCGCGACCACGCCGATCGAGCCGTGGGTCGAGGTCATCGTGCTGGCACTCACGGCGACCCCGCCCGTGATCAGCGCGAGGGCCACCACCCGTCCTCGCGGGACCCTGCGCCGACGCAGCAGGAGGAGCGTGACGAACAGCGGCACGGTGCCAGGGACGAGCAGGCCGGTGAGCCCGGCGCTGGTGAGGTGAGCGCCCACCGCGAAGACCATGAAGTGGGGGACTCCGCCGACCAGCAGCAGGGCGAGCGTGCTCGTCCGTTCCCGCCGTGCACGACGCAGCGCCCCGGGGACCCACGGTGCCAGCAGGACCAGGGGAGTGGCGAAGCGGAGCAGGGCCAGGTCGAGGGTCGTGAGTCCCGACGTCCCGAGCGCCCGCGTGGTGAGCGCGAAGGACGACCACAGCAGGACGGTGGCCAGCAGCGCGGCGGGGCCCGTGGCGGCGCGCACGGTCGGAGCGGTCCAAGTCATGCCGCAACGGTAGGGAGATCATCCCGGCACGCGATTGCCAATTCTGCCAGCACCTCGTTGATTCGTGGCAGGATCTGCCACATGACTCGCTTCGACGCCATCGACCGATCGATCCTGCGCGAGCTGCAGCTGGACGGTCGGCTCACCAACCAGGAGCTCGCCGACCGGGTGGGCCTGTCGCCGTCGCCCTGCCTGCGTCGGGTGCGGGCCCTGGAGTCAGCAGGGGTGATCAGCGGGTACCGCGCGGTCGTCGCCCAGCAGGAGGTGGGCCTGAGCATCACCGCCTTCGTCCGGCTGCGGCTCTCGTCGCACGCGACCCACACCGTGGAGGCTGTCGAGGCGGAGCTGCGGAGCCTGCCCGAGGTGGTGGAGGCGTACGTGCTGGCGGGCGACCACGACTACCTGCTGAAGGTGGTCGCCGAGTCGTTCGCGGGCTACGAGCAGCTGCTGCGCGACAGGATCCGCGACATCCCGTCGCTCGCGTCGATCGAGACGACGTTCGCGTTCGGCGTGACGAAGGATCCGTCGCCCGTGCCGGTGCCGTAGGGGAGAGGAGCACGAGAGTCGTCCTCCCGCGCCGGCCGCGGCGGCCGGAGCGCGCCGAGCGGCCTGCGCGAGACCTGCCTAGGGTCGAGAACATGGGAGAGACGACGCGGACCGCGCTCGTGGCAGGTGCCACGGGCATCGCAGGCTCGGCACTGTGCCGGGAGCTGGTCGGGCAGGGCTGGGAGGTCCTGGGGCTGTCACGCAGCGGTCGGGCCCCGGTGGACGGCGTGCTGGGCGTAGCGGCCGACCTGACCGACGAGACGTCGCTGCGCGAGGCGCTCGCGCCCCACGCGCCGAGCCATGTCTTCGTGACGGCGTGGATGCGCCAAGAAGACGAGGAGGCGAACATCCGCGTCAACGGACGGATGGTGCGCGACCTCCTGGCCGCCGTCTCGCCCGCAGGCACGCTGCAGCACGTCGCGCTCGTGACGGGCCTGAAGCACTACCTCGGCCCATTCGAGGCGTACGGGCAGGGCGACCTGCCCGACACGCCCTTCCACGAGGACGAGGAACGCCTGCCGTACCCGAACTTCTACTACGCGCAGGAGGACGAGCTGTTCGCCGCCGCGGAGCAGGCGGGCTTCACGTGGTCGGTGCACCGGGCCCACACCGTGATCGGTGCCGCCGTGGGCAACGCGATGAACATGGGGCAGACGCTCGCGGTCCAGGCGGCGATCTGTCGGGACCAGGGGAGACCGATGGTCTTCCCTGGGTCGCGGACCCAGTGGGACGGACTGACCGACATGACCGACGCCGGCCTCCTGGCCGAGCACCTCGTGTGGGCGTCGACGACGGCCTCGGCCGCGGACACGGCGTTCAACGTCGTCGACGGCGACGTCTTCCGCTGGCGCTGGCTGTGGCCTCGCCTGGCGGCCCGCCTCGGGGTCGAGCCGGAGGGCTTCGCGGACGAGCCGCGCCCGCTGGAGGACCAGATGGTCGACGCCTCGGCAGCGTGGTCGCGCATCGCCGAGCGTGAGGGGCTCGTGGAGAGCGACGTCGACCGGGTGGCCTCCTGGTGGCACACGGACGGCGACCTCGGACGCGACGTGGAGTGCCTGGCCGACATGACCCGGAGTCGGGCCCTCGGCTTCACGGGCTACCGGTCGACGCTGCAGGCGTTCCTCGACCTGTTCGACCACCTCGAGGAGGCCCGCGTCGTGCCGCGTCCCTGAGGTGCTCAGGAGTGCGCCATGAAGACCGCTCCGGTCAGCATGAGCGCGAACGACACGGCGACGAGCACCTTCTGCGACGTCACCCATGCGACGCCGCCCGTCAGGGCGAGCCGGGTCGCCGGCCCCACGAACCCGATCATGCCGGCCAGCATCACGGTGACCCCCAGCAGCTCCAGCACCGACATCGCACACGCCCCATCCGTCGCCCTGGCGACCCGGTCTGCGCGGCGGCTCCTCCGCACCCGCACCTCGAGGTTCGCAGAGGAGGACGCGGTCGGCCCGACGAGCGTCGAGCGGAGAGGTTCTGCGGAGGTCTCGCCCTCGCGGGGGACCGTCCCGGCCTGCAGAGCCACTCCCAGAGATGTCTAAGTTGACATAATGTGCATTATCGGATCGATCCCGGCAGGGACGGAAGGGGCTCAGGAACCGGTGCGCACGGCGGCGTCGTGACGGTGCACGTGCTGCTCCAGCAGCGCGCTCCAGGCGCGGACGTCGTCGGGCGTCGTCGCGACGACGAGCGAGCTCGACGACCACAGGCCGTGCAACGTCTCCGCGGTGCTCAGCGGGTGCGCCGGGTCGTCGGTCCAGGCCAGCAGCTGCGTCGGGACGTCGAGCGTCGCCAGCGCCGCCACCGACGGCAGGTCCGAACGTGCAGCGCCACGCAGGACGGTGGGCAGCAGCGCCTCGTCGACGTCGGGCACCGTGTCAGGACGGCCGCGCGTGGCCGGCGGCGGGACGGCGTCGGCAGCCAGCGCGACGAACGCGTCGACGCCCGACGTCTCGACCAGCCGCGCCGACGCCTCGTACTCGGCAGCCTTGGCGCGGCGGGACGCCCACGCCGTCGGCGGGATCATCAGCGTGAGCGACGCGAACCGGCTCGGGTCCCCGAGGGCGGCGTGCAGCAGCGTGGCGGTCCCCATGGACCCGCCGAGCCCGTGCACCTGCTCCCCCGGGAAGAATCTATCGATCACCTGTTCGAGGTCCTCGGCGAGCCGGGGCCAGGTGTAGTCCTCGACGACCTTCCGGCCGGTGGAACGCCCGTGGCCCCGCGCGTCGTAGCGCAGCAGCCGGACCCCCGGCACGCGGGCGGCAACGTCGAGACCGAGCACCGCGTCACGGCTCCGGCTCGACGTCAGGCCGTGGAGCACGACCACCGCCGGACCGTCGTCGCCCTGCACGTCGACGTCGAGGACGGCTCCAGGCACGGACACGGACGACATGGCGGGCGGCTCCTCGGTCTCGGGACCTCCCAGACTACGACGGCGGGAGCCCCTGGAAGCCGTCCGAGCGGCCGCTGTGAGCGACGAGACACGCAGCGGCGGACGGGACGCGTGAGGCCCGGGCCGGCCCTAGAGTGACGACCATGCGGCTCACCCACGTGGCCCACCTGCGACTGCCGTTCGGTCGCGTGATGGGGTACGACCTCACTGTCGGCGCCACGGGCGAGCGCCTCCCGGTCTCCTTCGACCAGGAACGTCACGTCGGCCAGGGCGACCGTCCCGGCTCGTGGATGGCGATCACGGTCCGGCTGCCCGCCGTCGACCTCGACCGGCTCGCCGAGGCCTGGCTCGCCGTCGTGAGGCGGCACGGCACCCTGCACACCGTCTTCTCACTCGACGACGACGGCGACGTCGAGCTGCACGAGGTCGAGGTCGGGCCGGGGTCCTGGCGCGAGCACCCGATGGAGCCCGGCACCCGTCTGAGCGACGCGATCCGCGGGGTGCTCGACGAGCACTGCCGGCCCCTGTCGAGGCCGTCGCACCGGCTATGCGTCGTGCAGTCGCACGACCGCCCCACCGTCGTCATCGGGTCCGACCACGCGCACGTCGACATGTGGTCGCTGCTCGTGGTCGTGCGCGACCTCCTGCGCGAGCTCGGGCACACCGCCTCGGACGTGCTCCCCCGCGCCTTCTCCAGCCACACGGAGTCGCTGCTCGGTCGCGAGCGACCCCCGCAGGACGTCCGCGACCGGTGGGCCGAGGTGCTCGGCGCCTGCGGCGACACCATGCCCCGCTTCCCCCTCCCCCTCGGCGACGTCACGACCCCGGTGCTCGAACGGGTCGAGGTACGCGACGTGCTCGACGTCGACGCGATGGCCTGGCTCGAGCGCGCGGCGCGCGCCCAGGGCGTCTCGACGCTGGCGCTGGTGGCGTCGGTGATGACGCGGGTGACACGGTCGCTCGCCGATGCCCCGTTCCGCGCCGTGTTCCCGGTCCACAGCCGCTACGAGGAGATCTGGCACGACGCGGTCGGGTGGTTCATCACGAACGCGGTGATCGACTCCCCCGACGCTGATCCCACCGCCTGCGCGGCCGCCGTGAAGGAGGCCATCCGGCTGGGGTCGTGGCCGCTCGCCGACGTGTTCGCCCCGTACGGCGGCATGCCCCAGTCCCCCGGCATGTTCGCGTTCTCCTGGCTCGACCTCCGCCGGCTGCCGGTCCACGTCGACCACGTCGGCCTCGAGGCGCAGTACGTGAGCGCCGCAGGGCGCACCGACGGGGTCATGGTGTGGTTCGTCCTCGACGAGGGCGGCGTGCACCTGCGCTGCCGCTACCCCGACACCGACGAGGCACGGGCGTCCGTCGGCGGGTGGCTCGACGCCGTGGTCGACGGGGTCCGTCGAGCCGCTCGCGACGCCGGGACCACCCTCGAGGTCGACGGCGAGCGGCTGCGCGTCGAGCGGGCGGAGCGGAGCGACGTGCCCGCGATCGTGGCTCTGCTGGCCGACGACCCGATCGGCGCCTCCCGCGAGCACGGCACGGCGTCGATCTACCAGGAGGCGTTCGACTCCCTGGTGCGCGACCCGTCGCAGCTCGTGGTGGTGGTGCGCGACGGCGACGAGGTCGTCGCGACGGCCCAGCTGACCATCCTGCCCGGCCTCTCGCGCGGCGGCACGACCCGCATGCAGGTGGAGGGGGTCCGCGTGGCGCCCCGCTGGCGCAGCCGTGGGCTGGGCGGCGCCTTCATGGCGTGGGCGCACGAGCACGGTCGCGCCCGCGGCGCACGGCTCTCCCAGCTCACCAGCGACACCTCGCGCGACGCTGCCCACCGGTTCTACGAGCGGCTCGGCTACGAGCCGAGCCACGTCGGCTTCAAGCGTCCGCTGTAGCCCCGACGTAGGCGGCGAGGTGCCGGGCGGTCGGGCCGGTGTCGGAGCCGACGAGATGCGCGGGCGTCCCCTCGAAGACGATGCGCCCCCCGTCGTGACCGGCGCCGGGGCCGAGGTCGATCACCCAGTCGGCATGCGCCATCACCGCCTGGTGGTGCTCCACGACGACCACCGAGCGTCCCTCGTCGACGATGCGGTCGAGCAGGGCCAGCAGGTTCTCGACGTCGGCGAGGTGCAGCCCGGTGGTCGGCTCGTCGAGGACGAGCACCTCCGCCGTTTCCGAGAGCTGGGCCGCCAGCCGGAGCCGCTGACGCTCGCCGCCCGACAGCGACGACAGCGGCTGTCCGAGGGTCAGGTAGCCGAGCCCGACGTCGACGAGCCGGTCGACGATCCTCTGCGCCGCCGGCACGCGCGACTCGCTCTCGGCGAAGAACGTGGCGGCCTCGGCCGCGGACAGCTCGAGCACCTCGGCGATGTTCCTGCCGCCGAGGGTGTGCACGAGCACCGACGGCTGGAAGCGGCGTCCCTCGCACTCCTCGCAGGGCGACTCGACGGTCGCCATGACGCCGAGCTCGGTGATGACGACACCCACGCCGCCGCAGGTGCTGCACGCTCCCTCGGAGTTCGAGCTGAACAGGGCGGGCTTGACCCCGTTGGCCTTCGCGAAGGCCTTGCGGACCGGTTCGAGCAGTCCTGTCCACGTGGCCGGGTTGCTGCGACGCGAGCCCTTGACGGGCGACTGGTCGACGACCACGACGCCCTCGTGCGCCGCGATCGACCCGTGCACCAGGGAGCTCTTGCCCGAGCCGGCCACGCCCGTGACCGCGCACAGCACGCCGAGCGGCACGTCGACGTCGACGTCGCGCAGGTTGTGGCTGGAGGCGCCGCGGACCTCGAGTCGTCCGACGGGGGTGCGGACCTCGTCCTTCAGGGGCACGCGGTCGTCGAGGTGGCGCCCGGTGACGGTGCCGCTGGCGAGCAGTCCGGCCACGTCACCCTGGTAGCAGAGCGTGCCGCCCTCGGTGCCGGCTCCTGGCCCGAGGTCGACGACGTGGTCGGCGACGCGGATCGTCTCCGGCTCGTGCTCGACGACGAGCACCGTGTTGCCCTTGTCGCGCAGCTGCAGGAGCAGCTGGTTCATCCGCTCGACGTCGTGCGGGTGGAGGCCGACCGTCGGCTCGTCGAAGACGTAGGTGACGTCGGTGAGCGACGACCCGAGGTGCCGGATCATCTTGGTGCGTTGCGCCTCTCCCCCCGACAGCGTGCCGGCGGGACGGTCGAGGGACAGGTAGCCGAGACCGATCTCGGTGAACGCGTCGAGGACGTGCTGCAGCCCGGCGACGAGAGGCGCGACCGACGGCTCGTCGAGGTCACGCAGCCACACGGCGAGGTCGCTGACCTGCATCGCGCAGAGGTCGGCGATGTTCCTGCCCCGGATGCGTGACGACAGCGCGCCGGCGGTGAGGCGGGTGCCGTCGCAGTCGGGGCAGGTGGTGAAGGTGACGGCACGTTCGACGAAGCGCCGGACGTGCGGCTGCAGCGCCTCGACGTCCTTGCTGAGCATCGACTTCTGCACCTTCGTGAGCACGCCCTCGTAGGTGAGGTTGACCCCGTCGACGCGGATCTTCTCCGGCTCCCCGCGCAGCAGCTTCTCGCGCTGGGCGTCGGTGAACCGGCCGACGGGCACGTCCATCGGCAGACCGGCGCCGGAGAAGATGCGTCCGTACCACCCGTCCATGCTGTAGCCCGGGACCAGCAGCGCCCCGTCGGCGAGCGACTTCTCGGCGTCGTAGATCGCGGTGAGGTCGAAGTCGCTGACGGCGCCCATCCCCTCGCACCGCGGGCACATGCCGCCGAGGTAGACCTCCTTGCGCGCGACGCGCCTCTCCGTGCGCCCGCCCCGCTCCGTCGTCATGACGCCGCTCGCCGTGCGCGTGGGGACGTTGAACGAGAACGCCGTGGGTGGACCGACGTACGGCTCGCCGATGCGGCTGAACAGGATGCGCAGCATGGTGCTCGCGTCGGTCGCGGTGCCGACCGTCGACCGCGGGTTCGCCCCCAGCCGCTCCTGGTCGACGATGATCGCCGTCGTCAGCCCGTCCAGGTGGTCGACGTCAGGACGCGACAACGACGGCATGAACCCCTGCAGGAACGCGCTGTACGTCTCGTTCACGAGCCGCTGCGACTCCGCCGCGACCGTCCCGAACACCAGCGAGCTCTTCCCCGACCCAGAGACCCCCGTGAACACCGTCAGCCGCCGCTTCGGCAGGTCGACGCTCACGTCCCTCAGGTTGTTCTCCCGGGCACCCTGCACCCGGATGACGTCGTGGAGGTCGGCGGTGTGAGCCATGCCGCACAGGCTAGCGACGGCGCCGGTGCGTGGTCACGTGCTTCGGAGTGTGCCGGGGGTGTGTTGCTGGTGCGCTGCCACGGGTGGTCTGGGTGGTGGTGCGCTATCGCCTGCGGGGTCTGGTCCTGCTGCTGCGCTGCCTCGGCCTTCGCTGGGTGTGGTCTCCGAAAAGCCCTTGACCGGGCGGCTGGCGGCGTCGCTCGTCTGGGGTCTCGGGCTGGGGGTTGGTGCTGGGGTGGACGCACGATGCTGCGTTCGTGCGTTGGCGGCTGAGGTTCCTGCGTTTGCTACGGCATCCCGTCGTGAAGGCAGAAGCATTCGGCTTCGCACGCGTGAATGAAGAATCGTGGGTGCACTGTGCGGTGGGGTGACGAACGATTCTGCTTTCGGGTGGAACGGTCCACGCGAAAGCAGAATCCTTCCGACGCGACGCCCACCATCGGTGGATTCTCAACCGCAGAAGCGCTCCTGCGGTTGCAGATCCACCGATAGAGCGCGCGAACGCAGATCGGTGGCCCAAGAACGCAGAAACGAAGAATCGTGCGTCACCCACGAGCCCAAGCCAGACCCCGAGACCCGATGACACCCCGGGCCCGCTGCCGGTCGAGGCCCTCTCGGAGACCACCCCCAGCGAAGTCTGAGGCAGCGCACCAGCAAGGTCACGACGACCGCAGCCAGCGCACCAGCAAGCCCACGGACCCGACCACCCGCGCACGTCCAGCCCCACCCACCTGACATCCTCGTCCGGTGACAGCACCCGCCTCCCTCCCCCGCCTCGTCGGTCGTCTGCTGCTGGGTGCGTTCCTCGTGGTGGCGGGGGTGGCGCACGTGGTGGCGAGGGAGGAGTTCCATGCCCAGGTGCCGTCGTGGTTCCCGGTCGACGCGGACGTGACGGTGCTCGCGTCGGGTGCCGTCGAGCTGGCGCTGGGCGCGGCGGTGCTGCTCGCGCCGCGCGCCCGACGTCCGTTGATGGGCTGGCTCGTCGCCGGGCTCTTCGTGGCCGTCTTCCCGGGCAACGTCGCGCAGTACGTGGAGGGGGTTGACGCGTTCGGGCTCGACTCCGACGGTTCGCGACTCACGCGGCTGTTCTTCCAGCCCCTGCTCGTCCTGTGGGCGCTGTGGAGCACCGGCGCCTGGCCTCGGCAGCGTGCCGCGGAGGGACGGGCATGACGACGACACCCCTCGTGCGGGCCCGCACCGCCGTCGCCGTCGTCTTCGCGGTGAACGGCTTCATGGTCGCGTCGTGGATGTCGCGGCTGCCGCTCGTGCGCGACGAGCTCGGGCTCACCCCCGGGCGTCTGGGGCTCCTGCTCCTGGCGCTCTCGCTGGGGTCCCTGACCGGTCTCCCCGTGGCGGGACGGCTCGCCGAGCGCTTCGGCGCGCGCGCCGTCGTGACGGCGGGCGTCGTCGCCGTCGCAGCGGCCCAGGTGTGCGGTGCGCTCGCCGTCGAGCACGCCACCGCGCTCGCCGTGGCGCCGGCGCTCGTGGTCTTCGGCTTCGGCGTGGGCACGTGGGACGTCGCGATGAACCTGCACGGCGCCCGCGTCGAGCACGACCTCGGCCGGACGATCATGCCGCGCTTCCACGCCGCCTTCAGCCTTGGCACGGTCCTGGGTGCGGGTGCAGGGGCCGCCGCGGCCGCCACCGACCTGGCGCTCTGGGTGCACCTGGGTCTCGTCGCCGTGCCCGCCGTCGTGGTCGTCGCCTGGGCGGTCCGCGCGTTCCTGCCCGGCGAGGAGACCGGCGAGGACGACGACGCCCCCGCGGCCGGCTCCGCGTGGCTGGAGCCGCGCACGCTGCTGGTGGGCCTCATGGTCCTGGCGCTCGCCCTCACGGAGGGGACGGCGAACGACTGGCTCACCGTGGCGCTCGTCGACGGGTACGACCTGCCCGACTGGGCGGGCGCGCTCGGCTTCGGACTGTTCGTCACGGCGATGACGGCAGGACGCGTCGTCGGCACGTCGGTGCTCGACCGGTACGGACGCGTCGCCGTCCTGTGGTCGACGATGACGCTCGCCGGCGTCGGCGTGCTGCTCACGGTGCTCGCCGGCAACGTCGTCGTCGCGATGGTCGGCGTGGCGCTCTGGGGGCTCGGCGCCTCGCTCGGCTTCCCGGTCGGCATGAGCGCCGCCGCCGACGACCCGCGCCGCGCCGCCGCTCGCGTGAGCGTCGTGTCGACGATCGGCTACACGGCGTTCCTCGCCGGTCCGCCGCTCATCGGCTTCGTGGCCGACCACGTCGGCACCCTCGACGCGCTGCTCGTCGTGGCGGTGCTGCTCGTGCCGTCGACCCTCGTCGTCCCTGCTGCGCGAGAGGCGCGCCGGGCCTAGCCTCCGGTCATGGGTACCGAGGAGGCCGCACGCGGCCAGGACGACCGTTCCGTGTTCGACCGGTTCGTGGAGGCGACGCAGGGCTTCGTCTCCAGGGGACCGTTCTTCCTGCTGTGCGCCGGCATCGTGGTCGCGTGGCTCGTGAGCGTGCCGTTCTGGCCCGACCTGAAGTCGTGGCAGGTGGCCATCCACACCGTGGCGAGCGTGCAGTCGCTGTTCCTGCTCGCGCTGCTCGAGAACGCCGGACGTCGGACCGAGGAGGCGTCGCAGGAGAAGCTCAACGTGCTCGCCGAGGCGATCGCCGACCTCATGGAGTCGCGGGCGCGCGACGACGAGCACCTGGCCGAGTCGGTCACGCGGCTGCGTGAGGCGGTCGGGCTCGAGGACCGGCACTGATCCTGACCGTGCGGTCGGCCGCCGACGTCAGGCGAGCAGGAACGTCCGCAGTGCCGACACGAAGGCCTCGGGCCGCTCCGAGTGCACCCAGTGGCCGGCGCCCCTCACCGTGACCAGCCGCGTCCGGGGGAACAGCCGCCGCATGTGCTCGGCGTGCTGCGGACCCACGTAGGCGGACCGCTCCCCCGCGAGCCAGAGCACCGGACGGTCGAAGGTCGCGTCGACCTCGGGAAAGCCGCCGATGACCTCGAGCTCGCGGCGCAGGAGGTCGAGGTTCGCCTGCCACCGGAAGCCGCCCCCCTCCTCGGCCGGGACGCTGCGCAGGTTCTGCAGGAGGAACCCGCGGACCGTGTCGTTGTCGATGCGGGCGCGGAGCTGCTCGTCGGCGTCGCCGCGGCGCACGAGAGTGGCGAGGTCGAGCGACGCGAGGCTGTCGAGCAGGTGGACGAACTCGTCGGCACCCTCGCTCCGGTCGGGAGCGATGTCGACCACGACGAGCCTGTCGACGAGGTCCGGGTGACGCAGCGCGAGCACCATCGCGACCTTGCCGCCCATGGAGTGTCCGACCAGGTGCGTCCGGCCGGCCTCGACCCAGCGCTCCCGCAGGAACGCCGCCACCCGGTCGGCGACGTCGACGTAGTCGACGGTGTCGGTCCAGCGCGAGTGACCGTGGTTCGGCAGGTCGACCAGCAGGGAGCGCAGCTCGGGCTGCAACGCCTTCGCCGCCTGCGTGAAGTTGCGGCCCTGGCCGAAGAGGCCGTGCAGGAACGCGACGCGCTCGCCGCTCTCCCCCACCTCACGGGCGTAGATGGCGTCGCTCACGCGCCCAGCCTAGGACCGCGCGCGGACGGGACCCGACCGGGTCAGTCCAGCGCGCGCAGGATCGCCTCGGACATCACCTGCATCCAGTGACGTGCCTGGTCGAGGTCGCCGGGGTCGAGGAAGTAATGGTCCTGGCCGGGCACGACGTGGTGCTCGACGGCGACGCCGGCGTCGGACAGGCGCTGGGCATACGCGTCGCCCTCGGCGCGCAGGGCGTCGTGCTGCGCGGTCAGGACGAGGGCCGGCGGGAGGCCGGAGACGTCGTCGGCGAGGAGCGGCGACGCGTACGGCTCCGTGCGTCGCGCCGCGTCCTTGAAGTAGGTGGCTCGGACCAGCCCGACGATGCGCTCGTCGATCATCGGCCGCGGGATCGTCGCGGGCTTGACCGTCGTCGAGACGTCGAGCGACGGGACGCCGAGCAGCTGCAGCCTCACGGGCGACCCCCCGGAGTCGCGGGCCTGGAGGCAGGCCGACGCAGCCAGGTTGCCGCCGGCGCTGAACCCGCCGACGACGACGCGCGCGCCGTCGACGTCACGCTCGTGCCCGTGCCCCTGGACCCACCGCAGCACGTCGTGCGCCTGCTCCTGCGCCACCGGGTACCGGTACCTCGGGGCCACGTCGTAGTCGACGTTCACGACGACAGCGCCGGTCGTGGCGACCACCCAGCGGGCGAAGAAGTCGTCCATCGCCGCGTGCCGCATGAGGAACGCGCCGCCGTGCAGGTGCACGTACGCACCCGGGGTCACCGGCGCCGCGCGGCGGCCCGGGCGCGGTCGGTAGACGAAGCAGCGCACCTGGCCGTGCCGCGTCGGCACCCGCCAGGTGCTCGGGTCGTCGACCTCGTCGCGCACGAGCTGCAGCGCGTCGCCGTAGCGCACCGTCAGCGGTGCGGTGAGGTTCATCAGGAGCGCGGTCGCGTCGGCGTAGAGGCCCATGACCCTCGTTCGTGGCCAGGTGGTGGACGGATGGGCGGGCCGTGAGCGACGCGGGCATGATGGTGGGGTGAGGATCACGCGACTCGGGCACGCCGCCCTGCTCCTGGAGACCGATCACGCACGTGTGCTCGTCGACCCCGGCGCCTTCAGCCTCGACGACGCGTTCACCGCACGCGACCTCGACGCCGTCGTCGTCACGCACCAGCACCCCGACCACCTGCACCCGGACCGGGCGCGCGAGCTGGTCGAGACGAACCCTCAGGCGCTCTTCCTGGCCGACCCCGAGACCGCGGAGCAGCACGGCGAGCCGTGGCAGGGCCACCGCGCCGGCCACGTGACCGAGATCGGCGACCTCACCCTCACCGGTGTGGGCGAGCGGCACGCCGTCATCCTCCCCGCGCTGCCGGTCGTCGCGAACGTCGGTCTGCTCGTGGAGGGGCCGTCGGCCGACGGGGACCGCGTGCGTCTGTTCCACCCGGGTGACTCCTACGCGTCGATCCCGGAGGGGGTCGACGTCCTCGCCCTCCCGCTCAGCGCGCCGTGGGCCCGCATCGCCGACACCGTCGAGTTCCTGCAGACCGTGTCGCCGTCGAGCCTGCTGCCGATCCACGACGCGACGATCTCCGAGGTCGCCTACGGCGTGTACTGGAACCACGTCGTGACCTTCGGTGGGGTCGACGCCGACCGCGCCCACCGGCTCACGCCGGGCCAGAGCCTCGACGTCTGAGGTGGAGCACCCCGTCCTGCGGGCCGCCACGGTCCCGCTCATGCTGCTGGTCGGCGCCCTCATCACCCTGCAGTCGCGGGTCAACGCGTCGCTCGCCGGTCAGCTCGGCGACGGCCTCCGGGCGGGTGCCCTGGCCGCGGTCGTCAGCTTCGGCAGCGGCCTGCTCCTGCTGAGCCCCGTCGTGCTGTCGCACCCGCGCCGGCGCGCCGGCCTGCGCCGGGTCCTCGACGCGCTGCGCGATCCTGACGCCGGCGGGGACCGCCCACGGCTGCGCCCGGTGCATCTGCTCGGCGGGCTGGGCGGAGCGTTCTTCGTAGCCTCCCAGGGCATCGCCGTCGGCGTCATCGGCGTCGCCCTGTTCATCGTCGCGTTCACGGCGGGCCAGTCGGTGGCCTCGCTCGTGGTCGACCACCTGGGGCTCGGGCCAGGCGGGCACGAGCCCGTCTCGCGACCGCGGGCGGTGGCCGCCCTGTTCGCCGTGGCCGCCGTGACCGTGAAGGTCCTCGGCGACCTCGACGGCAGCCACCTCGGCCTGTCGCTGCTGCTCGCCTCGCTCGCCCTCGTGGCCGGCTGCCTGCAGGCGGTGCAACAAGCCTTCAACGGGAAGATCTCCGCGGTCGGCGGGCCGCTGGTCACCACCTGGAACAACTTCCTGGTCGGCACGTCGGCGCTGCTGGTGCTGCTCCTCGTCAGTTTCCTCGCGCCGGGGCACGTCGACGGGTTCCCCTCGCAGTGGTGGTACTACGTCGGAGGCGTCCTGGGCATCGGCTTCATCGCCATCTCCGCCGTGGCCGTGCAGATCCACGGCGTGCTGGTCCTCGGGCTCTGCTCGATCGCCGGCCAGGTGGTCGCCGCGGAGGTGATCGAGGTGCTGGACCCCTCCGTCGACGTGTCCTGGCTGGGTCTCCTGGGCGGCCTGCTGGCGGTGGTCGGCGTCGTCGTCGCGCTCGCGACACGGCGCCGCCCCTGAGTGCTTGTCCTATCTCACTTGTGAGATAGCCTGGTCGGGTGAGCGCACGCGACGACTACCTGGCCCGCATCGGCACCCTCATCCGCGACGCACGTCAGCACAGTGGGCTGACGCAGTCGGAGCTCGCGACGGAGCTGCGCACCAGCCAGAGTGCGGTGAACCGGATCGAGAAGGGCCAGCAGAACCTGACGCTGGAGATGATCGCCCGGATCGGCACCGCGCTCGATTCCGAGATCGTGAGCGTCGGCACGTCCGGCCCGAGCCACCTGCGGGTCAAGGGCGGCACCCAGCTGTCGGGTGCGATCGACGTGAAGTCGAGCAAGAACGCCGGTGTGGCCCTGCTCTGCGCCTCGCTGCTGAACGAGGGCACCACGATCCTGCGCAAGGTCGCGCGGATCGAGGAGGTGAACCGTCTGCTCGAGGTGCTGTCGTCGATCGGCGTCCGCACCCGGTGGCTCGGCGACGAGGGCGACCTCGAGCTCGTCGTGCCCGCGCAGCTCGACCTCGCGGCGATGGACGAGGCCGCAGCCCGACGCACCCGCAGCATCATCATGTTCCTCGGCCCGCTCATGCACCGCGTCGACCAGTTCGAGCTGCCGTACGCGGGCGGCTGCGACCTCGGCACCCGCACCGTCGAGCCGCACATGACGGCCCTGCGCCCCTTCGGCCTGAAGGTGGTCGCGACCGAGGGCAGCTACCACGTCGACGCCGCCCGGGGCGTCGGCCCGGAGCGGCCGATCGTGCTCACCGAGCGCGGCGACACCGTCACCGAGAACGCACTGCTGGCGGCGGCCCGCTACGACGGCGTCACGGTCATCCGCAACGCCAGCCCGAACTACATGGTGCAGGACCTCTGCTTCTTCCTCGAGAAGCTCGGCGTCGGCATCGAGGGCATCGGCACGACGACGCTGCGCGTGACCGGCAAGCCGCGCATCAACACCGACGTCGACTACGCCCCGAGCGAGGACCCGATCGAGGCGATGAGCCTCATCGCGGCCGCCATCGTCACGCAGTCGAGCATCACCGTGCGCCGCGTGCCGATCGAGTTCATGGAGATCGAGCTCGCGCTGCTGGAGGAGATGGGCTTCCGCTACGACCGCAGCGCCGAGTACGCCGCCGAGAACGGACAGACCCGGCTGGTCGACATCACCACCTATCCGTCGGACCTGCGCGCGCCGATCGACAAGGTGCACCCGATGCCCTTCCCGGGCCTCAACATCGACAACCTGCCGTTCTTCGCGGTCATCGCGGCGACCGCACAGGGCCAGACGCTCCTGCACGACTGGGTCTACGAGAACCGCGCCATCTACCTGACCGAGCTGAACAAGCTCGGCGCGCGCGTCAAGCTGCTCGACCCGCACCGCGTGCTCGTGGACGGTCCCACGCACTGGAGCGGCACCGAGATCGTGTGCCCGCCGGCGCTGCGGCCCGCCGTCGTCATCCTGCTCGCCATGCTGGCCGCGAAGGGCACGTCGGTCCTGCGCAGCGTCTACGTGATCAACCGCGGCTACGAGGACCTCGCCGAGCGCCTCAACGCCCTGGGCGCGCAGATCGAGACCTTCCGCGACATCTGACGGACGGCGTGCGGGGCGCGCGGCGCGCCCCCACTGGCCCCGAGTCGGGCTAGCGTGGTCGACGTGTCCCCGCACCCGTACCTCGACGCGCCCCTTCCCCTCGCGCTCGCGCACCGCGGGGGAGCCGGGCTCCCGGCGAACGACGGCATCGAGAACACCCTGACGGCGTTCCGCAACGCCGTGGCCCTCGGCTACGTCTTCCTCGAGACCGACGTCCACGTCTCGGCCGACGGTGTCGTGTACGCCTTCCACGACGAGCACCTCGGCCGGATGACGGGTGTCGAGACGCCGATCGCCGCGCTGACGTCGACCGAGATCGACCGCGTGCCGGTGGCCGGGCGCGAGCCGGTCCCCCGCCTCGCCGACCTCCTCGCGACCCTGCCCGACGCCCGCTTCAACATCGACGTCAAGGCCGACGGCGCCGTCGAGGCGACCGTCAAGGTCGTGCAGGAGGCGCGCGCCGAGGACCGTGTCTGCCTGGCGTCGTTCTCCGGCGCCCGCCTCGGCCGGCTCCGCGCGCTGTGCCCCGGAGCGGCCCGCTCCGGCGGACCGCTGGAGATCGCCGCGCTCAAGCTCGGTCCGACGCGCTGGGTGCGCCGGCTCGCGGCACGTCGCGGTGTGCACTGCGTGCAGGTGCCCGTGCGGCGAGGTCCGGTCACGGTCGTCACCCCGCGCTTCGTCCGCCGCGCGCACGAGACCGGCCTGCAGGTGCACGTGTGGACCGTCGATGACCCCGACGAGATGAGAACGTTGCTCGAGATCGGCGTCGACGGGATCGTCACCGACCGGCCCGACGTCCTGCGCGACGTCCTGGACGAACGAGGGAGCTGGCCCGATGAGCCGCACTGAGACGGGCGACGCCGTCGCCGCGCGCACCCGCACCGGCCAGGTCGTCGCCTGGTCGCTGTGGGACTGGGGGTCCGCGGCCTTCAACGCCGTGATCGTCACGTTCGTCTTCTCGGTCTACCTCACCGACAGCGTCGGCAAGGGGCTGCCCGGTCCCGTCTCGCCGAGCACGTGGCTCGCGTGGTCCATCGCTGCCGCGTCGCTCGTCATCGCCGTGCTGGCGCCGGTCCTCGGCCAGCGCTCCGACGGCGGCGGCCGGCGCAAGCGCTCCCTCGCCCTCCTCACGGGCGCGGTCGTCACCTGCATGGCGCTGATGTTCTTCGTCAAGGACGACTACCACCACCTGTGGCTGGGCCTGCTGCTCCTGGCGGTCGGCACGGTGCTCTTCGAGCTCGCCCAGGTGCCCTACTTCGCGATGCTGCGCCAGGTGTCCACGCCGGCGACGGTGGGCCGGGTCTCCGGCATCGGCTGGGGGTTCGGCTACCTCGGTGGCATCGTGCTGCTGCTCGTCGTGTTCCTCGGGTTCATCAGCGGCGACGGCGGCCTGCTGGGCGTGTCGACCGACGAGGGGCTCAACATCCGCGTCGTCGCGGTCGTCTCGGCCGCCTGGTTCCTCGTCTTCGCACTCCCCGTGCTGCTCGCCGTGCCCGAGCTGCCGGCAGAGGCCAGCCCGCTCCCCCGGGCCGGCTTCGTGGAGTCCTACCGCGTGCTGTTCGCCGAGCTGCGCGGCATGTGGCGCGACGACCGCGTGACGCTGCAGTTCCTCCTCGCGAGCGCCCTGTTCCGCGACGGTCTCGCGGGCGTGTTCACCTTCGGCGGCGTGATCGCGGTGTCGGTCTACGGGTTCACCAGCGACACGGTCATCTACTTCGCGATCGCCGCCAACGTCGCCGCCGCCGGCGGTGCCATCGTCGCGGGACGGCTCGACGACCGCCTCGGTCCGCGCCGCGTCATCGTCTTCTCGCTGGTGTCGCTCATCGTCGTCGGCGTGGTCCTCGTCTTCGTGCACGGCACGGCCGGGTTCTGGGTCTTCGGCCTGCTGCTGTGCCTGTTCGTCGGTCCGGCGCAGTCGGCGTCACGCACGTACCTCGCACGCCTCACGGCCCCGGGCAAGGAGGGCCAGAACTTCGGCCTCTACGCGATGACCGGGCGGGCGGCGTCGTTCCTCGCCCCGACGTTCTTCGGCCTGTTCGCCTTCGTCGGCGGCGACGACCGGTGGGGCATCCTCGGGCTCATCCTGGTGCTCGGCCTGGGCCTGGTCGCCCTGCTGCTCGTCCCGGCGCAGGTCCGCGACAAGGCACTCGAGATGCGCTGACCCGCTCCTCAGGGGAATCTCAAGGGGGTGACCTACGTTGTCACCTACGAGAGGAGTGACCCATGGCTGAACGAGCACTGCGGGGGGCCCGGCTGGGCGCCCAGAGCTTCGAGGACGAGCGCGGGGTCGAGATGGCCCCTCGTCAGGAGATCGAGTACGTCTGCGACGACGGACACAGCTTCCTGGTCGTGATGTCCGACGAGGCCGAGATCCCCTACGAGTGGGAGGACCCGAAGACGGGTCGCATCGGCCGACTTCGCGACGGCACCGCGCCGGAGAAGAAGGAGGAGAAGGCGGCACGTACCCACTGGGACATGCTGCTGGAGCGCCGCTCGGAGACCGAGCTGGAGGAGATCCTCACCGAGCGCCTGGAGCTGCTGCGCTCCGGCGAGATCGGACCGCCGCACCTGCACCGTCGCAAGAAGAAGTCCGCCTGACTCAGCGGGGCTCGCGCCCCGCGTCGGACGACGACCCGAGACCCCGGCCCGGCGCCGGGGTCTCGCCGTGTCCGGGGGTGATCCGTTGGGCGCGGCGGCGGTGTCCGGGGACCAGCCGTGCCAGTCCCCACACCGTGACGCGCCAGAGCGCCTCCCGCACGATCGACGAGCTCATCTTCGACGTGCCGAGCTCGCGCTCGACGAACGTCACCGGCACCTCGACGACCTGCAGCCCTGCCTCGTGCACCCGACGGGTCATGTCGATCTGGAAGCAGTAGCCCTGCGACGCCACGCCGGCCACGTCGATGCGACGCAGCGTGTCGGCGCGGAACGCGCGGAAGCCGGCCGTCGCGTCGTGGACGGGCAGCCCGAGCGCGATCCGCGCGTAGAGGGTGCCCCCGCGCGAGATCAGCCGGCGGTACCACGGCCAGTTCACGACCGAGCCGCCGGCGACCCAGCGTGACCCGATGACGAGGTCGGCCGCCCGGGCGGCCTCGACCAGCGAGCCCAGCTCCTCGGGCAGGTGCGAGCCGTCGGCGTCCATCTCGACGAGCACGTCGTAGCCGCGCTCGAGGCCCCAGGCGAAACCGGCCCGGTAGGCCACGCCGAGCCCCGCCTTGCCGCTGCGGTGCATCACGTGCACGCCGGGGTCCGTCGCCGCGACCTGCTCCGCGAGCTCGCCCGTGCCGTCGGGCGACGCGTCGTCGACGACGAGCACGTCGACGTCGGGCTCCGACGTGCGCAGACGCTGCAGCACGCCCGGGAGGCTGTCCGCCTCCTCGTAGGTGGGCATGACGACCAGGACCCTCACGCGTGCTCCCTCCGCCGCGACCGGCGCAGGTCGCGTGCTCCGAGGACCCAGCCTAGGAGCCCGAGGGTCATCAGCGCGACGGCCGGCCAGCGGCCGGCGCGCGTCGCGGGGGTCTGGCCGGTCGCGGTGCCCACGTCGGCGACCAGCGTCGCCGGCTGCTCGCGCGGCGCCTCGGCCACGACGCGCCCGCTGGCGTCGATGATGCCGCTGATGCCGTTGGTGGACGGCACGACCACCCAGCGTCCGGTCTCGATGGCGCGCAGCCGGGAGATCTTGAACTGCTGGTCGGGCTGCGACGTCCCGGTGAAGCTGGCGTTGCTGGTCTGGACCACGAGCACCTCGGCGCCGCCACGCACGGCCTGCTCCACGACGCCGTCGTAGGCGATGTCCCAGCAGATCGTGTCGCCCACGACGACCGAGCCCGCGCGCAGGTCGCCGGCCCGCCGACCGGGCAGCATGTCGCGCGGGATGTCGCGGTCGACGCGCGGCACGAGCTCGCCCAGCTCGCGTCGGAACGGGACGTACTCGCCGTAGGGCACCAGCTTGCGCTTCACGTAGACCTCGCCGGGGCCGTCACCGTCCCAGACGATGCCCGCGTTGTAGGCGGTGCGGTCGGAGAGTCCGTCGAGGATCGCGCCGACGAGGATGGGTGCGCCGAGCTGCTGCACGAGGGCCTGGATGCGACCGGCCAGCACAGGGTCGGCGAACGGGTCGACGTCGAGCGCGTTCTCGGGCCAGACGACGAGGTCCGGAGCACGCTCGGTGCCGGCGGACACGGCGTCGGCGTAGCGCTGCGTCTCGGCGAGGTGCAGGGCGCCGATCTCGCCGCGTGGCCAGGTGAGGAACGCGCCGGGCGTGTTGCCTTGGATGGCCGCGATCCGGCGCTCCGGTCCCGCGCCGGCGAGCCCGGACGGCAGGAACAGACCCGCGACGACCACCGCGACGACGACGCCGACGGCGAGCGAGCGCCGGGCGATCCCGGCGCCGGCGAGCACCACGAGCATCGCCGCGAGCAGGAACAACAGCGCCGACGTGCCCGGCATGCCGACCAGGCGGGCGTAGGGGGCCAGCGGGGTGTCGATCGCCGTGTGGGCGAGCCGGCCCCACGGGAAGCCGCTGAACGGGAAGCCGCTGCGCACCTGCTCCCCCAGCACCCACGCCGCAGCTCCCCAGAGCGGCCAGCCCGGCAGCCGCAGGGCCGCGCGCAGCGGCACCGCGATGATGGCGAGCATCACGACCTGCGCCGCGACGAGGGCGACGTAGGCGCCGCTGCTCACGGCGTTCATCCACCAGATGAGCGGACCCATGAAGGCCGCGCCGTACAGCGCACCGGAGAGGAGCACCGCCGCGACCCGCGCGTCACGTTGACGACGCAGCACCCACACGAGCAGCGCGACGCCGACGATCATCGCGTAGGGCACCGACCACGGGTCGAAGGCGGCCGCGCTGAGCAGCCCCGCGACCGCGGCGCACGGTGCCGCCAGCCACCACCTCACGGCCGCGGCCGGGTCACAGGACCGTCAGCGAGCGAGGCGTGGTGTTCAGCACCTCGAGCCCGTCGTCGGTGCACACGGCGATGTCCTCGATCCGCGCGCCGTACCGGCCCTCGAGGTACACGCCGGGCTCGATCGAGAAGGCCATGCCGGGCTCGAGGACGAGGTCGTTGCCCTCCACGATGTACGGCTCTTCGTGCGTCTCGGTGCCGATGCCGTGGCCCGTGCGGTGGATGAAGAGATGTCCGAGGCCGGCGTCGGCGATCACCTGACGTCCGACCGCGTCGACCGACTCGGCGGTGACGCCCGGGCGGGCGTGCTCGCGCTGCACCTGCTGCGCCTCCTCCAGCACCGCGTAGGCGTCGAGGTACTCACGGGGCGCGGTGCCGCCGGCCAGGTAGTTGCGGGTGCAGTCCGAGCAGTAGCCGGCCGCGTTCGTGCCGCCGATGTCGACGACGACGGGGTCGCCCTCCTGGATCACGCGGTCCGAGACCTCGTGGTGCGGGGAGGCGCCGTTGGGGCCGGAGCCGACGATGACGAAGTCGACCTGTTCGTGCCCCTCCTCGAGGATGGCGCGACCGATGTCGGCGCCGACCTCGCGCTCGGTGCGGCCGGGTCGCAGCCACTCCCCCATGCGCTGGTGCACCCGGTCGATCGCGGCACCAGCGTCGCGCAGGGCCGCGACCTCCTGCGGGTCCTTGCGCATCCGCAGCTCGGCGAGCAGCGGGCCGGCCAGGCGGACGTCGGCGAAGCGTCGCTGGAAGGCGAGCACCCGCTCGGCCCACATCTGGTTGTCGACCGCGACGACGGAGTCCGCGGGCAGCAGGGACCCGACGAGGGCGTACGGGTCGTCGGTCTCGCCGAAGGTCGCGATCTCGACCTCCACGCCCGACGCCTCCGCCGCAGCGCGCTCGAGGGCGGGCGCGACGAGCACCGGGTCGCCGTCGGCAGGCACGACGAGGCAGGTCAGACGCTCGAGCGGCTTGGCGTGGTAGCCGGTCAGGTAGCGCAGGTCGGCGCCCGGGGTGATGAGCAGGGCCCCGACGGACCGGCTGCGGGCAAGGTCTTGGGCACGGGTCCAACGGGAAGTCACGCGTCGAGCCTACGTCGTGGGGACTGCCACGGCCGTCGACAGGTGCCGTGGCGGCGCGTCTCCCCTAGGGTGTACGGATCACATCACGAGTGGATCGGGGGATCCCCATGCGCAAGATCGTCGCTGCCACCGCAGCGGTCGTCCTGTCCGCAGGCCTCGTCTCCGCGTCACCGGCCGTCGCCGGTGGCTCGAAGCCGGAGGTCGACACGAAGAGGCTGACGCAGGCCGTCCAGGTCAACGGGGTGCTGCAGCACCTGCGTCAGCTGCAGACCATCGCGAACCGCAACGGCGGCAACCGCGCGTCGGGGCTGCCCGGCTACGAGGCGTCGTCGGACTACGTCGCCAAGACGCTGCGTGCCGCCGGCTACCGGGTCCGCAAGCAGACCTTCACCTTCCCGTTCTTCGCGGAGAACAGCCCGGCGACGCTGGTCCAGCGCACGCCGGAGGAGAAGACGCTCGAGACCGGGGTCTTCACCTATTCCGGCTCCGGCTCGGTCACCGGACCGGTCGTCCCAACGAAGGACGTCGTCATCCCGGCCTCGCCCACGCCGAGCAGCACGTCGGGCTGCGAGGCCGCCGACTTCGAGCCGGCTCCGGCGGAGCCCTCGGTCGCGCTCGTGCAGCGCGGCACCTGTGACTTCGGCCTGAAGGCGTCGAACGCCAAGGCCGCCGGCTACGACGCCGTCATCATCTTCAACGAGGGCAACCCGGACCGCACCGAGCTGACCACCGGGACGCTCGGCTCGCCGGTCGACCTCCCGGTCGTGGGCCTGTCGTACGACGACGCCGTGGCGCTCGTCGACGACGTGAGAGCGGGTGGCGCCACCGCCACGGTCACGACCGACACCGTCACCGACCTGGAGCGTGAGACGCACAACCTCATCGCCGACTGGCCGCGTCGCACGAAGCACGACGACCAGGTCGTCGTGGTCGGCGCACACCTGGACTCGGTGCCCGAGGGCCCCGGGATCAACGACAACGGCACCGGCGTGGCCGGCACGCTGGAGATCGCGAAGCAGCTCGCGAGGACCGGCTACACGAAGAAGCTGCAGCGTCCGGTGCGGTTCGCGTTCTGGGGCGCTGAGGAGCTCGGCCTGCTGGGCTCGCAGCACTACGTCGACTCGCTGTCCGACGGTGCGCGCTCGAAGATCTACGCGAACCTGAACTTCGACATGCTCGGCTCGCCGAACTACGTGCGCCTGGTCTACGACGGGGACGGCTCGTCGTTCGGCACCGCCGGTCCCGCCGGCTCGGGCCAGATCGAGAAGGTCTTCACCGACTACTTCGGGCGGGCCCGGCTCGCGACCGACCCGACCGAGTTCGACGGTCGCTCCGACTACGGTCCGTTCATCCAGTACGGCATCCCGGCCGGCGGTCTGTTCAGCGGTGCCGACGACGTGAAGACCGAGCGTCAGGCGAGCATCTACGGTGGGACGGCGGGCGAGATCCTCGACCCGAACTACCACACGCCGCAGGACGACATCACCCGCGTGAACACCACGGTGCTCGGTCAGCTCACCGATGGCGCGGCCCACGCCGTCGCCACGCTGGGCCTGTCGAAGAAGGGTCTCTACGGCGACGGCGCCCGCACGAAGGTGCGGACGAACGCCACCGTCAAGAAGGCCCCGAAGGTCACGGAGGGCCCCGCCGCCCAGCGCTGACGAGGAGTCTCCGCGCTTCGGAACACCATCGCCCGTTCGACTCGCTCGAACAGGCGATGGTGTTCCCGGTCGTGGAGATTCCCAGGTCGACCTGGGAATCTCCACCGCGCACGGAAAACTGAGGCGTGCACGGCTTGCTTTCCGTGCGCCGCTGAGAATTCCGTGTCAACTGTCCTCGTATCGACGTCGCTGCCTCGGCAGACGACCTCGCGTCCGCCAGCGGACGCCTCCTCCAGCTCGGCGCGCCTGCCCTGGACGTGGAGCAGGGCGAGGTCCCGTGGGTTGTCCTGACCGACGGCGACGAGCTCTGCGTCCATCCGGTGTCCCGGCGACGGCCTAGGCTGAGCGCGTGACCACCGGACGACTGCTCCTGCTCGACTCCGCCAGTCTGTACTTCCGCGCCTTCTACGGCGTGCCCGACTCGTTCAAGGCGCCGGACGGGACGGTCGTCAACGCGCTGCGTGGTCTGCTCGACTTCGTCTCGACGCTGGTCGACCAGCACGGTCCCGATGCGGTCGTCGCGTGCTGGGACGACGACTGGCGTCCGCAGTGGCGGGTCGACCTGCTGCCGTCGTACAAGACGCACCGCGTCGCGCAGGCCAGCGAGGACGGCCTGGGCGAGGCGAGCAGCGACGGCGCGGCCGAGGAGTCGCCCGAGCTGCTCACGCCGCAGGTGCCGCTCATCGCCGAGGCGCTCGGCATCCTCGGGATCCCGGTCGTCGGCCGCGAGGGCGCGGAGGCCGACGACGTCATCGGCAGCCTCGCGCAGGCGTGGGACGGGCCTGTCGACGTCGTCACCGGCGACCGCGACCTCTTCCAGCTCGTCGACGACGACGCCGGCGTCAGGGTCCTCTACACGGCGCGCGGGGTGTCGTCGGCCGACGTGGTCGACGCTGCCTGGATCCGCGCCAAGTACGGCGTCGAGCCGCAGCAGTACGCCGACTTCGCGACCATGCGCGGCGACACCTCCGACGGCATCCCCGGCGTCCCGGGGATCGGCGAGAAGACCGCGGCCCTGCTGCTCGACGCCTACGGCGACCTCGACGGCATCCTCGCGGCCGCGCACGACCCCGACTCCGCCGTGAAGCCGCGGGTGCGGGCCTCGCTCGTCGAGAACGAGGAGCTCGTCGGCGTCATGCGCCAGGTCGTGCGGGTGCGCGGCGACGTGTGCGGCACCGACGTCGTCCGTGCGCTCGCGCCCCTCTCGCCCGAGCAGCGCGACGCGCTCGAGGCCTTCGGCACCACGTGGGGCCTCGGCGGTGTCGTCGAGCGCCTCACGAGCGCGCTCAGCCGCTGAGCGAGGAGTACGACACGACGCCGCGTCGCAGCCCGTCGAGGCTCTGGCGGGCGGTGGTCCGCAGCGGGCCGGGGCCGGCGGCGTCGGCCACCTGGGCGACGAGGTCGATGAGCTGCTTCATGGCCCGCACGAAGTCGCCGGCCGCCATGCCCGTGGTCCGCAGCACGTCGTCGAGCGACGCTCCCCCGACCCAGGCGGCCGCCGTCTCCGCGAACCCGAAGTCGGGCGTGCTCAGGAACTTCACGCGATGCTGGCGCTCGAGCGCCTGCAGGTCGGTGCAGAGCAGCGCCATCTCCTCGGAGACGTCGAGCGTCGTGCGATCCGGGAAGCGCGGCGCCGGCGGGTCGTCCTTGCGGCTCTCGAACGTCAGGCCCGACAGGACGGCCGCGAGCTGGGCCGGGTCGAGCCCGTCCCAGACCCCGCGCCGCAGGCACTCGCTGACCAGCAGGTCGAGCTCGCTGTAGAGGCGCTGCAGGCGGCGACCGTCCGGCGTGACGGTGTCGCCGTCGAGGTAGCCGAGCTCGTCAAGCACGTCGCAGACACGGTCGAACTGACGGGCGACGGTGTTCGTGCGCTGCTCGATGCGTCGACGCTGCTGCTCGGTGTCGCGCTCGAGCTTCGTGTACCGCTCGGCCCACCGGGCGTGCGCCTCGCGGTCGGGGCAGGCGTGGCAGGGGTGCGCCTTGAGCGCGGCACGCAGCTCGGCCACGCGCGGATCGGTGCGCTCGTCCGTGACCCGCTCCGTCGGCCGGTCGGGACGGTAGGGCGTGTCGGTCTGCCAGCGCAGCCCCTCGGCGCGGTTGCGCAGGGACGACGCGAGGTCGCGCCGGGCCTGCGCGTTGCGCGCGTTGAACGACTTCGGGATCCGCATGCGCGTGATCGGCTCGACCGGCACCGGGAAGTCGACCGGACCCAGACGACGCGAGTGGCGGCTGGCGGTGAGCACGAGCGGCCGTGGAGCCTCGGCCGCGCCGGCGACACCGGGGTCGAGGACGACGGCGAGCCCCGCGAACTTGCCGCCGGGCACGTTGATGACGTCACCCGCGCGCAGCCTCGCCATCGACGCGACCGCGTCCTGGCGTCGGTCGGCCTTGCGCTGACGTGCGCCCGACGACTCGATCTCGCCCAGCTCGCGGCGCAGGCGCGCGTACTCGAGGAAGTCGCCGAGGTGGCACTGCGCCGCCTCACGGTACCCCTCGAGCGCGTCGTCGGCCTTGCGGATCTGGCGCACCATCCCGACGACGGCCCGGTCGGCCTGGAACTGAGCGAACGACTGCTCCAGCAGCTCGCGCGCGGGCTGGCGTCCCATCTGGTCGACGAGGTTGACCGCCATGTTGTACGACGGGCGGAACGAGGAGTTGAGCGGGTACGTCCGCGTCGACGCGAGACCCGCGACCTGCTTGGGGTCGAGCTGCGGCTGCCACAGCACCACGCCGTGACCCTCGACGTCGATGCCGCGACGTCCCGCACGGCCGGTGAGCTGGGTGTACTCCCCCGGTGTCACGTTCACGTGCGCCTCGCCGTTCCACTTGGTGAGCCGCTCGATGACGACCGACCGGGCGGGCATGTTGATGCCGAGCGCCAGCGTCTCGGTGGCGAACACGACCTTGACGAGGCCGTCGCTGAACAGCTGCTCGACGACCTCCTTGAACGCGGGCAGCATGCCGGCGTGGTGGGCGGCGACACCGCGACCCAGCCCCTCGCGCAGCTCGTGGAAGCCGAGGACGTGCAGGTCCTCGTCGGGCAGGTGCGCGCACGCCTCGTCGACGCGGTCCTCGATCTCGCGTCGCTCGTCGGGAGTGGTCAGCATGACCCGGGCGTCGAGCAGCTGCTGGACGGCGGCTGCACAGCCCGCGCGGCTGAACACGAACACGATGGCGGGCAGCAGACCCTCGGCCTCGAGCTTCTCCACCACCTCGACGCGGCTCGGCGTGCGGTGCCTGCTCTGCGGTCGCCGGTGACCCTTCGGCGGCCGACCCCGGCCACCGCCCTTGCGGGCTCGGTCGAGCTGCCAGTCCTGACGGGCCATGCTCTCGAGCTGACGGTTCACGCGCACGGCCTCGTTCCCGGACCCGGGTGCCGACTCCGCCGCGTCGTCCTCGAAGAGCGGGAACATCTTGCGCCCCACGAGCACGTGCTGGTGCAGGGGCACGGGCCTGCGCTCCTCGACGATCGTCGTGGTCGACCCGCGCACCTCACTCAGCCAGTCGCCGAACTCCTCGGCGTTGGAGACCGTCGCCGACAGGGAGACGACGCTGACCGACTCGGGCAGGCCGATGATGACCTCCTCCCACACGGCGCCGCGGAAGCGGTCGGCGAGGTAGTGCACCTCGTCCATGACCACGTAGCCGAGCCCGTCGAGGGTCCGCGAGCCCGCGTAGAGCATGTTGCGCAGCACCTCGGTCGTCATGACGACGACCGGCGCCTCGCCGTTGACGGTGCTGTCTCCCGTCAGGAGCCCCACCTGGTCGGCGCCGTAGCGCTCGACGAGGTCGTGGAACTTCTGGTTGGAGAGTGCCTTGATGGGCGTCGTGTAGAAGCACTTGCGCCCCGTCGCGAGCGCGAGGTGCACGGCGAACTCGCCCACGATCGTCTTGCCCGACCCGGTGGGCGCCGCCACGAGCACGCCGCGGCCCGCCTCGACCTCCTGGCACGCCTGCACCTGGAAGGGGTCGAGCGTGAACCCGTGCAGCCCGCGGAACTCCGCGAGGTGGGGGTGACGTCTCGTGGCCGAGGCCTGGGCGAACTTCTCGGCCGGGCTCGTCATGCCCCCAGCCTACGGACCCTCAGGGCACGAGCACGCGCAACGCGCGCTCGAGCACGGTCACGGTGAGCGGCAGCGGGCCCAGACGCTCGCCGTCGCCGTACGCGACGACGTCGGGACAGGCGAGGTGCACACGTCGCACGCGGTGCCGCTCGAACTCCGGCAGGTCCACGTGCGTGCCACGGTACAGCTGTGGGAACACCCGCACGAGCCTCGCCTTGCTGACCGGCCGGATGACGCACACGTCGAGCAGCCCGTCGTCCATGACGGCCCCCTCGGCGATGCGCAGGCCGCCGCCGAACGACGGGCCGTTGCCGACGGCCACCAGCATCGCCTCGGTGTCGACCCGCGTCCCGTCGAGGTCGAGGCTGAACGGCAGCGGCTGGAACGTCCTCAGCTCGGCGAGGATCGCGAGGTTGTACCGCTGGTTCCCGCGCGGCCACCTCATGGCGTTGGCGCGCTCGTTGACCTTCGAGTCGAACCCGGACGCCACCACGGTGACGACGTGTCCGCGGTCGGTGCTCGCGAGGTCGACGGCACGGGTGCGTCCGCGCAGCACGACGTCGAGCGCCGCGTCCGGGTCGCCGACCGGCAGACCCAGCGCGCGGGCGGTGTCGTTGCCCGTCCCGGCGGGCAGCAGACCGACCGTGACGTCGCGCTCCGCCACGGCGGGCAGCACGTCGTGCAGCAGCCCGTCACCCCCGACGACGAGCACCAGCTCGGCGCCGGCCGCCACCTCGCGCGCGACGGCCTCCCGTGCCTGTGCGCCGTCGCTGCTGTGGATCCGGGCCACCCGGTGCCCCGCACCGGTGAGTCGCGCCGTGGCGGCTGCAGCGATCCGCTCGCCCTGGCGGCGGCCGGAGACCGGGTTCACCACCAGTGTCACGAGCATGGCGGACAGCCTAGGGGGTCCGCCGTCCGTCGCTCAGTCGTCGACCGACGACGGACCCTCGAGCTCGGACGGCCCGTCCAGCGGCGACGCGTCGTCGTCCGCCGTCTCGTCGACCCGTTCGCGTCCGCGCCTGCGGTCGGTGAGCTTCGCGATGACCTCGGAGATGAGGTACAGGATCGTCATCGGCACCGCGAGGAACAGCATGGTCAGCGGGTCGGTGGTGGGCGTGGCGATCGCGGCGAACACGAAGATGCCGATGATCGTCCACGGCCGGGCCGACGCGAGCTGCTTGGCCGAGACCAGTCCCAGTCGGTTGAGCAGCACGACGACCAGAGGAATCTCGGCGGCGACGCCGAACACCAGCATCATCTTGACGATGAAGTCGAAGTACTCGGCGCCCGTGACCAGCGACCCGAACCCGTCGGGCACGAAGCCGATGAGGATCTCCATCGCCTTCGGCAGCACCACGTAGGCGAGCGCCGCGCCGCCGATGAACAGGGGCGCTCCGGTGCCTGCGAGCAGGAGCGCCCACCGCTTCTCGTGCCGGTGCAGGGCCGGCAGCACGAAGGCCCAGATCTGCCAGAGCCAGAACGGGCTCGAGGCCAGCAGCCCGAACACGAGCGAGATCTTCAGCTGGTACTGGAACGCGCCGCCGACGCCGGTGATGATCAGCTGGGTGTCGATTCCCTCGCGCTCCAGCAGCGGACGCATCTCGTTGTACGGGTGCGTGAGGAAGTTCAGGATCGGGGCGTAGAAGACGAGCCCGAGGATCGTGAAGACGGCGATCGCGATGACCGCGCGCGTGAGTCGGGAGCGGAGCTCCCGCAGGTGCTCCACGAGCGGCATGGTGCCGCCCGCGGCCCCGGACGGCGCGCCGCTCAGCGACGCCAAGACCTACGCCTGCTCGGACGTGCCGTCGCGGCGCAGCTGCTCGGAGCGGGCCGTCGCCTCGGTACGGGCGCCGTCCTCGTCGACGACCTCGCCGTCGAGGTCGTGGGACGGCTTGTCGTCGTCCTTGAGCTCCTTGACCTCGGACTTGAAGATGCGCAGCGCCCGTCCGGAGCCGCGGGCGAGCTCGGGGAGCTTGCGGCCTCCGAACAGCAGCAGGACCACGCCGAGGATGAGGAGGATCTCCGTGGGGCCGATCTGCCTGAACATGGTGCCTCTTTCGTCGGGTGCGGTCTCAACCATCGTACGCCGCAAGGGCTGAACGGGCGGTGTCCAGGACCTGTACGCGGAGTGTGGCGGGCTCGACCACGTGGACGGTGCCACCGTTGCGCAGCACGAGTCGACGCAGCCACGCCTCGTCGCCACCGTACAACCGGACGCGACGTCGGCCGTCGACGTCGCCCAGCTCCTCGACGGTGTAGTACTCGGTGAGCCAGTGCGCGGCGGGGTCGAGGTCGAGGACGGCGGAGGGGGTCTGCTCGCCGACCTCGAAGAGGTCGTCGCCCAGGTCGCGCGACGTCGTGTCGTGCCGCTGGGCGAGCCGGCCGGTGTCGGCGGCACGCACGACGCGGTCGAGGCGGAAGAAGCGCACGTCGTCGGCGCGCAGGCAGTACGCCTCGAGGTAGGTGTGGCCCTGTCGCGTGAAGAGCCGCTGCGGGTCCACCTCGCGCGTGGTGACGTCGTCGCGGGAGTCGGTGGCGTAGTCGATCTCGAGGCGGTGCCCGTCGGCGAGCGCCGCGGCCACGGTGTCGCGCACGGCCGGGTCGACGTCGGCGACGTGCACGTCGACCGCCTCGACGGCGCCCTCGGCGGCCACCGCCGTCTCGAGCTTCGCGAGCGCCGCGTCGACGATGGGCAGCTGCGACCCCGACGCCGACGCCCGCAGGGTGCGCAGGGCAGCCACGAGCGCGACGCCCTCGTCGGCCGTGAGCCGCAGGGGCCGGCTGAGGAACTCCGCGTCGCGGATGTGGATGACGTCGTCGACCTCCAGCGCCGCGAGGTCGACGTCGATCAGCTCGCCGGCGTACTCCCCCACGCCCGTGAACATGAGCAGGCGCAGGTCGTCGCGGATCTGCTTGGGCGTCACCCCGAACTCGCGGGCCACCTCGCGCACGGGCACGCCGTCGTTGCCCTGCAGGTACGGCACGAGCGCCAGCATCCGCACGACCTGCTGCGCGGAACGGTTCGCGGGCCGCGTCACGCGCCCACCGCCGAGCTCGACGGTCCGGTGTCGGCCAGAACCGCGCGCAGCCGGGCGACGACCTGGTCGCGCAGGTCGGGCGGGTCGAGCACGACGACGTCGGGCCCGTACGACGCGATCTCGGCCGCGAGGTCCCACCCGGTCGAGAACGGGACGACGAGCACGTCGCGGCCGTCGTCGCCGGTCTCCACGTGCGTGGCGGTCCGACGCAGCGCGTTGGCGCGCCGCTCGGCCACGCTCAGGCGCGCGGTGCGGTCGGCCGGAC
>NZ_JAMXRU010000180.1 GCF_024124745.1 Aeromicrobium sp. CnD17-E
GCGACGTCGGGCTGACGCGCGCGGGCACCGACCGCGGACCGCCGTCGCCGACGGCACGAGCCGCCACGCCGACCGTGCGGGTCGCGGCGCGGTGGGCCCGCTTGGCCACGGGCCACAGCGGCATCAGGGCCGGGGGGAGCCGGGTCATGCGGCGCGGGCGAACCAGGCGTTCCCGAGGCCGGGCTTGTCCGGCGACGGCTCGTCCCGCACGAGGTCGAGCCCGACGCCCGCGAGGTAGGTGACGAGGTCGGCCAGGGCGTAGCCGTCGACGGGGTGGTACTCCATGACGACCCGCTGCACGTCGGCCCAGAGGGCGGGGTCGCTGCCGAGGATGTAGCCGTACTCGGCGCCCTCCGCGTCGCTCTTGAGCAGGTCGACCCGCCCGCCGGCCGCCGCGTGGGCGTCGGCGAACGTCACGCACGGCACCTCGACCTCGCCCCCGAGCCCGTCGGGCGCGGTCATGCCGTTGTGCGCGCTGGCCTCGCCGTTGTCGACGAAGCGCAGCGTGCCGCGGTGGTCGGAGACCGCCTCGGCGTGCACGTGCAGCCGGTCGGCGAAGCCGTTGGCCTCGGCGTTGCGGCGCGTCCAGGCCGCCGTCGAGGGCGACGCCTCGTACGCGTGCACGGTCGCGCGGGGGGCGCGGGCGCAGACCGCCGTCGAGAAGCTGCCGATGTGGGCGCCGACGTCGATCGCGACGAAGTCCGGACGGAGCCCGGCCAGCAGCTCGTCGACGCGGTACACGTCGTCGGCCGTGATCTCGTAGACGGGGAACCGGGCGCCGGGGGAGTTCGGCGTGTGGATGGTCAGGCCCGAGCGGGTCCGGAACGTCACCTCGCCGCCTCGGGCCATCGCCAGCAGCAGCTGGGGCCCGTTGCGGAAGTGCGTGAACGACTGACGCACCCGCCGGACCGCGTACCCCGCACTGCGCACTGCCATGTTGCTCCTCCCACGTGGACCTTCGACCCCATCAACCGTCGTGGACGCCGAAGGTCACGGGGGTGCGAACTTGGGGATCCGCAGCGTGACCTTCGTGCCCAGCCCCGGGGCCGTCTCGACCACGATGCCCCGGTCGTTGCCGTAGACCGTGCGCAGCCGCTCGTCGACGTTCGCGAGGCCCACGGACGCCGACGACGTGTCGCCCGACAGCACGGCCCGGACGGTCTCCGGATCGCTGCCCACGCCGTCGTCCTCGATGGAGATGACGCAGTCGGCGCCCTCGTCGAGGGCCACGAGGGTGACGGTGCCGGCACCCTGCTGGCCCTCCAGCCCGTGCCGCACGGCGTTCTCGACCAACGGCTGGACCGCCAGGAACGGCAGCCGGACGTTGAGCACCTCCGGCGCCACCCGCGTGACCACGCGCAGCCGGTCGCCGAAGCGGGCCTTCTCGAGCACCAGGTAGCGCTCGATCGAGCGCAGCTCCTCCGCCAGCGTGGTGAAGTCGCCGTGCTGGCGGAAGGAGTAGCGCGTGAAGTCGGCGAACTCCAGCAGCAGCTCGCGCGCCCGCTCGGGGTCGGTGCGCACGAACGACGCGATCGCGCCGAGGGAGTTGTAGACGAAGTGCGGCGAGATCTGCGCGCGCAGCGCCCGCAGCTCGGCCGCCATGAGCGCGGTGCGGGACTTGTCGAGCTCGGCCAGCTCGAGCTGGCCCGACATCCACGCGGCGACCTCGGCGGTCGCCCGCAGCAGCCCGGCCGACGGCTGCTCGGCCACCACGACGAGTGCGCCGATGACCCGTTCGTCGACCACGAGGGGAGCGGCGACGGCCGGCCCGGCGGCCTGGGTGCGGCCGGTGCGCAACGTCGCCGCGACGACGTCGGCCAGACCCGGGTCGGTCGGGTCGTCGGGTCCGTCCCAGGCGAGGTGCGTGGTGGTGTCGGTCAGACCCACCGTCGGCGTGCCGAGCAGGGCGCGCACGTGGGGCAGGGTCTCCAGGGCGCTGGAGCGGTCGAGCCCCTGCCGCAGGGCCGGTGCCGCCAGGGCGGTGCGGTGCAGCGCCTCGTAGGTGGCGCGCTCCTCGGGCGACCCGAGCGGGGTGCCGCGCAGCCGGCGTCGACGCAGCACGGCGTGGCCGAGCCCGCCCAGCAGGACGCCGAGCAGGACCGCGAGGAGGGGGCTCACCGCAGCTCGAGCAGCAGCGTGTCCGGCGGCTGGGGTCCCTGCGAGCGCGGCTCCTTGCGCACGCGGGCCCGGGTGCCACGCAGCAGGTGACGCAGCCGCAGGCTGCCGCTCTGCGCGGTGTTCTGGTCGAACAGCTCCCGCACGCGCGACAGTGTCGCGTCCTCGACGGGCTGGCGTCCGGTCTCGCGGGCGTACTGCAACAGCGCGGGGAGGTCGAGCTCCTCCCACGTGGCGTGCTCGGTCGTCTCGAGGGGGTGGAAGAGCCCGGAGGCCTCGACGGTGCCGGTGGCCGGTGCGGGTGGCGTCGGACGACGTCCTGCGACCTCGCGCAGGCGTCGGACCCACGGCAGCGTCTCGTCGTGGTCGCGCGCGAGGCTCGAGAGCACGCCACCCGCGCGCAGCACGCGGGCCTGCTCGGCCAGCACGGTCTGGTCGTCGTGCAGCTGCGGCGTGACGACCGCGTCGAACGCGTCGGCCACGAACGGCAGGCGGGGGCCGACGGTCCGCACGTAGAGCACGTCGGGCGACCGGACGGTGCGCACGTCCTCGCCCGCGACGACGACCTCGTGGCCCTGCTCGGCGAGCCGGAAGGCGAGCGAGGAGTCCTCGAGCAGCAGCACGCACGCGAGTCGGTCGCCCACCAGCCACTTGACGAGGCGGTCGTGCGCCTCGTCGGTGCCGGGGGCGGACCGTGCCGCCTGGTCGAACAGCTCGCTCACACCCGCAGGCTACCGGTCCGCGGACGTCCGCTCGGTACGCTTCGGGGCGTGTCAGAGCCCGTCGACCCGTTCCTGCCCGCGGCGTCCCTCGAGGGGGTGCCCTCGGCGTTCGCGGCGACGCGTGACGGCATCGACGCCCTGCTGCGCGACCGGGGCCTGCGTCGGACGACGCCGGAGGACACGGCGCGCTCGCTGCTGCTCGGCGCGGTCGCCACGGCGCGGCTGGAGGGCAGCGAGCTG
>NZ_JAMXRU010000181.1 GCF_024124745.1 Aeromicrobium sp. CnD17-E
CCAACCCCCAGCGTCCGCCCGGTGTGGTCTCGATACACCTCCCCTCGCTAGCGCTCGTGGAGGCACTCGACCAGCGGTAGGTCTCGCTGGTCGAGTAGCGGCCACGCGCGAGGAACGAGCGCCGTGGCTGCGTATCGAGACCACCCGGCAACGGCCCAGCGCGGACCAACCCCCAGCGTCCGCCCGGTGTGGTCTCGATACACCTCCCCTCGCTAGCGCTCGTGGAGGCACTCGACCAGCGGTAGGTCTCGCTGGTCGAGTAGCGGCCACGCGCGAGGAACGAGCGCCGTGGATGCGTATCGAGACCACCCGGCAACGGCCCAGCGCCAATCGGCTCCCAGCGAAAGCCTGGAGTGGTCTCGATACGCCTCCGCCAGCTCCTTCGTCGCGGCGTCGACGACTCGACCAGCGGGGCCGGTCGTTCCTCGAGCAGCGAGATCGTCCGGCGGGGTGGGGGTGGGGCGGATACGGTTCGTCCCATGAGCTGGAGCACGCAGGACATCCCCGACCTGGGCGGGAAGCGGGCCGTCGTCACCGGTGTCACCGGGGGGCTCGGGTTCCACACCGCCCTCGAGCTGGCGCGCGCGGGCGCGGGACTGACCGTCACCGCACGCAACCCGCAGAAGGCCGACGACACGCTCGCCCGGCTGCGCGAGGAGCTGCCCGACGTCGACGTCGAGGTGCTCTCCCTCGACCTGGCCGACCTCGCCGACGTCCGCCGGGCGACCGAGGAGCTGGGCTCGCGGCACGACCGCATCGACGTGCTCGTGAACAACGCCGGCATCATGATCCCGCCGTACAGCACGACGGCCGACGGCTTCGAGCTGCAGATCGGTACGAACCACGTGGGCCACTTCGCGTGGACGGCGCAGGTGTGGCCGCTGCTCGCCGACGACGCCCGGGTCGTGTCCGTCTCGTCGCTCGCGCACCTGCAGGCCAAGGGGATCGACCTGCGCTCGCTGACGCCGGAGGGCTCGCCGCGACGCTACCGCCGCTGGGTGTCCTACGCGGAGTCCAAGCTCGCGAACCTGTCGTTCGCGCTCGAGCTCGACCGGCGCCTGAAGTCCGCGGGGAGGGCCGTCGTCAGCACGGCCGCGCACCCGGGCTTCGCCCGCACCGAGCTGCAGAAGACCGGCGTGGCCATGGGCAACCCGTTCCTCGGCACGGTCGTGCAGCAGGTGTCGGCGCTCGCGAGCCAGTCGGCCGCCGCGGGAGCGCTGCCGAGCCTGCGCGCCGCGACCGACCCGACGTTCACCGGCGGGGAGTACGTGGGCCCGGCGTCGCTCGGCGGCACCCGCGGCGCCCCGGTGATCGCGGGCATGACGCGCTGGGCCCGCGACGAACAGCTCGCCCGCGACCTCTGGGCGACGACGGAGCAGGCCACCGGCCTGACCTTCGAGGTCTGAGCGAGCCGGCGGCCCTCAGCGCTGCAGGCCGGTCCGGTCCGCGACCCAGTCGTGGAACTCCCCGATGTGGTGCTCGGCAGGCACCAGCACGCCCCCGTCGACGTAGTGCCGTGAGCTCATCGTGGGCTGCGTCTTCTCGCACGCGTCGAAGTCCTGGCGGTTCACGCGGTCGAACAGCTCGACCTGCTTGCTGACGTCGGTGCCCGCAGCCACCACCTCCGGCAGGAACAGCCAGTCGCACTCGATGATCGTCCGGTCGGCGGCCACCGGGAACATGCGGTGCACGATCACGTGGTCAGGGACGAGGTTCACGAACACGTTGGGCCGGATGGTGATCGCGTAGTAGCGGCGGTCCTGGTCGGGCGCGATCTCGGGGATCACCGCCGCGCCGGCCGACCCGTCGACGGTGAACCCCTCGACCTCCGGCGCGAACAGGGCGCCGTGGTTGACACCGCTCTGCGACGCCCAGCCGTCCGCGAACTCCGGCAGCACCTCGGTGAGCTCGGGGTGGATGGTGGCGCAGTGGTAGCACTCCTGGAAGTTCTCCACCACGAGCTTCCAGTTGGCCGCCACGTCGTAGCGGATGCGGTGCGCGACCTGGAGCCGCTCGATCCCGTAGTTGTCGAGGTGGTGCAGCTCGCCCAGCCGGGTGACGACCTCGCCGTGCACGGTCTCCTCGAACGACGGCGGCTCGTCGGCCAGGCAGACCCACACGTACCCGAGCCACTCGCGGACGTGCGCGCGACGCAGGCCGTAGGTGGCCCGGTCGACGTCGGGCATCGACGTCAGGTTGGGTGCGGCGACGAGCGCACCGTCGAGGTCGTAGGTCCAGGCGTGGTAGCCGCACTGGAAGGTCCGGCTCGACCCGGACTCCTCCGTGCAGACCTGCATGCCGCGGTGCCGGCAGACGTTGAAGAAGGCGCGGGCCTCGCCGCGGCGGTTGCGCGAGACGATGAGGCGCTCGCGGCCGATCTCGACGGTGCGCCAGTCACCGGCCCGCGCCACGTCGGAGCTCGCCACGGCGCAGAACCAGGTCTGCTCGAAGATCTGGGCCTGCTCCGCGGCGAACTGCTCGGGGTCGGTGTAGACCCGGCCGGGCAGCGTCGGACGCAGCGAGCCCTCGAGCGGTGCGTCGAGCTGGTCGATGATCATGCGTCCTCCAGGGATCGGGCGGGACCGGCCGCAGCCGGGACGGGCGGCGCAGGCGTGGGGGCGGGTCGAGCGCGGCGCGACCGGCGCCAGCGCGTCACCTCCCGCGGGCGGTTCATGCCGAGCACGGCCACCTCCTCGCCGTCGCGCTCGTAGCGCACGAGCAGGTCCGCGCCGTCGACGGAGCCGTCGAGCACCGTCGCCTGCTCGCCCCCGACCAGGTGCCCGGCGACCTGGAGCATGACGCCGTGCTGCTCGGACCAGCAGTACGGCTCGGTGGCGGCCGGCGCGGCCGCACCGGTCACCGCCGCGGCGACGGCGGCTGCGTGGTCGAGGGCGTCCTGCCAGTGACCGGCGCATCGCATCGGCCCGCGGACCTCGTCGTTCCAGCGGGCGCAGTCGCCGACGGCCCACACACCGGGGACCGACGTCGCGCCGCGCGCGTCGCAGTCG
>NZ_JAMXRU010000182.1 GCF_024124745.1 Aeromicrobium sp. CnD17-E
GGGCGGTCGCCGACGCCGTCCGGCTCGCCGAGACGTGGCTCGACCGCGTCACGGACGTCCCCGCCGCGACGACGTCGTCGGTCGCGTGGAGCCGTGCCGAGTGGGTCGAGGCCACCGGCACCTCGTGGCGGCGCCTGGTGGAGCCGATCGCCGACAACGTGGTGGGGGCGATCGCGCAGGCCATCCCCGACGAGGCGCGCGCCATGGCCGGCCCGCTCATCGGGATGCTGAACCAGGCCGGCAGCGCGATGTTCTCGCAGCAAATCGGCCAGGGTCTCGCGGGGCTGGCCACCGAGGTGCTGTCGTCGACCGACATCGGCCTGCCCATGGGCCCGAGCCGCGTGGCCGCCGTGCTCCCGCACAACGTCGAGGCCTTCGGCGAGGGGCTCGAGCACTCGTCGGCCGACGTGCTGCTCTACGTCACCCTGCGCGAGTGCGCGCACCACCGGCTCTTCGCGCACGCACCGTGGCTCGAGCAGGCCCTGGTCGGCGCCGTCGACGAGTTCGGCGCGGGGACCCACATCGACGTGGAGGCGATCGAGGCGCAGGTGCGCGAGATCGACCCCAGCCGTCCCGAGGCCATCGCCGAGGCGATGCAGGGCGGCCTGTTCGAGCCGCGACGCACCCCCGGCCAGCAGCACGCGGTCGAGCGGCTCGAGACGCTGCTCGCCTTCGTGGAGGGCTGGGTCGACGAGGTCGTCTCGCAGGCGGCGCGCGACATGCCGTCGGCGCCGGCCCTGGCGGAGGCGATCCGCCGACGTCGCGCCACCGGGGGTCCGGCCGAGCAGACGTTCGCGTCGCTCGTGGGCCTGGAGCTGCGGCCGCGTCGCCTGCGCGACGCCGCCAACCTCTGGGCCGCGGTCCGGGACCGGCAGGGCCCGGCCGCCCGTGACGCCGCCTGGACGCACCCCGACCTCATGCCGACTGCTGCCGACCTCGACGACCCGCTCGGCTTCGCGAGCGGCGAGACCGTCGACGACGACTTCGACGCGGCGCTCGACGAGCTCCTCGCGGGCGAGTCCGGCGAAGGCACGCAGGACCGCGACGACGAGCCCGGCACCGGCGACGCCCGGTGACCCTGCACGCCGACGCGACGCGCACGCTGGCGACCTGGACGGCACCCGACGCGGCGCAGGAACGGCTACGGGTGGCGTACCTCGCGCACCTGGCCGCGCACCCCGACGGGATGCTGCGTCCCTGCCGGCCCGACCACGTGACGGCGAGCGCGCTGGTGATGACGGCCGATGCGCAGCGCGTGCTGCTGGTGCGTCACCGCAAGGCAGGGCTGTGGCTGCAGACGGGCGGGCACTGCGAGGCGGACGACGCGAGCCTGGTCGACGCCGCCTCACGCGAGGCGCTCGAGGAGACGGGCATCGCAGGCCTGCAGGTCGACCCCGAACCGCTGCGGCTCTCGCGGCACGCCGTGCCGTTCTGCTCCCCCGGCGGCCACCACCTCGACGTCCAGCTGCTCGCGGTGGCCCCGGTCGACGCCGAGCCCGTCGTGGCCGAGGGCGAGGACCCGGTGGCCTGGTTCGGCGTCGGCGAGCCCGTGGAGCCGACCGACGCCGACACGCTGGCGCTCATCGCTGCTGCCAGGACACGCCTTCGAGGAACCCCTCGGCCTTGACCGCGTGCGGGTAGTCCGCGAGCAGCGCCCAGAACCGCCGGGAGTGGTTGGGCTCGATGAGGTGGGCGAGCTCGTGCAGGACGACGTGGTCGATGACGTAGTCGGGCATGTCGCGGACGCGGTCGGAGATGCGGATCGCTCCGGTGGCGGCCGTGCAGGAGCCCCACCGCTGCGTCTGGTTGGTGACCCACCGCACCGAGCTCGGCACTGCCCGGCCCTCCAGGTAGCGGTCGGAGAGCGTGCGCGCCCGAGCCATCAGCTCCTCGTCGCCCGCGGGAGTCCGGGCGACGCGGGCGTCGAGACGGGCCACGAGCCGCGCGACCTCCTCGCGCTCCTGCTCGGGTGACAGGTGGGCGGGCACGAGCACGATCGTGCGGTCGCCGTCGCGGTACGCCTGGATGGTGCGACGACGTCGCGTGCTGCGTCTGATCTCCACCTCACCCACGTCCTCGACGGTAGCCGAGGGCTCCGACGGTCGAGGAATCTTCGTCCACATCCCCCGAACGAGCCCGGGGCCGTCCCGTCGCAGGTCAGGAGGCGGTTCCATACCGTCGGAACGTCGAGTTCCCCGGGCCCCGCCGGCTCTGTCCACGTGCCGTCCACACCGGTCGACGGCGATGCGCACATCTTGCCCACAGACTTGTCCACAGGAGTGGACAACGGTTCTGCCAAGTCGGTTGACGCGCCCCTCCCGGACCCCTACGGTGTCCTCAGCCGGGCTCCCGAATCAGGTCCGCAGGGGAAGGCAGACCCTCGGGAGCCCGGCTCTCGCACGTCAGGACCCCCGAAGGCGTCCGCGGGCACTGTGGACACCCGCTGGTCCGAGCCCGTCGAGCCCCGCAAGGTGGCCGCCATGACGTTGCGGCCCGTCCTCCTCCCGGGAGGCGACGTCGTGCGTCGCGACGCGCGGCGACTGACCGTCGTCGGTCGACCCGACGTGGTGCTCGCCGACCGACCAGGTCTCGTCGCCCTCCTGCGGCTGCTCGACGGCCGCAGCCTGGAGTCCGTCGAGCGACTCGCCGGTGAGCGGGTCCCGGAGCTCGAGGACGACCCGCGCTCGGTCGTGCAGCAGCTGCTGGCTCGTGGCGCCTTGCGCGCCGGTCCGCAGCCCAGGCTGCCGCGCCTCTCGGTCCGCATCCGGGCCTGGGCGGGCAGCGAGCACGTCGCGCAGGTCGTGGCGGGCGCGGTCGACGCGCTGGGGCTGCGGCCGGACCCGGTCGGCGACGCCGCGCT
>NZ_JAMXRU010000183.1 GCF_024124745.1 Aeromicrobium sp. CnD17-E
GAGGCCGAGCAGCGTCAGGGCCGCGACCGGCAGCAGGCTCGGGGACCCGGCGGTGCCGCCCTGGCCCGTGTCGACGCCGTTCACGGGCAGCTGTCGCTCGTCGTCCGCGTCGGCGACGCCCTCGCCCGGTGCGGGCTCGTCGTCCGCCGGGGGCGTCGGCTCCTCGTCGACCGCGTTGGCGGCGTCGAGCAGCTCCTGGCTGAAGACCAGCTGGCCTCGCACCGCGCCCGCGGTGAAGCCGGCGGTGTGGGTGTCGGCCGAGAACCCCGCCGGGTTCGCCTCGAGCTGCGCGAGGGAGAAGCCGGTGCCGGTGTCGGTGCCGTTGGGCGCGAGACCGGTGGTGAACGGACCCTCCGAGCAGCCGGTGCTGGTACGCACGGTCGCCGTCGGGTCGTCGGCGGGCGTGGGGTTCGGGAAGGCGATCCGCGGCGGGCCGTTCACGCCGGCGGCGGTCTCGTGGATGTGCGTCGCGGTCTTGGCGGGGCTCTGGTACGGCGTCACCACGTTGTTCAGGGTGATGTTCCAGCAGATGACCTGCTCGTCGGAGTTCACGAGGAACTCGAAGCGACCCGTCGCGCCCGGCTGGCCGACGCCCACGGTGCCGTCGGTGCCGACGACCTGCTGCGGCGTCGCGTCGACGACGAAGGCGCTGGTGAAGCTCTCCGGCGGGTCGACGGGGTCGGGGGTGTCGGCCGAGGCGGTGGACCCGAGGGCGCCCAGGGTCAGGGTCGCGGTGGTCGCGAGGACTCCCGCTCCGGTCCATCGGGTGGCGCGCTTCACGGTCATGGTGGTCCCTTCGTCGTGAGGCGCCGGACGACGCCCGCTCGCGGGGTGTACGTGCGTCGACGACGTCGCGTTCACGGTGTGCACCGAGTTTCTTCTCGCCGCGTCTCGGTGAACGGCGACGAGGGGTCGTGCGTAGACCTCTGCGTGAGTGCGACGTCGGTGATCGATCTGCCGAGTCGTCCTCCCGTGGCTACGGTGGTGCGGACCCGAGCGCGAGAGGACGGCCGGATGGATCCTCGCGGGTTCGACGTACGGGCTGCGTACGCCGCTCACGGCCACGACCTCCTGGGCTTCATGGTCAACGCCCTGCGCGACCGCGGCCTCGCCGAGGAGTGCGTGCAGGAGACCTTCACGCGGGCGTGGCAGGCGCGCGAGCGCTACGACCCGGCGCGCGCCTCGCAGCGCACCTGGCTGTTCGCCATCGCCCGCAACGTCGTCGTCGACGCCGTGCGTGCGCGGGCCCGTCGGCCCGCCCCGGCGTCGGGGGAGCAGACCGAGGAGTCCGCGACCCGTGACGCCGACCTCGCACGCATCCTCGACCACGTGACGCTGGTCTGGGCCCTGGCCCAGCTGAGCGAGGTCCACCGTCGGGTCGTCGTGGCCGTGCGGCTGGAGGGATTCGGGTACGAGGAGCTCGCGGAACGTGACGGCGTGCCGGTGGCGACCCTGCGCACCCGCATGTTCCACGCGCTGCGGGCCTTGCGTGCGATCCTCGACGAGGGAGAGGAGAGTCCATGACCACGCCGCACCGCCGTGAGCAGCTGCTGGCCGCTGCCGCCACGGGCACCCTCGACGCCGTCGAGCAGGCCGAGCTCGACGCCCTGCTGCGCGAGGACCCGCAGGCGCGGGAGGAGCTCGAGGCGCTGCGCGACGACGCCCGACGTCTCGACGCCTGGCACGCACCCGCGGGAGAGGGCTGGCTGGAGGCCGAGCCGTCCGCCGCGCTCGACGCGCGCGTGGCGTCCGTCGCAGGCCCGGGGCCGTCCGGGTCCGACCAGGTCGGGGGACGGCCGACGAGAGGTGGGAGGCGAGGACGCCTGGTGCTCGCCGCGGCCCTGCTGGTCCTGGCCGGTTCCGGCGCGACGCTCGCCGTCCAGTCCCTCACGAGCGACCGTCCGGTGCAGGGCCCGCCCGGCACGCTCGGTGCCGTCGAGACGCTCGCGCCGGTGCGCGGCGACAGTCGGGAGCCCGCCGACGTGCAGGCGGCGTTCGTGGCGCACACGTGGGGGACCGAGGCCGTGCTCGACGTGCGCAGCACGCGACCGGGCGCGGCCTACGCGGTCTACGTCGTCGACGAGTCCGGCCGTGAGGTCGAGGCCGGCGGGTTCCTCGGCTCGCAGGTCGAGGTGCACTGTCGCGTCAACGCCGCGGTCGCGCGGCAGGACGTCTCGGGCCTGAGGATCGTCGACGCGCGGGGTGCGACGGTCGCCCTGGCGCGGGCCCCCCGCGTCTGACGGTTGCGAGGTTCATCGACGTGTCATCTTCGTCTGTCATCATCCGGCCGGAGCCCTGACGAGAGCAAGGAGTGAGATGGCCAAGGTCACGTCGTCCGACGACACCACGTCCGCCGTGCGCAAGGCTGGTGTCGAGAAGTCGGGCAAGAACGCCGGCACGAAGACGAAGAAGGCGAAGAAGACGAAGCAGGCCCTCTCCGAGGCCGAGGAGCAGCTCGCGAAGGCGCTCAAGCAGGTCGAGAAGCTGCGGTCGACGGTCGAGCTGCTCGAGGGCAAGCTGGAGAAGTCCAAGGCGAAGTCCCAGCAGTGGAAGGCCGAGGCGCGTCAGGAGCGCACCAAGGTGGCCAAGCTCGAGGCGAAGCTGCGGCGCGCCAAGCGTGACGCGCCCGTCGACCGACAGCCGCCGGCCGAGCGCGGCGACCTGCCGGTGGACGACCCGTCCGTGCCGGACGCGTCCTGGACCGTCGTCCGCCTGCGGGCCGCGGCCCGCGAGAAGCGGCTCCCGGGCGTCTCGCGCATGACCAAGGCGGCCCTGCTCGA
>NZ_JAMXRU010000184.1 GCF_024124745.1 Aeromicrobium sp. CnD17-E
CGGGGTCGGGGCAGCGGGGGCGTCGGCCGGGGCGGCCGCCTTCGCGTCCTTGCCCTTCAGGCGCGACACGGCGGTCGCGCGGGGCGGTGCCGGGCGGGTCTCGCGCGGTGTCGGCGCCGACGGCGCGACAGGCCGCACGACCGTCTTCTTGACGACCTTCTTGACCACGCGCGGCTGGCTGCTGCTGCGCGCCTCGTCCGCCGGGGTCGTGCCCTCCTCGACCATGCCGCCAGTGTGTCACAGGACACCTCTGCCGCGGTCCGACGTCCGCCGTCGACGGCCCCTCGACGGCACGTGGCGCCGACGCGCACTTTCGGCGGACCTGTGCCAAGGTCGAGCCATTCCATGCCTCACGGCCCCCGGTAGCCCCAGATGCCGACCGTGGTGCGCTGCCCCGCGCACGTCCGTACTCCCACCCTCCCTAGGACAGGTATGTCTGCGATCCTCTTCGGTTCCATCAGCACGCTCGTCGACAGCTCCGAGCTGCAGCGTCGGGCCTTCAACACCGCCTTCTCCCAGCACGGCCTCGACTGGTCGTGGGACCAGGAGGAGTACGCCGCGCTCCTCACCGGCAACGGCGGGCAGGACCGCGTGGCCGCCTACGCCGAGCAGCGGGGCGACGACGTCGACGCTGCCGCCGTGCACGCCACCAAGTCGGAGGTGTTCCGGACCCTGCTCGCGGAGGAGGCGCCGGAGCCCCGCGCCGGCGTCATCGAGACGATCCGCGCGGCGAAGGAGGCCGGGCACCGGCTGGGCTTCGTCACCACCACCTCGGCCGACAACGTCGCCGCGGTCCTGAAGGTGCCCGGTCTCTCGGCCGCCGACTTCGACGTGGTCGTCGACGCCGACGACGTCGACGAGCCCAAGCCTGCCGCCGAGGCGTACCGGCACGCGCTGGCCGCCCTGGGCGAGCACGCGTCGGACGCGGTCGCCGTCGAGGACAACACCGGAGGGGTCGCGTCGGCGCGCGCCGCGGGCCTGCCCGTCGTCGCGTTCCCGAACACGAACACCGCCGACCACGACTGGTCCGAGGCGACCGAGCGCGTCGACGCGCTCGAGCTCGACGACCTGCTGCGGAACGTCGGACGTTGAGGACGGGGAGGACACGATGAGCACCGAGCCCGCCACCCTCAGCGCCACGCCCACCTCCTTCGAGGTGCACGCCACCCAGCGGATCGACTACACGCTGACCTACGTCGACGGGGTGTTCGACCCCGCCCGGCCCGAGCTGGCCGACCACTACCGCGAGTGGGGACGCGCCCTCATGGTCGTCGACGCAGAGGTCCACGCGCTGTACGGCGACGACGCCGCGGCCTACTTCGCCCACCACGACATCGAGCTGACCGTCCACCCCATCGCGATCGGCGAGAAGAACAAGAAGTGGTCGACGGTCGAGGGGATCGTCGACGCGTTCGCCGACTTCGGGCTGCTCCGCAAGGAGCCGGTCCTCGTCGTCGGCGGCGGCCTGACCACGGACGTGGCCGGGTTCGCGTGCGCCGCGTTCCGCCGGTCGACGCCCTACATCCGCATCCCCACGACGCTGATCGGGCTGATCGACGCGAGCGTGTCGATCAAGGTGGCCGTGAACCACGGCAAGCACAAGAACCGGCTCGGGGCGTACCACGCGTCGAGCGACGTGCTGCTCGACTTCTCCTTCCTGCGCACGCTGCCGGAGGCGGAGGTGCGCAACGGCATGGCCGAGCTGGTGAAGATCACGACGGTCGCCGACGCCGCCACCTTCGACCTGCTGGAGCAGCACGCCGAGGAGCTCCTCGAGACCCGGTTCGGGCACCTCGGGGGCACGCCGGAGCTGCGCCAGGTGGCCGACCGGATCACCTACGAGTCGATCAAGGTCATGCTGGAGCTCGAGACGCCGAACCTGCTCGAGCTCGACCTCGACCGCGTCATCGCGTTCGGGCACACGTGGAGCCCGACGCTCGAGCTCGCGCCGGCCGACCCGTACTACCACGGTCACGCCATCGCGATCGACATGGCGTTCTCGGCCACGGTCGCGGAGGCGCGCGGGCACGTCAGCGCCGCCGACCGCGACCGGGTGCACGGGCTGTTCAGCGCGCTTGGCCTGTCGCTCGACAGCGACGACCTGACGCCCGACCTGGTGCGCCGCGCGACCGCGTCGATCCTGCAGACGCGCGACGGGCTGCTGCGTGCGGCGGTCCCGTCGCCGATCGGCACGTGCGCGTTCCTCAACGACCTCGCCGACGACGAGGTCGACGCGCTGCTGGCCACGCACAAGGTGCTCGTCGCGGCGTACCCGCGCGAGGGTCGCGGCGTCGACGCGCACGTCTCGGCCGCGGCCGTGCCCGTGCCGGCATGACCTCGACGGTCCACCGACCGGCAGGGGGTGACGGGTCGCAGGCGCTGCGGCCCGTCACGCCCGTCGGCATCGCCGCGCAGGAGGTCGCGCTCGTCCTCGACGGGCTCGACGCGGGCGTCCCGGTCGACGACGAGGTCCTGGACCGGCTCCGCCGGGCGCACACGCTGCTGGCCGGCCTGGACCCGTACGTCGCGGCCAGCACC
>NZ_JAMXRU010000185.1 GCF_024124745.1 Aeromicrobium sp. CnD17-E
CGGCCGACGAGGTGCCCGCGCCGTCGCTGCCCCCGGTGCGCCGCGGCCGGGCCGGGCTGCTGCTCGGCGCGCTCGGCGTGGGTGTCGTCGTGTCGACGCTGGTCTCGGCCGGGCAGGGACAGCTCGACGTCCCGGCCGACCAGGTGCTCGGGTCGGTGCTGCACCGCGTGGGCCTCGACGTCCTGCCCCTGCCGACGCACCCCCAGGGCGACAACACCCTCTGGCAGGTCCGCTTCCCGCGGGTCGCGCTGGCGCTGCTCGTGGGCGCGGCGCTGGCGACCGCCGGGGCGCTGATGCAGGGCGTGTTCGGCAACCCGCTCGCGGAGCCCGGCGTGGTCGGCGTGTCCGTGGGCGCCGCCCTCGCCGCCGCGTTCGTCATCGTCTTCCAGGTGACCCTGCTCGGCGCGTGGACCGTGCCGGCGTTCGCCTTCGTGGGCGGCCTGGTCACCACCCTCACGGTCTACGCCCTGTCGCGGGCCGACGGACGCACCGAGGTGGTCACCCTCGTGCTCACGGGCATCGCCGTGAACGCGGTGTGCAGCGCGGGCCTGGCGCTCATGCTGTTCCTCGGCGACACGTCGGCGCGCGAGGAGATCGTGTTCTGGCAGCTCGGCAGCCTCAACGGCACCCGCTGGGCGCACGTCGCCGTGGTGGCTCCGTGCGTCGGGATCGGCCTGGTGGGTGCGCTGGCGCTCTCGCGGCGCCTCGACGTGCTGGCCCTCGGCGACCGCGCCGCCCGCCACGTCGGCGTCGACGTCGAGCGCGTGCGCGTGGCGGCGATCGTGCTGGTCGCGCTGCTCACGGCGGCCGCCGTCTCCTTCGCCGGCATCATCGCCTTCGTCGGCCTGGTCGTGCCCCACCTGGTCCGGATGGTCGTCGGTCCCGGCCACCGGGTGCTCGTGCCTGCCAGCGCGCTCGGCGGGGCGCTCCTGCTGCTCTGGGCCGACCTCTTCGCCCGTACCGCCGTCGCCTACGCCGACCTGCCGATCGGCATGCTGACCTCGCTGGTCGGCGGACCGTTCTTCTTCTGGCTGCTGCGTCGCACGCGTCGGACCGCGGGAGGCTGGGCGTGAACGCCCCCCTGGTCGCGTCCGGCATCGGCGTGGAGCTGGGTGGCACGCCGGTCCTGCACGACGTCGACCTCGAGGTGCGCCTGGGCGAGCTGCTCGTGCTCGTCGGGCCGAACGGTGCCGGCAAGTCCACGCTCCTCGGCGTCCTCTCCGGCGACCAGGTCCCCCAGCGGGGCTCGGTGACGCTCGACGGCCGCCGCGTCGCGAGCCTGCGCGCCGGCGAGCTCGCCCGCCGACGCGCCGTGCTGCCGCAGGAGAACCGGCTCGCGTTCGGGTTCCGCGTCGTCGACGTCGTCCGCATGGGCCGGGCGGCGTGGGCCGGACGTCCCGAGGAGGACCGCGACGACGTCGTCGTCGCCGCGGCGCTGCGCCGCAGCGACGTCGCGCACCTCGCCGAGCGCGTCTACCCGACGCTGTCGGGCGGTGAGCGCGCTCGCACCTCGCTGGCACGCGTGCTCGCGCAGGAGACCGCCCTCGTGCTGCTCGACGAGCCCACCGCCGCGCTCGACGTCCGTCACGTCGAGCTCGTCATGGCCCAGGCCCGCGAGCTGGCCGCCGCCGGTCACGCGGTCGTGGCCGTGCTGCACGACCTGACCCTCGCCGCCGCGCACGCCGACCGGGTCTGCGTCCTCGCCGACGGTCGCGTCCGCGCCGTCGGGGCACCGCGTGCCGTCCTCACCGCCGAGCTGCTCTCCACCGTGTACGAGCACCCGCTCGAGGTCGTCGACCTCGACGGTCGGCTGCTCGTCCTGCCCCACCGACACCCCCAGGAGGCCCCGTGCTGACCGGACCGTCCCCCGCCCCTGCCGCACTCCCCCGACGCACGACCGCGGCCCTCGTCGCGCTCTCGCTCGCGCTCGCCGGGCTCGTCGCCGTGGTCACGGCATCGCCTGCCGCGGCCGAGTCCCGGGTCGGCGTGGCCAACGCCCAGGGGTCGGCCGTGGTCGACCCGACGTACGCCACGACCCTCACCCTGCGCGGCCAGGGCTTCCAGTCGATCAAGAACGGCCACGGCGGCATCTACGTCTTCTTCGGCACGGTCTCCGGGACCTGGCGTCCGTCGCAGGGCGGCCAGACCGGGCGCAACCTGCTGTACGTCCCCGACAGCGAGACGAAGGACAACCAGGGCTTCCAGAAGTTCGTGGCCTTCCCCGGCAGCGACACCGCGTCCGCCGCGAACGGCGGCACGCTGGCCGCCGACGGCTCGTGGTCGACGCGGATCGTCGTCCCGGGCGCAGTGTTCAAGGCTCGCGACCGCAGCAACAGGGTCACGACGGTCGACTGCCGCCGGACCCGGTGCGGCATCATCACGATCGGCGCGCACGGCGTGAAGAACGCCCGCAACGAGACCTTCACCCCCGTGTCGGTGGCCGACCTGACCGCCGCGGCCCGCGGAGGGGCCGCCACGTCGTCGCCCTCGTCGTCGGACGGCGACGGCGCCGCAGCGGTCGGTGGCGACGCCCCG
>NZ_JAMXRU010000186.1 GCF_024124745.1 Aeromicrobium sp. CnD17-E
GGCGCCCACCCCGGGCAGCGGCAGCTCGACGACGATGGCGCCCCAGGCCCGCGCGACGTCGGCGCTGCGGTCCCGCGTCGCGTTGACCGCCACGACGATCTCCACGGGGACGGCGACCGCGCCGGCGGCCCGGTCCAGCGCGGCCAGGCACCGTGCCAGCGAGTCCTCCTCGTCGCGCGCAGGGACGACGACGCCCACGCCGTCGACGTCCGTGTCACGCACGTTCGAGCACCTCGAGCCGGACGTCGTCGTCGAGGTAGCCGGACACCGGGCGCAGTGCCGGGGTGTGCAGGTCGACGTGCGCCTCGTCGGGCACCGACGCCGCCTCGGTGAAGGAGTGGCGCCAGTGGACGGCGACGACGTGGCCACCGGGACGCAGGCCGGCGACCGTCAGCTCCGCGCACCTGGCGCGCTGCTCCTCGGTGAGGAAGTAGAGCACCTCCGAGAGGACGACGAGGTCGAAGGTCCCGGCGGGCCAGTCGTCCGGGATCGTCCCGCGCTGCACGCCCACCCCGGTGAGCCCGCGCTCACGCACCCGCTCCAGGGCCGCCTCGACGGGGTCGAGCGCGACGACCTCGTCGCAGCGCTCGGCCAGCAGGGCGGTGATCTGGCCCCGCGCGCAAGCGGGCTCGAACGCGCGGGCGTAGCGGGGGCGCGGCAGGCTCGCGAGCGTCAGGGCCCGCTTGCGCTCCTCGTAGGGTGCGGTGTCGAGGCGCCAGGGGTCCGGGTCGGTCCGGTAGAGGTCCTCGAAGTAGGCCGGGTCGGTCACGTGAGCACCACCTCCGGGGCCGTGAGCGCGTGCTCGAGCAGCGCCGGGGTGACGACGACCTGGTCGGCGGGATGGTCCGACCACGGCTCCAGCTGCGACCGGAAGGCGCGCAGGGCGGCCGCCTTCCGCTCCGCCGCGCCGGGGGGCGAGGGCAGCAGCGCGGCACCCTCCAGCCAGTCCGCGCCGGCGTCGGGCGTGCTGCGCGTCCACCGCCAGACCGGGTAGCGCCACAGCGTCGTCCCGGCGGGGACCAGCTCGCGCGCCACCGCACCCAGCACGTCGTGGTCGCCGTGCCCGTCGTGCTCGTACGGCGCGAGCACGACGGCCGGGGCCTGCAGCAGCGGGCGCAGGAGACGGACGAGCGGCTCGCGGTCGTCGGGCAGGGCGGCGTCGCGCAGCCCGAGGTAAGTCGTGCGCACCTGCGGGTGCCCGAGCACCGCGAGTGCCTCGGCCAGCTCCCTGCGCCGCACGGTGCGCAGCTGGTCGGGCGTGACCGTCGGGCTCCCGGGGTGGGACTGCTCGCCGTCGGTCGCGACGACGAGGTGCAGACGGCGGCCGACCTGTCCGGCGAGCCACGCCCCGACGCCGAGGACCTCGTCGTCCGGGTGCGCGGAGAGCACGACGACCGGGCCGCCCGGGTCGTCGACGGTGGGCAGCGCCGCGTCGCGCAGGGTGGCGTCCCAGCGGGCCGGCGACGTGGAGGCGGTCATGTCGCCCCGAGTGAGCCGAGGCGGGCGAGGTCGCGCTCGGCGTGGTGCTGACGCACGAAGACCTGCAGGTCGGCGACGTGCTGGGCGTGCGCCGCGTCGAAGGCGAGGGGGCCCGGACCGGTCGCACGGCCCACGTGGGCGACGACGTCGTCGACCGCGCGGGCCGCGGCGGCGCGCACGACGAGGGCGCGGTGCTCGTCGCGACGTCCTGGCTCGGCGTCGAAGGCGGCCGCCGCCTCCGCCAGGAGGGCGGTCAGCCCGGCGAGAGCCACGCGGACGTGGCCGCGGTGGGCCAGGCCGTGGTCGTCGAGCCGCGACGACCGCTCGAGCGTCTCGGCGACGCGGTCGGCGCCGCCGGCCCAGACCGCGGCGATCCCGACGCCGCCGTGCCAGAAGCCAGGACGGTCCACGTAGGCGCCCGCCTCGCCGACCGGCTCGGCCTCGACGTCGTCGAGCCGCAGCGTCGTGGTGCGCGCTCCCGCCATCCCCGGGCCCACCCACGCCGGGCCGTCCGGGTCGGGGGAGAGGCCCGGCTGGTCGAGGTCGACCGCGAACAGCCTCGGGCGCCCGTCGTCGTCCGCGGTCACGAGGGCGTGCGTCACGAGGTCGGCTCCGGAGCAGAAGGCCTTGCGCCCCTGCAGCCGCCAGCGTCCACCGCCCGCCGCTGCCCGCACCTGGGCGAAGGGCGGCTCCGCGGCCCAGACCGCCCACACGCCGTCGTGGTCGACGGCGTGGTCGAGCTCCGCGGCGATCGCGAGCGCGTCGTGGTGGGGCTCGACCAGCTTGGCCAGGGCGAGGTCCTCGCGGCCCAGCTCGCGGAGGGCGTCGAGCCGCTCCTGCGTCCGGCCGGACCCGGGCAGCGGCAGGGCCCCTCGGGTCCGCTCGCGCAGCACGTCGGCCGTGAGGTGCATCGCCGTCCTCGGGTCGGGCGTCGCGGCCGGGCGGCCGCGCGGTCCCCGTACCCCGTCCCGACCCCGCCAAACGTCCGCTCCCACCCGGCGGACGACGGGTGGTGTCAGGAGCCGGCGACGACGCGGCCGCGCACCTCGCCGAGC
>NZ_JAMXRU010000187.1 GCF_024124745.1 Aeromicrobium sp. CnD17-E
CTCAGCGCCGGCGAGGCCAAGGTCCGGGGTGCCGGCGTCGTCTCGGTGGCCACGCGTCGCGGGCACCGTGAGCTCACCGTCCCGGGCGCCGCGCCGCGCCGCAGCCGCCCCTGGAGCTCCTACGCCCCCACGGCCGCCACGCTGCCCGACGGCTCGCTGCGCGTCGAGACCGCCTTCACGCGCCTCACGGGCCTCTCGCCCGTCCTCCTCGCCGGTATGACGCCCACGACGGTCGACGCGAAGATCGTCGCCGCTGCCGCCAACGCCGGGTTCTGGGCCGAGCTGGCCGGCGGCGGGCAGGTGAGCGAGCCGATCTTCGCCGACCGCATGGTCGAGCTGCGCGAGCTGCTCGACGAGGGCCGCACGTTCCAGTTCAACTCGCTCTTCCTCGACCCGTACCTCTGGAAGCTGCAGCTCGGTGGCCAGCGCCTGGTGCAGAAGGCGCGCGCGGCCGGTGCCCCGGTCGACGGCGTCGTCGTCACCGCGGGCGTCCCCGAGCTCGACGAGGCCGTCGCGCTCGTCGAGGAGCTCTCGGAGGCGGGCGTCCAGCACGTCGCGTTCAAGCCGGGCACCGTCGCGCAGATCCGTCAGGTGCTCGCCATCGCGGAGCAGGTCGCACCGCGTCCGGTGATGATCCAGATCGAGGGCGGGAAGGCCGGCGGTCACCACTCCTGGGAGGACCTCGACGACCTGCTCGTCGCCACCTACGCCCAGCTGCGCGCGCACGACAACGTCGTGGTGTGCGTCGGCGGCGGCATCGGCACGCCCGAGGTCGCCGCGGCCTACCTGACCGGCGAGTGGGCGCGTGCCCACGGCCACCCGGTCATGCCGCTCGACGGCGTGCTCGTCGGCACGGCCGCCATGGCGACGCTCGAGGCCACGACCGCGCCCGACGTCAAGCAGCTGCTCGTCGACACCCCCGGCACCACCGACTGGGTGGGTGCGGGCCACGCGTCCGGCGGCATGGCGTCGGGCCGCAGCCAGCTCGGCGCCGACATCCACGAGATCGACAACACCGCCTCGCGCACCGGTCGCCTGCTCGACGAGGTGGCCGGCGACGCCGAGGCCGTCGCGGCCCGACGCGACGAGATCGTCGAGGCGCTCGACCGCACCGCCAAGCCGTACTTCGGCGACGTCGCGGCCATGACCTACGGCGCCTGGCTCGAGCGTTTCGCCGGGCTGACGACCGACCGTGTCGCGCCGACCGGCGCCGATGCGGTGGGCGGCTCGACCTGGCTGGACGTGACCCTGCGCGACCGCTTCCACGCGATGCTCCAGCGCGCCGAGGCGCGTCTGGCGCCCGAGGACCACGGCGACGTCGCCACGCTCTTCGCGGCGCCGGCCGACGTCGAGGACGCGGCGGCGGCCCTTGCGGCCCTGCGGGAGACCTACCCGGCCGCCGACGACGTCGTGCTGCACCCGGCCGACGTGCCGTTCTTCGTGCAGGTGTGCCGTCGTCCGGGCAAGCCCGTGCCGTTCGTGCCCGTGGTCGATGCCGACGTGCGTCGCTGGTGGCGCTCGGACTCGCTGTGGCAGGCGCACGACCCGCGCTTCGGCGCCGACCAGGTCTGCGTCATCCCCGGCACCGTCTCGGTCGCCGGCATCACGCGTGTCGACGAGCCGGTGGGCGACCTGCTGCGCCGCTTCGAGGACGCGACGGTCGACGCGGTGCTCGCCGCAGGTGCTGCGCCGCGCGAGGTCGTCGGCCTGCGGCGCGCGGAGGGTGCCGACGGCGCCGTCTCGCTCGTGCTGGCGGCGCCGGACGCCGTCTGGGCCGGCCGCACGGTCCGCAACCCCGTCCACCGACTCGGGCCCCCGACCTCGACGTCGAGCGGGTGGGTCATCGTGGCGCCCGAGCGCGCGGAGCACCCCGAGACCGGTGCGGTGCTGACCGGCGCGGGCAGCGCGGCCGAGCTGACGGTCCCGCTCGACCGTGCCGGTCGGGTCCTGACCCTGACCTTCGACGTGACCGACGCCGTCGCCACCGGCGCTGCGCCCGTCGTGCCGACCGCGACCGCCGCGTCGGCCATGCTCGACCTCCTGACTGCTGCAGCGGGCGGCTCCCTGCCGACCGTGACGGACGACGCCGCCGAGCTCGTCGCCCCCTGGAGCGACGAGGTGGTGGCCGACCACGCGGGCGTCACGTCCGGCACCACCACCGACGTCGTCCCCGACGCTCTCGTCGGGCTGGCCTGGCCCGCGGTCTTCGCCGTCATCGGCGCGGCCCGCGCGGCGTCGGGCGAGCCGGTCGTGGAGGGCATGCTCGACCTCGTCCACCTCGACCACGCCGTCGCCCTCGCGACGACGCCTCTCGACGGTGCCGACCTCGTCGTCCGCGCCTCGCTGCGCTCGGTGGAGGCCACCGACCTCGGACGCGTCGTCACGGTCGACGTCGAGGTCCGCCAGGACGACGCCACGGTCGCGACGCTCGTCGAGCGCTTCTGCGTCCGCGGCCGCCCGGGCGACGCCGACGCCGGGGAGCCCGTGC
>NZ_JAMXRU010000188.1 GCF_024124745.1 Aeromicrobium sp. CnD17-E
CGTGGGGCCTGGGTGTGCCGACGGCGGACGCACCCGCCACCGACCTCGCCGCGCCCGACCTGCTGCGCCGCCACGCCGCCGGCGCCTGGATCGGCAACTCGCGGAACACGGCCGACGAGGAGGTGCTGCGGGTCCTCGCGTCGATGGCGGGCTTCGAGCCACGGGTCGAGCACCTGTCCGACAGCCTCGACCTCGTCGAGGACCTCGTGGTGGCGGGCCTCGGCGTCGGGATGCTGCCGCTCTGGCGTCGTCCGCGCGACGGCGTGACGGTGGTCCCGTTCCGCGACCCCGGGGTCACGATGCGCGCGCTCGTCTGGACGCGCCGAGGGCGAGCGACGTGGCCGCCGCTCGCCCTCGTGCTGGAACGCCTCGTGGTCGCGCCGGGCGTCGCCACTCAGCCCGTCGTCAGCGCCAGTTGATGAGCGCGCCGGTGAGCGTGTAGGGCGCGAAGTCGGTCGACAGCAGCACGAACAGCGCCAGCGCACCGCCGGCGAGGGCGACGTTCTTGTTGAAGGCGACCATCTCCATCTGCTTGGCCTGGGCGTCGCTCTCCTTCCAGAACGCGTGCATCAGCACGGCCGTGACGAGCAGCAGGATCGCCAGGCCGAGGGCGCCGATGTCGCCCCAGATGCCGAGCAGCACCGAGACGCCGCCGGCCAGCAGCGCGACCCCGCTGACCTGCACGAGCACCTTGGCGTTCGAGAGACCGCGCGACTCGGCGTAGCCGGCCATGGCGCCGGTCGCGGTGAGGTGACCGATGCCCGAGCCGATGACGAGGTAGGCGAAGAGGAAGCGGGAGATGAGGAAGACCTCGTCCATGGGAGCTCCTTGATAAAGGTGAAGATTCAACTAGCGGGGTCCAGCGTCCTCCTCCCAAGCCCTGCGGTCAAGCCGTCGCGCGTGGCCCACCTGACCCGCACCGACGCGTGTGCCAGAGTGAGCGGGTGCGTCTGACCAGTCCGCTGTGGTACCTCGCGGCGTTCCTGCTCGCGATCGGCGGATGGATGGCCTCGGCTGTCGTCGCCGCCGGCGCCTGGGACCACGTCCGTGACGCGACGCTGCAGAACCTGACCGAGCGGGTCGACGCGAAGGGCGCCTCGCTGGCCGTCTTCACCGACGTCCGGCAGCCGGAGCGCGACGTCACGTGCACCGCGACCGGGCCCGCGAAGGGCGCGAAGCCGGTGCAGCTCGAGGACGCGCCCATCGACCTGCGCGTGCCGCAGGACGGCTCGACCTGGTACCTGATCGCGTTCGAGCGTGAGGGGTCGGACCAGGTCGCGGTCCGCTGCACGCCGAAGGACCGCGCCGCCGACGCCGCGACCTACCGGGTGGCCGTCGCCGACGGCTTCCTCGACCGCACCCGCAACGGCGCGGGCATCGCCTGGATCGCCGCCGCCGTCGCCGTCGCGCTCGCCGTGGCGACCTGGTGGACCCGACGCAAGCGCACCCTGGAGGACTGAATGCTGCAGACCTACGTCGACGCCTGGCTGGCCAGCGTCCGCGACACGATCGCCCTGCTCGAGGACCTCGACGACGCGGCGTGGTCCACGCCCACCGACCTGCCGGGCTGGACCGTCGCCGACGTCGCCGCCCACCTCGCGCACCTCGAGGCCGTCACCGCCGGCCACGTCGTCGACGAGGCACCCACCACGGCGTCGGCCGGCGGCATCGCCTCGGTGTACACGGAGGCCGGGGTCGAGTCGCGGCGCGGGCTCACGCGTGAGCAGGTGCTCGACGAGCTGCGCCGCAGCGTCGACGTCCGCGCGGAGCGGCTCGGCGACGCGCTGCCCGACGACCCCACCGCGCGCGCCGAGCACACGCCCGCCGGTGTCGGCTGGACGTGGGACACGATGCTGCGCAACCGCACCGTCGACGTCTGGTGCCACGAGCAGGACGTGCGTCGCGCCGTCGACCGGCCCGGCAACCTCGACTCGGCCGGCGCGCAGGTCACGACCCACATCTTCGCGGCCGCGATGCCGTTCGTGCTCGGCAAGAAGGTCGGCGCGACGGCCGGCACGTCGGTCCTGTGGGACCTCACCGGCCCGATCGCCCTGCAGGTCGGCGCGACGGTCGGCGACGACGGCCGCGCCCGCCCCGGCGTGCCGGACGCCCCCACCGCCACCCTCACGCTGACGTCCGAGGCCTTCGCCGTGCTGGCCGCAGGCCGTCGGCGCCCGGGTGCGGTCGACGTCGCGGTGAGCGGCGACACCGACCTCGCCCACCGCGTCCTCGAGCAGATGGCCGTCACCTTCTGACCCACCCCCAGCGACGGCTCGGGGTGGTCTCGATACGCCCGGAGTACGCTCGTCCCTCGCGGCTCCGCGCTACTCGACCAACGGTAGGTCTCGCTGGTCGAGTAGCGGCCACGCGCGAGGAACGAGCGCCGTGGCTGCGTATCGAGACCACCCGGCAACGGCCCAGCGCGGACCAACCCCCAGCGTCCGCCCGGTGTGGTCTCGATAC
>NZ_JAMXRU010000189.1 GCF_024124745.1 Aeromicrobium sp. CnD17-E
CTGCGCCGCGAGCAGCAGCTGCGCGAGGCCGAGACGGCGCGCGCGGTCCTCGCGGTCGGCGACGTCGCGCTGGCCCGCCTCGAGACGACGCTCGCCGAGGCGGCGGCACTGCGCTCGAGCATCGAGCAGTCGCGGACGGGTCGCGAGAGCGAGCTGCGCGAGGTGCGCGCCCGGTTGCGCAGCCTGTCCGAGGAGCTGCAGGGGCTCACGACGTCGGTGCACCGCGACGAGATGGCGCGGGCCGAGCAGCGACTGCGGCTGGAGGCGTTGGAGGCGCGCGCGCTCGAGGAGCTCGGCATCGAGGTCGAGGCGCTCGTCGCGGAGTACGGTCCGGACCAGCCGGTGCCCCCGACCTCCGAGGAGGTGCAGGGCGAGTCCAGCGACACCGACGACACCGCAGCGACCGACGAGGCGCCGCAGGGTCGTCCGTACGACCGGGCCGAGCAGACCAAGCGGCTGCGCGCTGCGGAGCGGGCCATGGCCATGCTCGGCAAGGTCAACCCGCTCGCGCTGGAGGAGTTCTCGGCGCTCGAGGAGCGCCACCAGTTCCTGTCCGAGCAGCTCGACGACCTCAAGCGCACCCGGCAGGACCTGCTCGACATCGTCGCCGACGTCGACGAGCGCGTGCAGCAGGTGTTCAGCGAGGCCTGGGTCGACGTGTCCGCGGCCTTCGAGGACGTGTTCTCGCGCCTGTTCCCGGGAGGCGAGGGCCGGCTGCTGCTCACCGACCCCGACGACATGCTGACGACCGGCATCGACGTCGAGGCGCGACCGCCGGGCAAGAAGGTCAAGCGGCTGTCGCTGCTGTCCGGCGGTGAGCGCTCGCTCGTCGCCGTCGCCTTCCTGGTGGCTCTGTTCAAGGCCCGCCCGAGCCCGTTCTACATCCTCGACGAGGTCGAGGCCGCGCTCGACGACACCAACCTGGGTCGCCTGCTCGAGATCTACGAGGAGCTGCGCGCCAACTCCCAGCTCATCGTCATCACCCACCAGAAGCGGACGATGGAGGTCGGCGACGCGCTCTACGGCGTCTCGATGCGTGGCGACGGCGTCACGACCGTCATCAGCCAGCGGCTGCGCGAGGAGGAGACCGCGTGAGCGGGCAGGAGCGGACCGAGCCGCGACGGGCCGACTTCCCGGTGCTGCGCCGCATCACGACGCGGTGGGCCGACGAGGACGTGTACGGGCACGTCAACAACGTCGTCTACTACTCCTACTTCGACACGGCGGTGAACGGCTACCTCATCGAGCGGGCCCACGAGCTGGACGGCGTCGACCCCCGCACCCTCGACGCCTACGGCGTCGTCGCGGAGACGGGCTGTCGCTTCCTGCGCGAGCTGCGCTTCCCCGCCGACGTCGAGGCGGGTCTGCGCGTGACGCGGCTCGGCACGTCGAGCGTCGTGTACGAGATCGGTCTGTTCCAGGGCGAGTCCGACACGCCCGCGGCGGTCGGGCGGTTCGTGCACGTGTACGTCTCGGGCACCGACCGGACGGTCACCCCCGTGCCTGACGTCGTGCGTGCCGCGCTGGCCCCGCTCACCTGACCCTGGCGCGACGTCCGGGCCGGCTGGCAGGCTGGACGGCATGGACCTGCAGCACTTCCACGCCCTGCGCTCCGGCGTCGTCGAGACCGACGAGGGGCCGCGGACCCTGACCGTGCAGCCGCTCGGGGTGCTGCGGCTCCCGAGCGGGCGGCTCGAGGTGAGCGACTCGCTCGTGAACCTGGGGGAGGGCGTGCTGGTCGACGTGCCCGGGGGCGACCACCCGGTGGCGATGACCCTGGCCGACGTCTCCGACGCGCAGGACGGCTCGCACGTGCGGGTGGCGTACCTGTCGCTGGTCCTGGCGGAGGGCGAGCCCGCCGTCGTGGAGCGCGCCGCCGCGCGCGACGTGCCCGTCGACGCGGGCGTGGTGGGGTTCGTCGACGCCGAGAGCGTCGAGCGGGGCATGCCCGAGGACCGCTCGACCTGGTACGACGAGGTCTTCGACGGCTGGATCGAGCTGCTGCACTACCCCGACGACGGCGTCCACCGCGACGGCATCGACGTCGTGCTGCCCCGGGCGACCGCGGGGGAGAACGTCGTGCTCTCGAGCGCGGGCTGGGGCGACGGCGTCTACCGCGTGTGGCGGACGCTCGCCGCCGACGGCTCGCTCCTGGGCGTGCACGTCGACCTCGACGTCGTCGACGTGCAGGAGGACGAGCCCGTGCCGCCAGCGTCCCCCGAGGAGTCGGCGCCGGCGACCGTAGGCCTCCTGCGGCGGCTGTTCCGTCGCTGAGCGCACCTCAGCGCGCGAGCAGCACCTCGACGGCGTGGTAGAGCCACGGCACCGCGACGAGGACCGTCGGCACCACGAGGACGACGGCCGACAAGACGCCGGACGCGACC
>NZ_JAMXRU010000018.1 GCF_024124745.1 Aeromicrobium sp. CnD17-E
GCGAGGTCGTCGCGAGCCGTGTCGACCGCGTCGAGCAGGGCGACGGCCTGGCCGGTGGCCTCCTCCGCGGTGCGCAGCCGCACGGCCGCGGTCGCGTGGTCGGAGCCGCCGAGCGCGGCGCGGGCCTGGCTGAGCTGCTCGGTGGCGCTCCGGGTGAGCGACTCCGCCCGGGTGACGTTGCTGGAGACGGCGGCGAGCGCGCTGCCCGCGTGCTCGGACTGGAGGGTCCGGAGGGTCTCGGCGGTGGGAGCCAGCCGCGCGACGACGGCGTCGAGACGCTGCTGCAGCGTCTCGGCCACCTCGGGCGCGCGGGTCTGCAGGTCGCGCAGTGCGTCAAGGCGCTCGACCTGGGCGTCGAGCGCGTCGTCGACGGTGTCGCAGAGGTGCAGCGCCCGTGACAGCAGCACGCGACGCTCGGCGTCGGTCTCGGGCTCGGCGTCGTCGAGACGCTGGCGCAGCGTGAACGCCTCGCGCAACGTGGCGCGGCCCTCCTCGACCGTCCGCCGGAAGTCGGCTGCGGCGGCGTCGCCGAACTGGGCCTCGGCGAAGCCGACCTCCTGGTCGGCACTCTGCAGTGCGTCGTCGACCACCACGAGCGCCTCCGCCACTGCGGCCTCGAGCTCGTCGTCGTCGAGGATCGCCGCCGGGTCGACCGGCTGGCCGTGCTCGTCGACCACCGGGTGGGTGTGGTCGAAGCGTCGGCGTGAGCGGTGGACCCCGTACGCGGCGCCGGCGGCCACGACGGCCGTGCCGCCGACGATCCAGCCCCATGGGATGCCGGTGTCACGATCGACCTCGGTGAGTCCGCGGGCGGCGCCGGTGGCGGCTCCGGCCCAGTCGTCCTGCCGCAGGGCGGGGAGGATGTACTCGCGGTCGACCTTCTCCAGGTCGGCGTCGGAGAGCTCGTCGCTGTCGGCGTCGTAGCCGTAGGACCGCGACTCCAGCGCCACCGCCAGCAGCACGTCGGTGCGGCCAAGGCCCGACCGCTCGGCGGCGCGCGTCGCCCACTCGGCACCCGTCAGCCCGTCGAAGGTCCGGACGTACACGACGAACAGCTGACGTCCGGTGTCGCGGTAGTAGCGGTCGAGCGCGGCCTGGACCTCTGCACGGTCGTCGCCGAGGGCGTCGGCGCGGTCGGTGATCTGGCCGTTGACGTCGACCGGCTCCTCCGCCGCGGCCGGCCCGACCCCGACGATCCCGACCACCCCGAGGGCGAGCAGGGCCGAGGTCACGGCCAGGGCACGGCGGACGGGGCGCGGCATCACACGTCGATCCTTGCGGATCGTTGGTTGCGGGACAACCGCGCACGACCGGGCGTGTCGGCTCACCCGGCCCGGGCCGCACCCCGGCGGAACATCCACCCCCGCATGAGCAGGAACCGCCCGACGGTGACCAGCAGGTTCGCCGCGGTGAGCACGACCACCTCGAGCCCGCGGTGCTGCGTGCCGGCCACCTCGTGCAGCAGGCCGAGGGCGCCGCTCGTCACCACGATCCCCGCGCCGAGCACCACGAGGCCCTGCAGCTGGTGGACGGCGGCGCCGCCCGGACCGCGGACGCCGAACGTGAAGCGTCGGTTCGCGGCGGTGTTCGCGACCGTCGTGAGCAGCAGGGCCGCCACGTTGGCGCCCTGCGCGCCGAGGGGTCCGCGCAGCCCGAGGTAGAGCAGTGCGTAGGCCAGGGTCGAGAGCACGCCGACGACCGCGAACCCGGCCAGCTGGGCGGAGAGCCCGCCGGCCGCACCCTGCCGCGAGACGCGGCCGAGCTCCGCGGCGACCTCGCCCACCGGCACACGGCCGCGCACGAGCGACCAGCCGAGCCGCGCCATGCCGCGCAGGTCGTCGAGCGCGGTGCGGAGCACGTCGACGCTGCTGTCGGGGTCGTCGACCCAGTCGACCGGCACCTCGTGGATGCGCAGCCCCGACCGCTCCGCGACCACGAGCAGCTCGGTGTCGAAGAACCAGGCGTCGTCGTGCACGAGGGGGAGGAGCCGGTCGGCGACGTCGCGACGGATCGCCTTGAAGCCGCACTGCGCGTCGCTGAACCGGGCCCGCATCGCACCGCGCAGCAGGTAGTTGTACCCGCGCGAGACGATCTCGCGCCGCGGTCCGCGCACCGTGCGCGACGTCCGGGCGAGCCGGCTGCCGATCGCCAGGTCGGAGTGCCCGGTGAGCAGGGGCGCCACGAGCGGCAGCAGCGCGTTCAGGTCGGTCGAGAGGTCGACGTCCATGTAGACGAGGACGTCGGCGTCCGAGCTCGACCATGCCGTCTTGAGCGCGCGGCCCCGCCCCTTCTCCTGCAGGTGCACGACCCGGACGGTGGGGTGGACGGCGGCGAGCTCGTCGGCGAGCTCGCCGGTGCCGTCGGTGCTGGCGTTGTCGGCCACCGTCACCGTCGAGACGAGGGGCAGGCCCTCCAGGTGCGCGACGACCGCCTCGACGGAGGCCACGAGGCTGCGTTCCTCGTTGAACACCGGGATGACGACGTCGAGGGTGCCGAGGCGCCGCGCCGGCGACACGACCGGCTCGAGCACGGCGCTCACTGGACACCTCCGGAGAGGTCGTAGAGCGTGGTGCCGTCGACGGTCTGTGCGGTGAACGTCGCCTCGACCCACTCCTGGATCTCGGTGCTCGTGCTGCCGCTGGCACTCGGTCCGCCCCGTCCGCCGCCCCCACCGGCGATGAACCAGTGGATCTCGCCGTCGGCGACGAGCTGCTTGAACTCGCTCAGCGTCGGCGACGGGTCGGAGCCGTTGAACCCGCCGATCGCCATGACGGGCTTCTCGGTGGACAGCTGGAAGCCGGCGGCGCTGTTGGAGCCCACGGCGGCGGCGACCCAGGTGTAGGAGTCGGCGTCCTGCGTGAGCAGCGCGTCGACCTCGGCCGACGAGGTCGAGCCCTCGAGCAGGCCACCGGCGCCCGCTCCGCCCGTCTGGCCGTTCTGACCGGTGCCGGTCCGGCCCTGCGGCGAGCCCTGTCCCTGGGGCGAGCCCTGTCCCTGTCCCTGACCCTGGGCGGATCCGGGACCCTGGGGGAAGCCCTGGCCCTGGGGCGCGCCCTGGGGCGCGTTCTGCTGGCCGGTCGCGCCAGGACGACCACCGGGGAAGCCGCCCGGGGGACGGCCGCCGCCGAACCCGCCCGGCCCGCCACGACCGGTGTCGGGCCCGGCGGTGGGGATCGAGCCGGTGTGCGGCGAGGCGGCGGTGTCGACCGCGTAGACGGCGGGGCCGGCGAGCATGGTCACCACCGCGGCGCCGGCCAGGCCGAGGCCGAGGCGTCGTGCGGCGCGGTAGGGGAGTCGACGCCGGACGACCGGCAGCGCGAGGAGAGCACCGGTGACGAGCACGCCCGCGACCGCGACGGTCGGCGCGAGCCACGGCAGGAACCCGTCGGCACGTCGCAGCAGGACGACCGCCATGGCCGTGGTCGCGAGGAGCACGGCCGCCGCGCCGACGATCGCGACCAGCTCGGTGCGGTGACGCCAGAGCAGGTGGCCGCCGATGCCGATGACCGCGCCGATCGCGGGAGCCAGCGCCACCGTGTAGTAGGCGTGGAAGATGCCGGCCATGAGGCTGAACGTCAGGCCCGTGACCAGGAGCCACAGGCCCCAGACGACCAGCCCGGCGGTGTGCGGGGCGGAACGCCAGCCCCGGCTGGAGCGCACCGCGAACCACAGGCCGAGACCGAGCAGGAGCAGGGCGGCAGGGAGCAGCCAGGCGATCTGACCACCGATCTCGGCGTCGAACAGCCGCGTGAGGCCTGTCTCGCCCCACATGCCACCACCGGCGCCGCCACCGCCACCGCCGACGGAGCCGACCTCGTTGCCGTTCAGCCGTCCGAGGCCGTTGTAGCCGAGCGTCAGCTCGAGGATCGAGTTGTTCTGCGAGCCGCCGATCCAGGGTCGGCTCGAGGCGGGCCACAGCTCGACGGCGAGCACCCACCAGCCGCCCGCGACGACCATCGACGCGAACGCGACGAGCAGGTGCCCGACACGACGCCAGAGCGGCACGGTGGCCGCGAGCAGGTAGACGCCACCGAGCGCCGGCAGGACGAGGAAGGCCTGCAGCATCTTCGTCAGGAAGCCGAACCCGACGAGGGCGCCTGCGAGCACGAGCCAGCGCACCGCGCGGGCGGGGTCCTCGAGAGCGCGCAGCGTCGCGGCCGTCGCGCCCACGAGGAGGAGCACGAGCAGGGCGTCGGGGTTGTTGAACCGGAACATCAGCGTCGCGACCGGGGTGAGGGCGAGGACGAGCCCGGCGGCGATCCCGGCCCAGGCGTTGCCGGTGGTCCGGCGCACCGCCCCGTGCAGCAGCCACACCGTCGCGACACCCATGAGCGCCTGGGGCACGAGGATGCTCCACGACGACAGGCCGAAGAGACGCACCGACAGCGCCATCACCCACAGCGACATCGGCGTCTTGTCGACGGTGATCGAGCTGGCAGCGTCGGAGGAGGCGAAGAACATGGCCTTCCACGACGCGGAGCCGGCCTGCGCGGCGGCCGAGTAGAACGAGTTCGCCCAGCCGGAGGCGCCGAGGCCCCACAGGTAGAGCGCGGCTGTTCCTGCGAGCAGGAGCAGCAGGGCGGGGCGGGCCGCGGGATGGTCCTCGGGGCGTCCGCGCCAGAGGCGGGCGAGGGGCCGGGTGGCGGTGTCGCGCTGGGTCGGGGCGTGGGGTGGCTCGGCGGGTCGTGAGGCCGCGCGGAGCGTCGTCGTCGGGTGCATGACGTCGATGCTCGACGGCTCCGCTGGGGCGCTCGTCTCGTCGCGCTGTGCGTCGTCTGTGAGTGGGCGGCGGGGCTCAGGCGCGGGGCAGCGAGATGCGGAACGTCGTGCTTCCGGGGCGGCTCTCGACCTCGACCCGGCCGCCGTGGGCCTCGGCGATCGCCCGCACGAGCGACGTCCCGAGACCGGCGCCTCCGGACGCCCGGGTCCGCGAGGAGTCGCCGCGCGTGAACCGCTCGAACACCACGGGCAGCAGGTCGGGGGAGAGGCCGGGACCGTCGTCGTGCACCTCGACCCGCACGGTGGAGTCGTCGACGTCGATCCGCGCGGTCACCTCGGTGCCGGGCGGGGTGTGCCGGGTGGCGTTGCGCAGCAGGTTCGTGACCGCCTGGTGCAGCCGCATCGCGTCGCCCGGCACCTCCACGGCGACGTCGGGCAGGGCGAGCCGCCAGCGTCGCTCGCGGTCGACGACCTGCGCGTCGGCGACGGCCTCGGCGACGAGGCGGCTCACGTCGACGGGCTCCCGCTCCAGGGGTCGTCCGGCGTCGAGGCGGGCGAGCAGCAGCATGTCGTCGACGAGGGTCGACATCCGCTGGGCCTCCTCCTCCACCTTGGCGAGCTGGTCGGTGCCGGTGCGTCGACCGAGCTCGGCGTAGCCGCGGATGGTGGCGAGCGGGGTGCGCAGCTCGTGCGACGCGTCGGCGAGGAACTGGCGCACCTGCTGCTCGCTCTCGTGCCGCGCGTCCAGCGCGCCCTCGACGTGCCCGAGCAGCCGGTTGAGCGCCTCGCCGACCTGACCGACCTCCGTGCCGGGGTCGGTGAGCGCGTCGGGCACCCGGGCGGTGCGGCCGACCTCGCCGGAGTCGAGGGGGAGGGCCGAGACCTCGTGCGCCGTGGCGGCGACGTCGCGCAGCGGGCGCAGCTGGCGGCGCACGAGGGCAGCCCCGACGGCTGCGGCGACGGCGGCGCCGACGACGGTGAGCAGCACCTCCCACCACAGCAGCTGGGTGAGGGTCTGGTCGACGTCGTCGGTGGGCAGGCCCTGCACCACGACGGTGCCGTCGGGGGTGGTGGTGGCGGCGACGCGCACCGACCCGAGGCCGGGAAGGTCCACGGTGCGGGGCGTCTCGTCGGCGTCGACGCTGCCCAGGCGCTGCAGCGCCGTGGTGGAGAGCCCGCGCAGGCTCCCGCTCGACGTGATCTGCACGCCGCTGGCGCAGTCGGCGGTGTACACGGCGGTGAGGCTGCCGGCGGCCTGCCCGAGCGGTGGTCGGGGACGCTCTCCGCACACGACGTCGACGCGTCCGCCCGGCCCGCTCGGCCCCCCTCCGGGCCCGAGCGGGTTGCCGCGCGCCTCGGTGCTGGCCCGGTCCATGGCCTGCGCGAGCTGGGCGTCGAGACGGTCGGTGAGCGAGCTGCGCATGAGCAGCGTCGCGGTCGCAGCGACCAGCAGGCTCGCGGTGGCCACGAGCACGACGACGGTGAGGACGAGCCGGCGGGTGAGGCTCATGCGCTCTCGGCGGGCTTGAGCACGTAGCCGGCGCCGCGCTTGGTGTGGATCATCGGCTCGCGGCCGGCGTCGATCTTCTTGCGCAGGTAGGAGATGTAGAGCTCGACGACGTTGGCCTGGCCGCCGAAGTCGTAGTTCCACACCCGGTCGAGGATCTGCGCCTTGCTGAGCACGCGGCGCTGGTTGCGCATGAGGTAGCGCAGCAGCTCGAACTCGGTCGCGGTGAGCTCGATGGAGGTGCCGGCGCGGGTGACGTCGCGGCTGTCCTCGTCGAGGGTGAGGTCGCCGACGGTGACGACGTGGTCGGAGCGCTGCTCGAGCACGCCGGTGCGTCGCACGAGGGCGCGGACGCGGGCGACGACCTCCTCGAGGCTGAACGGCTTGGTCACGTAGTCGTCGCCGCCGGCGGTGAGCCCGGCGACGCGGTCCTCGACGGCATCGCGTGCGGTGAGGAACAGCACGGGGACGCGGTCGTCGTGCTGGCGGACGCGGCGCAGGACCTCGAGGCCGTCGACGTCGGGCAGCATCCAGTCGAGGACGATCACGTCGGGGCCGTGCTCGCGGGCGGTCGCGACGGCGTCGCGTCCGGTGGCGGCGGTGCGCACGTCCCAGCCCTCGTAGCGCAGGGCCATCATGAGCAGCTCGGCGATGTTGGGCTCGTCGTCGACGACGAGGACGCGCAGGGGCGTGCCGTCGGCGCGGGTGAGGGGCGCGGTCATGGGTCCAGTGTGGACGGACTGTCCGTCGCCTGTCCGTGCGGAACCTGTGCGGTTCCTGTGAGCGGGCTGCGGAGGGTCAGGCGGCGCCGAGGTCGGCGGCGATGCTGCTCTCGAGCGCGCGGACGCGGGCGCGGGTGGCGTCGGCGAGGCGCGTGGTGCGCTGGGCCTCGGCCAGGTCTCCCACGGAGACGAGGTGCTGCACGAGCGGCTCGAGGTCGTCGAGGTGGACGCCGTCGACGAGGCTGGCGACCTCGATCAGCTCCGAGAGCAGGGCGTGGAGCAGCAGGTGGGCGTCGAGGTCGCCGTCGGCGGGGTGGGCGCCGATGACGAGACGGAGCTGCTGGCCGAGCGAGAACGCGACGTCGGGCGTGAGTGCGCAGTCCTCGACGGCTGCCGCGACGAGCGTGAGCACGTCGGCGAGGCCGTCGCGCGGGGCGAGGGTGGCGGCCTCGCTGAGGAGGCTGCGCAGGTAGGCGTGCGGAACGAGGGCGTCGTCGTCGAACGACGGCTGCACCACGCGGGTGGTCGTCACCATGTCTTCCACTTCTCCCCACTCCCAGAGGACATGCTCCCGGACCGCGATCACCTGCGCTCTAGCCCGAACGGGTCATTTTCGCAGTCCGACTTCCACTGTACGTGAGCGATGACACGCTTGACCAGCCGTGGTTGCGTGGTGCGACGACCGGAGCAGCGCCAGCGCCAGCGTCCGATGCGCGATCCGCTCCTGGGGCGGACGCACCACCTCACGACGGGCGTGTGTCGCCGTGCAGTCTTCGCTGGCAGAGTCCCAGTGACGGCGAGCGTGCGTGCGGAGCAGCGTCGACGTCCTTCGGGAGGTGGCAGGTGAAGGCGAGCGTCGTGACGGTGGTGGCGTGCGCGCTGCTGCTGTCGGGCTGCGTGGGCGCTGAGACTCGAGATACGAGCGTGGGGGTGACCATCCTCCCCCCGAGCGAACGCGAGGTGCTCCACGGCGTCGAGGGGGAGTCGCTCGACGGTGCACCGGTCGACCTGGACGCCTACCGCGGCAAGGTCGTCGTCGTGAACTGGTGGGGCTCGTGGTGCGCTCCTTGTCGCAAGGAGGCGCCGGTCTTCGCAAAGGTGTCCGGTGACGCGCCGTCGGAGGTGGCCTTCATCGGTCTTCTCGCGCGGGACTCGCCTGCCGCCGCGCGAGCCTTCAACGAGCGTTTCGGGATCCGGTACCCGACCTTGGTCGACCGCGACAGTCGTCTCGCCCTGCGGTTCAGCCACGTGCTTCCCGTCCAGGCCGTCCCCGGTACGTGGGTGCTCGACACTCGCGGACGGGTGGCCGCGCGGATCGCGTCGGCCGAGGTCACCCTGACCTTGCTCCGCGACGTCGTCGATGAGGTGCGGGGCTCCTGACGAAGGCAGTCGTCGTCCGTCCGTCCCACTTGTCCACAGTTTCGGCGGGCGGCCCCTTCACAGATCGCGCTGTTCTTGTCATGGTCCTGGGCATCGACACGACTTCTCGGGGACAGGTCAGTGGTGGATCCGGTGCAGGCGACGCTCGCGGAGCGGGTGCGCGAGCAGGTGCGACGTCGGCGGCTCGACCCGCAGACGGACGCCGACGCGGTGCGCGAGGTGGCGCACGAGGTGGTGGCCGAGCACGAGCGGCGTTCGCTGACGGGTGCTGTCCGGTCGCTGGCCGAGCCCGACCGGGTGGTCGGCGGGATCGTGGCCGACGTGGCCGGGCTCGGTCCGTTGCAGTCGTTCCTGGACGACCCGACGGTCGAGGAGCTGTGGATCAACGAGCCCGACCGCGTGTTCGTCGCGCGGGAGGGTCGGCACGAGTTGACGTCGGTCATCCTCACGGCCACGCAGGTGCGGGAGCTGGTGGAGCGGATGCTGTCGACGTCGGGGCGCCGGCTCGACGTGTCGCAGCCGTTCGTCGACGCGATGCTGCCCGGTGGGCACCGGCTGCACGTGGTGCTCGACGGGATCGCGCGGGGGTTCAGCGCGGTCAACGTGCGCAAGTTCGTGGCGCGGGCGCACTCGTTGGAGGACCTCGTCGAGCTCGGCACGATCGACGCCGCCGTCGCGCGATTCCTGCGGGCGAGCGTCGTGGCAGGGCTGAACGTCGTGGTCTCCGGCGGCACCCAGGCGGGGAAGACGACGCTGCTGAACTGCCTGGCCGCGGCGATCCCCGGGTCGCAGCGGCTGATCACCGTGGAGGAGGTGTTCGAGCTGCAGTGCGGGCGCCACCCCGACTGGGTCGCGCTGCAGTGCCGCCAGGCCGGCCTCGAGGGCACCGGCGAGGTGACGCTGCGGATGCTCGTCAAGGAGGCGCTGCGCATGCGGCCGAGCCGCGTGGTCGTCGGCGAGGTGCGCTCCGCCGAGGCGCTCGACATGCTGCTCGCCCTCAACGCGGGCCTGCCGGGCATGGCCAGCGTCCACGCCAGCTCCGCGCGGCAGGCGCTCACGAAGCTGTGCACGCTGCCGCTGCTCGCCGGGGCGAACATCACCAGCGACTTCGTCGTTCCGACCGTCGCGACGTCGATCGACCTGGTCGTCCACACCGCGCTCGGTGCCGACGGTCGCCGCGCGGTCCAGGAGGTCACGGCGGTCAGCGGACGGGTCGAGAACGGGCACATCGAGTCCGAGACGGTGTTCGTGCGCGACGGTGCCGTGCTGCGTCGTGGTCACGGGCGACCCGCGCGGACCGAGGCGTTCGCGCGCGTCGGCATCGACCTCGACGCGGTGCTCGCCGCCGACGGAGACGCACCGTGGCCACGCTGACCGGGTTGTGCGCCGGGGCCGGTGTCGCGCTGCTGGTGTGGTGGGCGCTCGCTCCGCTGCCGCAGCGCCGGACGCCGGGCCGGCGTCGGGTGCGCGAGCTGCTCGACCGTGCAGGCCTGTCCGACGTGGAGCCTGCCGCGTTGCTCGCCCTGTGCGTCGGGTCGTTCGTCGTCGCTGGCCTGGTGATGACGGCGGTGTCGGGGGTGCTGGTCATCGGTCTCGTCCTGGGGACGCTCGCGGCGCTGCTGCCCGTGGCGACGCTGCGGGGACGCGCCCGTCGCCGGGCCCGCGAGCACGCCGACCTGTGGCCCGACGCCGTCGACAACCTCGCGTCGGCCGTGCGGGCGGGGCTGTCGCTCCCCGAGGCGGTCGTGCAGCTGGGGGAGCGGGGGCCGGAGGGTCTGCGCGAGCCGTTCGCGCGGTTCGGCCGCGACTACCAGTCGACGGGGCGCTTCGACGTCGCGCTCGACCGGTTGAAGCAGCGTCTGGCCGACCCGACCGGCGACCGCGTCGTCGAGGCGTTGCGGATCGCTCGCGACGTCGGCGGCGGCGACCTCGGCCGCATGTTGCGTGCGTTGTCCGGCTTCCTGCGCGAGGAGGGCCGGACGCGCGGCGAGCTGGAGGCGCGCCAGTCGTGGACGGTCAACGCGGCCCGCCTCGCCGTCGCCGCCCCGTGGGTGGTGCTCGCGGCCATGAGCCTGCAGCCCGAGGTGGTCGCGCGGTACGCGACGGGCGCGGGCGCGCTCGTCCTGGTGGGTGGCGCGGTGGTGTGCGTCGTGGCCTACCGGCTCATGCTGTGGCTCGGTCGGCTGCCGGAGGAACGGCGGGTGCTGGCATGACGGCGACGCTGCTGGGGGCGGCGGCGGGTGCCGCGGCGGCGGTCGGGGTGCTGCTGGTCGTCGTCGCCTGGTGGCAGGTCCGGCGTCCGACGCCGGCGATGCGGGTCGACCCGTACCTGAGCGACCTCGTGCCCGTCCGGACGCGGGCATCGAGCACGGTCGGTGCGGTCTACGGCCCGTGGCTGCGTGGTGCGGCCGAGCTCGTCGGGCGCCTGACGGGCGGTACGGCGAGCGTCGAGCGGCGGCTGGTGCGGCTCGGCTCGCCCTACGGCGTCGACGCGTTCCGCGTGCAGCAGCTGGCGTGGGGTGCGGCGGGCTTCGCCGCGGCGGCGGTCCTGGCGGTGCTGGTGTGGAGCACGTCGGGTGGTTCGCCGGTCGTGCTGCTGACGCTGTGCGGCGTGGGTCTAGTGGGCGGGGTGCTGGGTCGCGACTCGGCCCTCAGCTCGCAGGTGGCCCGCCGCGAGGAGCGGCTCGCGGAGGAGTTCCCCGCGGTCGCCGACCTGCTCGCGCTGGCGGTCGCTGCGGGGGAGAGTCCCGTCGCCGGGCTCGACCGGGTGCTGCGTGTGCTGCGGGGCGCGCTCGCCGACGAGCTCGGTCGGGTGCTCGCCGACGTCCGCACCGGCCACACCGTGCCGGCCGCGTTCGACGCGTTGGCGTCGCGCACCGGCGTGGCCAGCATCGCCCGGTTCGCCGAGGGTCTCGCGGTGGCCGTCGACCGTGGCACCCCGCTCGTCGACGTGCTGCACGCACAGGCCGCCGATGTCCGCGAGTCCGCCCGCCGCGAGCTGATGGAGTCGGGTGGGCGCAAGGAGATCCTCATGATGATCCCCGTCGTCTTCCTCGTCCTGCCCGTCACGGTCGTCTTCGCGTTCTACCCGGGCCTCGTCGGCCTGCGTCTGTCGAGCTGAAGGAGTGGTGTCATGTCGTCCCTGACCCTGCGGCTGAGGTCGCGTCTGCTGGAGCCGTCGCACGACGAACGGGGTGACGTGCCGGGCTGGGTGATGATCACCGTCATGTCCGCCGGACTCGTCGCGGTGCTGACGGCGGTCGCCGGTCCCGAGCTGACGGCGATGCTGCGCGACGCGCTGAGCTCGGTGCGCTGATGCGCCGCGAGCGCGGTTCGGCGGTGGTCGACTTCGTGCTCGTCATGGTGCTGCTGGTCCCCCTGGTGCTGGGGATCGTGCAGCTCGGGCTGGTGCTGCACGTGCGCAACACGCTGACCGCGGCCGCGTCGGACGGAGCGAGGGCGGGCGCGCCGCTGGGGGCGACGCCCGAGGACGCGGAGGCGCGGGCGCGGCGGATGATCACCGACTCGCTCTCGGCCCGGTACGCGCGGTCGGTGAGCGCGACGCGGACGTCGCTCGAGGGTGCGCCGGCGGTCGTCGTGCGGGTGCGGGCCAGGGTGCCGGCGTTGGGTGTCCTGGGGCCGGGGGTGGCGCTCGACGTGCGCGGGCGGGCGCTGGTGCAGGTGGAGCCGTGAGGGACGAGCGGGGGTCGGCTCCGGTGGAGCTCGTGTGGCTGACGATCTTGCTGCTGGTGCCGTTCGTCTACGTGATGCTCGCGGTGTTCGACGCGCAGCGGGCGGCGTACGCGGTGTCGTCGGCGAGCAAGGCGGCGGCGCGGGCGTACGTGCAGGCGCCGGACACGGTGACGGCGACCCAGCGCGCACAGCGCGCAGCAGCCGTGGCGTTGGGTGACCAGAGGGTCCAGGCCGACGTGGTGGTGGTGTGCCTGCCGTCGCCGTCGTCGTGCCTGCAGCCGGGTTCCTCGGTGCGGGTGTCGGTGAGGACGGTGCAGCCGTTGCCGCTGACGCCGTCGGTGCTGGGGGACGAGGTCGGTGGGGTCGCGGTCGACGCCTCGCACGTCGAGCCGTACGGGTCCTTTCGGGAGGGCCGATGACGCGAGCGGACGAGCGGGGGAGCGTGACGGTGATGACGATCGGGTTCCTGGTGCTGGTCGCGCTGCTGCTGGCGGTGGTCGTAAATGCGACGACGGCCTACCTGCAGCGTCAGGAAATCGCGAACCTGGCCGACGGCGCGGCGTTGGCCGCGGCCGACGGTCTCGACGAGGCCGCCTTCTACGCCGACCAGCGCGTCGAGCTCGACGCAGCGTCGGCGCGGGCCCTGGTCGAGGACTACCTGGCTGGGGAGGAGTTGTCCTCCGTGCAGGTGGGCGTCGTGGACGGGACGGTCACGGTGCGCCTGGAGCGCTTTGTCTCGCTTCCTCTCACCCCACCCGGCTGGCCCGCCCGTACGCGTGTGTCGGCGGAGGCGTCGTCGCAGCTGCGCGAGCCGATGAACTGACGAGTTCATCGAGAAACGGTTTCGAGGTCTTGGCGCTCGATGACCTTCGCCGCGGCTTCAAGGGTGGTGAGATCGTGCTGGACGTGGCCGGACTTGGTCCGTTGTAGCCGTTCCTGGACGACGGTCGACTCCACCAAGCCCGCGACGGGCGCAGACCTCCTGGCGATGCTGGACAAGCACAGCTACACGGGACCTAGGTCGTTCACGGCTGGCGTGCTGGCTTCGGTGGTCGAGTGGCTGGACGCCAAGGCTCCGCGCGACCAGGTCGACGGGGTGTCCAACGGCGTCGTGTTTGCGGTGTACCCCGACCTGCGTCCCGCGCCGAAGACGGGCAACGGCGAAGCCAGGAAGGTCGCGCGCGAACTGCGGAAGGCCGCATCGTTCGCGCTGGTTGCCAGCCCCGACGATCTGCCGGTAGCCCTCAACGAGGTCGACGGTCTCGCCGCGCGGCTGCGCGAGGTCATGCCGGATCAGGTTGGTCGGCTACCTGTGGACCAGCACGGCCACCAGCCGCACTCGCTCGACGCGCTGCGCGCCGCAATCCAGCGCGAGACCGACCACCGGGGCTGGGCCGTGTCCTACATCGAGGACGTGGCTCAGTCCGGTCGCCGCGACGACCGCCCTGGTCTGCTGAACGCGCTGGCGTTGCTGGAGCAGGGCGAGGCGGACGGGCTGGTCGTCGAGAAGTTGGACCGGCTCGGCCGGTCCGTTGCTGGTCTTGCTCACGCGATTGACCACGCACGCGACTACGGCTGGTCACTGATCGCTCTGGACGTCGGCATCGACTCGACTACGTCGGGCGGACGGCTCGCACTGCGGATGATGAGTGCGCTGGCCGAGTGGGAGGCCGAGCAGATCCGCGAACGCACTCGCGACGGTCTGGCCGCCGCACGAGCTAAAGGGATCCGGCCCGGCCCTGCAACGCTGGCCGTCGGGCCGGTGTTTGTGCGCATCGTCGCTGCCCACCAGCGTGGTGTCTCGCCGTCGCAGATCGCTCGCGACTTGACTCGCGACGGCGTGCGGTTGCCGTCAGGACGGCCCGGGCAGTAGCGCGGGGTGCAGGTTCAGCGCGTCTTGGACCGAGCGACGATCTAATCTAGTTGGCCTGTTGCCCCGTCGCTCCCTCAGGCGTGGGCGAGGCTTCCGTCTCACCGGGTGCAGCAGGCAAAGCGGGTAGGAGATCAGTTGGATCGCCGATCAACTCAACCACCAACGGATTCGGTGACGACGTCAGCTCGACGTAGTTCGCCGCACCGTTGAGCGCGAAATCCACCGCCAGGGCCAGACCGATCATCGCGCGGGTGACTGGATGCTTCGCAACCTTTTCTCCTCGCAGGTACAGCGTCGTCATCACTCCCGCCAGGCCACGCGCCGCGCGCTCGACAGGCAGCGTGCCGGTGATCTGCGTATCGAGCAGCGTTCGCTCGACCTCGCGCAGCTGGTCAACGATTGCTCGTTTGACGTTCTCGCTGAGGTCGTTGCTGGCAATCACCTGGTCGATGAGAGCACGCGTCTGGTCGACCAGCGATTCCCGTGCGGGCTCGAGCAAGACCGGCTGCCGCCGCATCTCAGACAGGAGACCATCCAGATTCTCCAGCGCGAGCACCCCATCAGGCTTGAGAGGGTTCAGCATCTGGCTCAGTTGCACACTCGGGGCCACTGGGAAGTGGTCCAGTACGCCACGGACTTGCGGCAGGCGGTCCGCGTTGCCGCCGATGAGCCCCTTCGGCAACGCGGCAACTTCACTTTCCAGTTCGAGCCCGAGCCGCATCATTTCTTCGGCTCGACGCATGAACTCGACTTTGGCGCGCCAGTCGTCCTGATCGAGACCCCAAACTGCGCACCAGGAGTCGTACGCTGCTTCTGCAGGCTGACGCGAGTGCACGAGTTGAATCTGCGCGAGCAGTCGTCCAGCGGGATTGTCGAGACTCATCCGACGGCGTCCTTCTTCGCAAGACGAGCTTCGCGTCGCTTCTCAACGCGGCGAGGCGACTGGTACACCTCGTTGAGGACTTCAGCCATCAGTTCGAGCGTGGCCTCAGCTTCGGCCTCAGTGACGTCGTTGACGAAGTCGCCGTGCGCCATGTCGTTGCCGAAGTGGCGAACCTCGTGCGCCGCGTCGCGAATGTGTTCGCGGATCAAGCGCATCTCGTACATCGACTCGACCTTGTCGTAAATCTGGCCCTTGACGATCTTCTTGTCCTTCGCCGTCGCTTCGACTACGGCGCGCGCCATTGCGCCCGCTGCTCGATAGGCACCGGCACCAAGGCAGACGTATGCCTCAGAAGCCGCCGATGCGATGTGGTCGGGGACATCCTCGAACGTCTGCGAAACGATCCTGCGAGGCCACCAGTCCAGCACCTTCGTATGCGAGTAAGCGTCAAGCACACCGCCGAAAACGAAAGTGCAACTTGTGCACTGCAGATAAGCGTTGACGGCCGGCTCGGCGTAAAAGGCGTTCTGGTTCTTCGCGCTCCCCACTGCCTGGGTGATGTACTGCGTTCTGGCTTCGCAGCGTGGGCAGTCGAAGTTGTTGGCCATGGGCCGATCATAGAAATCAAAGCGGACAGATCACCCGAGAAACACCGCAAAGACCCCGCAGAGGCAACTCGACCTTGACGGGGCCAGGGACTGAGACAGATGAATCTCAGGGTTCCGGCGCGGGCGAGATCGCCTGTCGGGCGTCGGCCAACGACGTACGAGCGATCACGTAGTCACGTCCAGTGCGGCGACCGGCGTCGGCGGAGCACTTCGAGCTCGGTCGGCAGTCTCGGACCGATCGCCCGGCCACCGCGCTCCTCCTGCCGAGGTCGAACACGAAGGTCGACGCACGTCCCTTGTCCAGGGTCATCCGGCCCTCTCGACGTCGGCACCCGGGTCTCTGGGTCGTGCTCACCGGTCCTTGTCCACGAGCGTCACCAGCCGCATGGCGTCCGGGCTGGACGTCTGCTTGACGTAGATGAAGCTGCTGCCACTGAGACGGCTCGAGCCGGTGTCGTTGCTGCCGGGGAGGGAGAAGAGCTTCCCGCGTCGCAGGTCGAGAAGATAGGCGCGGTCGCCGGTGGAGAAGCTGACCCAGTCGTCGGTGCCGTTGAGATACCCGACTGTGTTCTTGCCGAGGTCGACGGTGGAGCGACCGTGCTCGGTCGACTCGACCGTCAGACGGCGGCGACCGTCGGCCGTCGTGCAGGCGACGCGGACACCCTTCGCGGCGAAGGCGCCGCAGTCAGCGGGCAACCCTGCGTCGGTGACCTCTCCGGAGGTCCCACGGTCCGGATCCCAGGGCACGAGCTCGCTGTCGACGAGGACGTCGAGCTCACGTCCCGCGGCCCAGGCGCCGGTCGCCTTCGGCGCGACCTTCTCGAGCTTGCCTCCTGTCAACGGCACGCGGTAGGCGGATGTCTGGACGACGTTCTGCTGGTCGTCCACGCGATCGACCGCGACGACGTAGACGTCGTCGCCCACGACTTGCGGCCGGATGGCGTTCGGAGACGGCCAGGGCGGGTCCGTGATGCCGAGCTGCTGGTAGGACGCGAGCTCCTTCTCCTCTCCCGTCGCGAGGTCGAGCGCATACATCCGCCACGGCATGGCGTCGTAGTTCGGCTGCGTGGTCTCGACCCACACCACGGTCTCGCCGGCGACGGTGACGTCGACGATGTAGCGCGGGGAGCCCGGCTTCCCATGGCGGGCAAGCTCGGTGACGTCGCGGGTCTTCGGGTCGACGGAGACCAGGGCGCCGCCCCGCGGGTCGTCCTCGGAGGGTTGGCCAGACTCCGACGTGCCGGAGAGCGACATGATCAGGCGCCCGTCGGCGCGGTCGAAGTAGACGGCCTGCTGTCCCTCCAGGACCGTCGGGATGCGTGACTGCACGGTGTAGTCGTCGCCCTCCCTGAACGACGGCGGCGTGGGGGAGAGCGCGAACTGACGCTGGGGCTCCGGCTCCTGCGTCGTCGTGCAGGAGGCCGTGCCGAGGACGACCGCCGCCATCACCGAGGCGATGGCGGCGGTCCTGCGCGCTGAGGTCACAGGACGACGCCCCATGGCTGGGTGAAGATGCGCATGCTCGTGTTCCTCATGGCGTTGGTCTTCCTCGGGGCGCTCGACTGTCCCGTGTTGGTCCAACGGCCCGCGACCGGGTCCGCGTAGGCGAGTCGGTCGCCCGAGCCGGAGTAGCCGTAGCCCATGATCAGGTGGTCGATCGTGAAGGTCGTGTAGTGGTAGTTGTAGTGCGGGTTGCCGGCCCCGGCCAGCTCCCGCGTCCCGTACACGACGGCGCGGTTGTAGACGCCGATCGAGTTGACGACACCGCTCTTGATGGACGCCGCCGACGGGCTCGAGACGAGGCGGGACGCGAAGCCCGCCCACCTCTTGAGCGTGAGCGGGATGCGCGACATGCTCGTGCCGCTCGAGGTCGTCGCGAGGTAGCGAGACGCTGCCAGCGTCGTCTGCGAGATGGTGTCGGAGGAGTTGTAGCGGCTCCGCTCGCAGGCGCTGCACGACGCGCGGATGGCCATCGCGACGGACGCGGGCCCGCAGTAGTAGGAGGTGCGCTGGGTGGAGTGGCGTACGGGCAGCGCCTTCTGCGTCGCCGCCATGACCTGGGCGTCGGAGTCGGACGTGGTGGACGCGTCGGTGGAGAAGTCGGGCTCGGGCTCGATCTCCGAGTACGGCCGCCCGGCGACGCGCTCGACCTCCGCGCGTGCCGCTGCGATCCGCTCGTCGAGCGACGGCTCACCGTCCGCCTGCGCGGTCGCGGCGCCGGCTCCACCGGCGAGGTACTTCTCGGCGTAGAGCGCGTGCAGGGCGTCGAGGGCGTCGTTCAACGGCTTCTCGGCCTGCACCGACGGCAGGTCCCCGAGCGACTCGTACCCGCTGGGCAGCGGCGCGATGCCCCGACCCTCGGGCGTGGCCGGCTCGTCGGCCGCGGATGCCGGAGCCGCCGCGAGCAGCGCGGCGATCGTGACGGCGGACAGGACGGCGAGGCCGAGACCGGTGGTGGTGCGTTGCCTGCGGCGGCGTCGCGAACTGAACATGATGTGTCCCCCCTGGGAGCGTCGACGGTGTGTGCGTCGATCAACCCATGGGAGGAGCGGCGGGCAGAAGGGTTCGAACGTTCTTCTGAAGACGGCTTGACAACGCCGCACGCTAGGCCGTATTCGGGGGATCTGGTCCTACCGTCCTGACGTCCCGGTGTCAGCGCGTGTACTGCCCCTTCCGCTGCAACGCCGAGCCGACGGCGAAGCCGATGAGCAGCATCGCGATCGCGAGGACGGCGTGCAGCCAGGTGTCGGCGGTGTCGACCGGCACGACGTTGGAGTCGGAGCCGTGGTCGATCACGAGCCCGTAGATCGTGAGGGCGGCGTAGACGATGCCGCTGCCCACCAGGTAGGCGGGAGCGAGGCGAGGGCGGAGGGCCGCCGCGAGGCCGAGCAGGCCGAACAGCAGGTGCACGACGTTGTGCAGCACCGACACCTGGAACACGCCGAACAGCTCCGCGCCGCTGTGGTGGCCGCTGCCGCTCAGCTGGTCGAGGTCGGTCGTGACGCCCGGGACGAAGCCCAGCACGCCGACGAGGAGGAAGACGGCACCGAACAGGAGGGCTGCCCCGCGGGCGAGGACGACAGGGTCCTCGTCAGGGCGCGGGCCGGTGCTGGACAGGTGGTGGCTCTCGGACACGGTGGTACCTCTCGGTGCTGGTCAGGTCGGGACAGGACAGGGCAGGTCAGGCGAGTGCAGGTCAGGCGGCCCCGGCGACGCGGGCCATCGAGGCCGCGGCGCGGGCGCCGTCGAGGAACGGTTCGCCGTGACCGGGCAGCACGACGGCGGCGTCGGTCTCGGCGATGGCGTCGAGCGATGCGAGCGCACGGTCGCGGTCACGCGTCCCGGCCCGCGCGACGACGCGCGGCCCGCGACGTCCGGTGTACGGGTCGAGGGTCACCAAGGCGTCGCCGGTGAGCACGACGCCACGGTCGGGCAGGTGGAAGGCCACGTGGCCGTCCGTGTGACCTGGCGTGGGCACCGCGCGCAGACCGCCGGGGAGCAGCGTGTCCGCGTCCTGCACGAGCACCGGACTGTCCAGCCCCTCGACGCCGAGCGCACCGGCCCGCACCATCGCGGCGAGGTGCCGCCACGAGCCGGGGTGCAGCGCCGGGTAGAGCAGCCGAGGCCGCCCCGGACGGTAGGTGTACGGACGCCGCGCGATCGGCCCGTCACCGGTGTGCACCCAGGTGTGCACGCCGCGCCGCTCGGCCGCCGCGCACACCCCCAGGTGGTCGAAGTGCGCGTGCGTGAGCACCACGGCCTCCAGCGACTCCCAGCTCATCCTGCGCCGCCAGAGCAGCTGCTCGACCAGGGGCCGACACCCGGGCAGGCCGCCGTCGACGAGGACGCCACCCCGGTGGGTGTCGTCCTCGACGAGGTAGCAGCAGGTCGACGCGTGCTCCACCCGGTGGACGCCAGGTGCGACGTCGAGCGTGATCACCATCGACCTCCTGCTGCGGTGACCGCCAGCGCCGCCCACCACGCCGCCACGAAGACGACGAGGCGGGCGACGCCGCGCGGCACCGCAGGCGCGGTCGGCGCCTGCCGTGCGTAGGCGACCGGGCTCACGACAGCGCGTCCTTCGCCTTGTCGATGAGCCCCTTCGTCTCCTGCAGCTCCTGCGTCCCGTAGAGACGCGGGTCGCCCGGAGCCAGCTCGGGAATCTGCCCATGCGCCTCGATCAGCGCCGAACGGAAGTCGCCGCGGCCGTCCGGCGCCGGACCCGACGCCCACGACCCCTCGGTCGCCGCCTCGCCGTCGCTCGCCTGGATGAACGTGTGCGAGAACTCGTCGAACTCCTCCTCCAGCGGGAACGCCTCGGGCGTCGGCACGCCGTCGAGCCCGTCGGCCTTCAGCTCCTCGATGGCCGACAGCCACTGCATCTGGTGCATGTGGTCACGCGTGACCAGGAACCGGATCAGGTCCTTCACGCCCCGGTCGTCGGTCATGTGGAACAGACGCGCCACCTGCAGGCGGCCCTGCATCTCCGCCGTCACGTTCAGGTGGAAGTCGGCCATCAGGTTGCCGCTCGCCGTGACGAACGCGCCCGACCACGGCACGCCGTTGCTGTCGTGAGGGTAGGCACCGCCGCCGTTGACGATCGTCTGCTGCGGGTTCTGCTGCCCGAACTCGCTGGCCTGCGTCGAGCCCGTCGTGTCGTCCGGGGCCATCGGCGGCGCCTTGTCGAGCAGCTGGTCGATCATGGTCGTGATCATCTCGACGTGGCTCAGCTCCTCGGTGCCGATCGACATGAGCATGTCCTTGTACTTGCCGGGCAGACGACAGTTCCAGCCCTGGTAGAGGTACTGCATGGCGACGGTCATCTCGCCCCACTTGCCGCCCAGCACCTCCTGGAAGCGACGGGCGAAGGCCGGGTCGGGCGCGTCGGGACGCGCCGTGAACTGCAGCGGCTTCTGGTGGGTGAACATGGCGGCTCCTCGTGGCTTCCGACGCACGGTGCCGCACGTCGTCGTGGCGGAGGGGTACCCGTCACGGACGACCCAGACACCCCCGTGTGGACGGGGATGGTCGAATAGGGGCCATGCGTCGCCTGCTGCTGCCCGTGGTCGCCACCGCCCTGCTGCTCGCCGGGTGCACCGGCGGAGGGAGCAGCGCCGACCCCGGCGCCACCTCCACGCCCACCGCGTCGCCCACCTTCTCGGCCGACTTCGCCGACCTGGAGCAGGAGTACGACGCGCGGCTCGGCGTCTACGCCATCGACACCGGCACCGGCCAGGTCGTGGAGCACAGGGCGGGGGAGCGGTTCGCGTACGCGTCGACGATCAAGGCGATCGCGGTCGGCGCGCTGCTGCACGAGAAGCCCCGGTCGGTGCTCGACCAGACCGTGCAGATCAGCGAGGACGACCTCGTCGACTTCTCCCCGCAGGTCGAGAAGGCGCTCGAGGCCGGGCAGACCGAGCTCACCGTCCGCGAGGTGGCCGACGCGGCCGTCCGGTACAGCGACAACACCGCCGGCAACCTGCTGTTCGACCTGCTCGGCGGTCCTGAGGAGCTGCAGGGCGTGCTGCGCGAGATCGGCGACCGGACGACGAAGGTGTCGCGCATCGAGCCCGACCTCAACGAGGCCACGCCCGGCGACGACCGTGACACCACCACGCCCCAGGCGCTCGCCACCGACCTGCGTCGGCTCACGCTCCCGCCGGCCGACGGCGAGAAGGCCGTCAACGACGGCTACGCGCGCGCCTTCCTGACCGACCTCATGGTGCGCAACACCACCGGCGACGACCTCATCCGCGCCGGCGTCCCCGATACGTGGGAGGTCGCCGACAAGACCGGCGCGGCCAAGTACGGCACCCGCAACGACATCGCGATCCTGCGTCGCGCGGAGGGCGCGCCCATCGTCATCGCCATCATGTCGTCCAAGGACGACCAGGACGCCGAGGCCGACGACGACCTCGTCGCCGACGCCACGCGCGTCGCCGTCGCCGGGTTCGGCGTCTCGAACGACTGAGCTCGGCGACCGGGCCCCGGCGACCGACGGACGCAGACGCGACGACGCCCACCCCGACCTCGGGGTGGGCGTCGTCGGTCGTGGACGGGTCGGTGCGACGTCAGCAGCCGCCGCAGGTGAAGAAGGTGACGTCCCAGTGGCTGCCTTCCTTCGCGTACTCGTTGCCCGACGCGGAGCGGTACAGCTGCGCGCCGTCGCTGCGCGTGCCGACGTACGTGAACGTGTTCGTCACGTACGACGTCAGGCAGGTCGACAGGCTGAAGTCGAGCTTGTAGCCGTTGTAGTGCGAGTACGTCCCCGACGCGTGGCCGACCTCGGTGCCGCCCGTGATGTTCAGTGCGCAGCCGCTGGCCGACTTGAGCGTGCGCGCACCGTCGACGCTGGTCTGGCGGAGGCCCTCGAACGACGTGCACGACGGGTTGCTGCGTGTGGTGCAGCCTCCCGACGACGACCACGTGATGCCGGCGGCGCGGAAGGCCGACTCGGCCTGCGCCTGGGTCACGGCCGACGCGGACGACGCGACGCCCACCACGCTGCCGAGCCCGAGCAGGGCGCCGGTCAGGAGGACGACGAGCCGTCGCAGGACAGGTGCTTTCTGGTTCCCCGATGTGTTCATGGCTCCCATGCCAACCCGAGTCGGCACGGTGACGCAAGCCCCCGGCGGTGACGATCAGTCGACGAGCGCGTGACGCAGGCGGTCGCGGTACTCCCGCGCCTCGCCGTCGGCGTAGCGGGTGCGCGGCCAGAAGAAGCCGCGCAGGCCGTCGCCCTTCGTGCGCGGCACGACGTGCACGTGCAGGTGCGGCACGCTCTGGGAGACCACGTTGTTCATCGCCACGAACGTGCCCTGCGCGCCCAGCTCGCTCGACATCGCCGCGGCAGCGCGCCGGGCCGCCGCGAACAGCGGCACGGTCATCGGCTCCGGCAGGTCGAGCAGCGTGTCCACGTGCTCGCGCGGGACGAGCAGCGTGTGCCCCTTGAACACGGGCCGCACGTCGAGGAAGCCGAGCACGTGCTCGTCCTCCAGCACCACCTCGGCCGGCTCGTCGCCGGCGACGATCTTGCAGAACAGGCACGCCACGGTCTCGATCCCACCACAGGGCCGGTAACCTCGACAGGTGGCCACCGACTTCCCCGAGCAGATCAAGGAGCTCGGCGCGACCCTGACCTCCATCGAGAAGGTGCTCGACCTCGACGCGATGCAGCGCGAGATCGACGAGCTCCAGGAGCAGGTCGGCGCGCCGGACCTCTGGGACGACCAGGCGAACGCGCAGCGCGTCACCGGGCGTCTGTCGACGCTGCAGGCGCAGCTCGAGCGCATCACGGGTCTGCGCGGCCGGCTCGAGGACCTCGAGGTCCTCGTCGAGCTCGCGCAGGAGGAGGGCGACGCCGACTCCCTGGCCGAGGCGGAGTCCGAGCTGGTCAAGCTGCACCAGGCCGTCGAGTCGCTCGAGGTCCGCACGCTGCTGTCGGGCGAGTACGACGAGCGCGAGGCCCTGGTGACCATCCGCTCCGGCGCCGGCGGCGTCGACGCGGCCGACTTCGCCATGATGCTGCAGCGCATGTACACGCGCTGGGCCGAGCGGCACGGCTACCCGGTGGAGGTCTACGACACCTCCTACGCCGAGGAGGCCGGCATCAAGTCGACGACGTTCGCCGTCAAGGCGCCCTACGCGTACGGCACCCTGTCGGTCGAGTCCGGCACGCACCGGCTCGTGCGCATCTCGCCGTTCGACAACCAGGGCCGGCGCCAGACGTCGTTCGCGGCGATCGAGGTCGTGCCCGTGCTGGAGCAGACCGACGAGATCGACGTGCCCGACGAGGAGATCCGCGTCGACGTGTACCGCTCGTCGGGCCCTGGCGGCCAGAGCGTCAACACGACCGACTCGGCCGTGCGCCTGACGCACGTCCCGACGGGCGTCGTGGTCAGCTGCCAGAACGAGAAGAGCCAGCTGCAGAACAAGGCCAGCGCCATGGTGATCCTCAAGGCCAAGCTGCTCGCCCTCAAGAAGGCCGAGGAGCGCGCGCACCTCGACTCGTTGCGCGGCGACGTGCAGGCCACGTGGGGCGACCAGATGCGCAACTACGTGCTCAACCCGTACCAGATGGTCAAGGACCTGCGCACCGAGCACGAGACGGGCCAGACCCAGGCCGTGCTCGACGGCGAGATCGACGACTTCATCGAGGCCGGCATCCGATGGCGTCGCGGCCAGGAGGCCGAGGCCACCGCCTGACCCTGCCCCCGCGGGCCGGCCCCGGCCCCGGTCAGGTGGCGTCGTGCCGGGCCGCGGCGTCGTGCGCGACTGCGTCGACCCTGGCCACGTGGTCCTGCCAGGTGACGTCGTCGGGCAGGTTCGTGGCGTCGGGCCGTAGCCCGGCCAGACCGTCCAGGCGCTCGCGGAGCACGTCGGCGTGCCCGGCGTGCCGGTGCGCCTCGGCGATCATGTGCACCAGCACCCGCCGCAGCGTCACCACGTCGCGAGGAGCGGTCCACCACGGCACGACCCCGGTCGCGTCCAGGTCGAGCGCGTCGATCGTCGCGTCGGCGTGCGCCCACGCGCGGTCCACGTAGCCGAGCGCCTCCTCGAGGCTGACCTCGGCCGGCACCACGAAGTCGGCGTGGGGGTCGGCGTCGACGTCGGGCGTCGGCTCGGGGAACGGCCGGTCGAACACCACCCCGAAGTACTCGCACGCGCAGACGGCGGTGTGGTGCACCAGGCCCAGGAGACTCAGGCCGGTCGGCGTGAGGCTGCGGCGCGCGTCGAGCTCGCCGAGACCCTCCACCTTCCAGCGCAGCGCGTCACGCGCCGTGTACAGGTAGTCGCGCAGGAGGTCCTTCTCGGGCACGGCGCCGTCGACGGCGCTGTCGACATCGGGACTCTCGGGGTCGGCCATGACTCGACCCTGCCACCGCGCGTCAGTCGGGTCGAGCCCTGCTGCGACGTCGGTTCAGGCCGGGCACCTTCTCGAGCATGCCCGCGAGGTCGGTGGCGGTGTCGAGGAGCGCGTGGATGTCGGGTCCGACGTTCTTCATGTCCTCCAGGATCGGGACGATGTCGGTCTCGAGCTTCTCCACGAGCATCGGCAGGTGGTCGATGAGGCCCACCAGCGCCTCGATCTCGTCGGGCGACGTGGTCTCGGAGATGCGCTGCAGCGTCGGGGCCAGCCGCTCGATCGACGGAGCGAGGTCGTCGAGGATCGGCCCGAACGTGTCGACCATCGCCTGGGCCCGCTCGAGCGTGGGCTCGACGCTGGCCACCGTGCCCGCCGTGCGCACGACGACGGCGTCCGCCGCCTTGCGCGTGGCGTCGATGTCGTCGACCAACCGGTGCGCCCGGCGCACCAGGTCCTCGGCCGAGTCTAGCAGCCCCACGGCCCGTGGCAGCAGCGAGGCGACCGCCTCGACCAGGTCCGGCAGACGACGCGGGTCGGGCAGGCGGGGGAGCATGTCGTCACGCTACCGAGCGCGGGCGAGTCTGCACGGGGACGTGGACCCGCGTGCCTAGACTCGTCGGGTGATTCGCTTCGACAAGGTCACCAAGACCTACCCGGGCCAGAAGCGTCCTGCGCTGGACGCCGTCGACCTGGAGATCGAGAAGGGGGAGTTCGTCTTCCTCGTCGGATCCTCGGGGTCGGGCAAGTCGACGTTCCTGCGTCTCGTCCTGCGCGAGGCGCGGCCGACGTCGGGACGCGTGCACGTGGCCGGCAAGGAGATCAACAAGCTCTCGTCCTGGAAGGTGCCGAAGCTGCGCCGCCAGGTGGGCACGGTCTTCCAGGACTTCCGCCTCCTGCCCAACAAGACCGTCCACGAGAACGTCGCGTTCGCGCTGCAGGTCATCGGCCGCTCGCGCTCCGAGATCGACCAGCTGGTGCCCGAGACGCTCGAGATGGTCGGGCTGGAGGGCAAGGGCCACCGCATGCCCGACGAGCTGTCCGGTGGCGAGCAGCAGCGCGTCGCCATCGCCCGCGCGTTCGTCAACCGGCCGATGATCCTCATCGCCGACGAGCCCACCGGCAACCTCGACCCCACCACCAGCGTCGGCATCATGAAGCTGCTCGACCGCATCAACCGCACCGACACCACCGTCGTCATGGCCACCCACGACTCCTCGATCGTCGACCAGATGCGCAAGCGCGTCATCGAGCTCGACGAGGGGCGCGTCGTGCGCGACGAGGCCCGCGGCATCTACGGCTACCAGTCCTGAGGCGATCCTGTGCGCACCATCCTGAGCGAGCTCCGCGCGAGCCTGTCCCGCAACACGTCCATGACCATCTCGTTGGTCGTCACCATGACCGTCTCGCTGCTGCTGGCGGCGCTGGGCCTGCTGCTGCAGAGCCAGGCCGACCGCACCGAGCAGTTCTACGGCGACCGGCTGCAGGTGCAGGTCAACCTGTGCACCGACAACTCCACGGCGCCCACGTGCGTCGGGGGTGCCGCGACCAAGGACCAGACCGCGGCCGTCCGCGAGGCGCTGTCGACCAACCCCGAGGTCAAGTCCTACGACGTCCGCAGCCCGCAGGAGAACTACGACAAGGCACGTGAGCTGCTGGGCCAGACCGACTCCGGCAAGGCCCAGCTCGACACCGTCGAGCCGTCGGACTTCCCCGAGTCCTACTTCGTCACGCTGAAGGACCCCCAGCAGTTCGACGGTCTCGTCAGCCAGGTCTCGGGCATGGACGGCGTCGGCAACGTGCAGTCGCTGAAGAAGCTGCTCGGGCCCCTGTTCGAGATCCTCGACAAGATGCGCTGGGCCGCGCTGGCCACGTCGCTGCTGCTCATCGTCGCGGCGATCCTCCAGGTGTCGAACACCATCCGCATGACGGCCTACGCCCGACGTCGCGAGATCGGCATCATGCGCCTCGTCGGCGCCTCCAGCTGGCACATCCAGCTGCCGTTCGTGCTCGAGTCGCTGCTCGCCGCGCTGGTGTCGGCCGCGCTCGCCGCAGGAGGCCTGGCGGCGTTCATGTCGTTCGTCGTCTACGGCTACCTGCGCACCCAGCTGGGGGAGCTGACCACCTGGATCCGATGGCAGGAGGCGGCCGCCGTCATGGGCTACACGACCGTGCTCGCCATGCTCCTGGCGCTCGTCCCGACACTCGTGATGACCCGCAAGTACCTTGACGTGTGACCGTGATGGCTTAGAGTCACACCAGTAACACCTGCACCACCCGCCTCGCGGCGGGTCACCTCGCAGTTCTCCTTCCCCAAGGCCGAGGTCCCATGTCCCACCGCACGTCGTCCCGTCCGCATCGAACCGCCACGCGTCGTCACGCGGGTCGGGGCGTGCTCGCGCTCCTCGCGACGTGCGCGCTCGTGGTCGGGCTGACCAACCCGGTGCTGGCCGACAAGAAGGACGACCTCCAGCGTCAGCGGCAGGGCGTCAACGGCAAGATCGACGGCGCGCAGAAGTCGCTCGACTCCTCCAGCGCCGCGTACGCGAAGGCCGCGAAGGCGCTCGACGCCGCGCAGGCCAAGCTCTCGTCGGCGCGGGCGACGCTCGGCAAGACCCGTGGCCAGCTGGCCGTGTCGCAGGCCGAGGACGCCCGCATGCAGGCCGAGCTCGACCGCAGCCAGGCCGCCCTCGACAAGGCCGTCGCCGACCTGAAGAAGGGGGAGCGGCGGCTCAAGGCGTCCGAGGACGAGGTGAAGGCGTTCACCGTCCAGACCGTGCAGGAGGGCGACCGCGGGATGAAGGCGTTCGGCGAGCTGCTCGGCGGCGAGAGCCCGTCGACGTTCACCGACCGGATGAGCCTCAACGCCTCCGTCGGCGACGCGCAGGTCTCGCGCATGCAGAAGCTCGCGGCCGCCAAGGTCATCCTGCGCCTCAACCGCGACAAGGTCGAGAAGCTGCGCGACCAGGTCGCCGTGGCCCGCCAGGCCGCCGCCGCCAACCTCCAGAAGATGACCGAGCTCGAGGCCGCCGCCGAGGCGCAGACCGCCGAGGTCGGCAAGCTCGTCGACGCCCGCGCCGACGCGAGCGGGAAGGCACGCGCCGCGAAGGTCGAGGACGAGCGTCTGCTCGCCGCCTACGAGGCCGAGCGGAACCGTCTCAACAACGAGCTCGCCGAGCTCGCCCGTCGCGAGCTCGAGCGGCAGCGCGCCCGCGAGCGCGCCGGACGCGGGGGCAGCGGCAACAACGGCGGACTCTCCGGCGGCGACGACAACGGTGCGCTGTCCTACCCCGTCAACGGCCCGATCACGTCGCCCTACGGCATGCGCGTGCACCCCGTCACCGGCGTGTACAAGCTGCACGACGGCACCGACTTCGGCGTCGGCTGCGGCACCCCGATCCGCGCCGCCGCGAGCGGCACGATCATCCAGCAGTACTACAACGCCGGCTACGGCAACCGCGTCATCCTCGCCAACGGCATCAAGCGCGGCCAGAGCATCGTGACGACGTACAACCACCTGTCCGGGTTCGCCCGCAGCGCCGGCGCCCGGGTCTCGCGCGGCGAGGTGATCGGCTACGTCGGCAGCACGGGCTACTCCACCGGCTGCCACCTGCACTTCATGGTCATCGCCAACGGCGTCACCGTGAACCCCATGGGCTGGCTCTGACCAGCCGGCCGTGACCGGCCCGGGCCCGTGTGGCCCGACGCACTAGGATGGGTCGGTGGCCAAGGAGACCGGGCGCAAGCTCATCGCGCAGAACAAGAAGGCGCGCCACGACTACCACATCGAGGACACCTACGAGGCCGGCCTGGTCCTCACGGGCACCGAGGTGAAGTCGTTGCGTGCCGGTCGGGCGTCCCTGGTCGACGGCTTCGGCGAGATCGCGAACGGCGAGGCCTGGCTGATCCAGGTGCACATCCCCGAGTACAGCCAGGGCACGTGGACCAACCATGAGACGCGGCGGCGTCGCAAGATGCTGCTGAACCGCCAGGAGATCGACAAGATCGAGCAGCGCATCCAGGCCAAGGGCCTGACGATCGTGCCGCTCTCCCTGTACTTCAAGGACGGCCGCGCGAAGGTCGAGATCGCGCTCGCCCGCGGCAAGAAGCAGTACGACAAGCGGCACGCCATCGCCGAGCGTCAGGCGAAGGCCGACGCGCAGCGTGAGCTGGGTCGCAAGATCAAGGGCATGCGCTAGATGACCTCGGCGGACGCCGACCGTCGCGGGCTGGCCGATGCCGACCTGCCGGCGCTCGCGGCGTCCCTCGACCTCCCCGGGCTGTTCGACGTGCACGTGCACTTCATGCACCCGAAGGTGCTGGCGAAGGTCTGGGCGTACTTCGACGCCGCCGGGCCGCTCCTGGGCAGGCCCTGGCCGATCACGTACCGCGGAAGCGACGAGGAGCGGGTCGCGCACCTGCGCGACATGGGCGTCCGGCACTTCTCGGCGCTCTCCTACGCGCACCGCCCCGGCGTCGCGACGTTCATGAACGACTGGACGCTCGACTTCGCCCGACGCGTGCCCGAGGCGCTGCGCTCGGCGACGTTCTACCCCGAGCCGGGGGCCGCGACCTACGTGCCGGCGCTCGTGGAGTCGGGGGTCGAGGTGTTCAAGGCCCACCTGCAGGTGGGCGACTTCGCCGCCGACGACCCGCTGCTCGACCCGGTGTGGGGCACGCTCGCGGAGAGCGGCACGCCCGTCGTGCTGCACGCCGGGTCGGGTCCGGCGCCCGGGGCGCACACCGGTCCGGACGGCGTCGCGCGCGTGCTCGAGCGCTTTCCGGGGCTGCGGATCGTGGTCGCCCACCTCGGGATGCCGGAGTACGAGGCGTTCCTCGACCTCGCCGACCGCTTCGCCGAGGTCCGCCTCGACACCACGATGGTGCTCGTCGACTTCTGGGAGGGCTCCCGCGAGCTCGCGACGGTGCTGCGCCGGCGGCTGGCCGACCTCGGCGACCGCGTGCTGTTCGGCACCGACTACCCGAACATCCCCTACGCCTACGCGCACCAGGTGGAGGTGCTGCAGCGCCTCGACCTCGGCGACGACTGGCTGCGCCGGGTGCTGTGGCACAACGGCGCAGCCCTGTTCGGGCGGGAGGCGTGAGGCTCGACTCGGCGGCGGGCCGCTGGCTCGTGGCCGCGATGGTGCTGGGCACGGGCATGGCGTTCCTCGACGGCTCGATCGTCACCCTGGCGCTGCCGGCGGTCGACGACGACCTGCAGTCCGGGGTCGCCGGGCTGCAGTGGACCGTCAACGCCTACACGCTCGCGCTCGCCTCGCTCATCCTCGTGGGCGGGTCGCTGGGCGACCGCTACGGCCGACGTCGGGTGTTCGTGGTCGGTGTCGTCTGGTTCGGCGCCGCGTCGGTGCTCTGCGCGGTGGCTCCGACCATCCAGGTGCTGGTGGCGGCCCGCGGTCTGCAGGGCGTCGGGGGAGCACTGCTCACGCCGGGGAGCCTGGCGATCATCTCGGCGTCGATCCGTCCGGAGGACCGTGGTCGGGCGATCGGGCTGTGGTCGGGCCTGGCGGGCGTCACGACCGCGCTGGGTCCGCTCGTGGGTGGCACGCTCGTCGACGCCGTCGGCTGGCGCTCGGTCTTCTGGATCAACGTGCCGCTCGCCGCGGCGGTCGTGTGGGTGACGGTGCGGCACGTGCCGGAGTCGCGGGGCGCGCAGACCCGGCTCGACGTCGAGGGCGCCGCGCTCACCGTGGGCACGCTCGCGTTCCTCACCTACGGGCTGGTCGAGCAGACGTGGTGGCCGGCGCTGGTCGGCGTGGTGCTGCTCGTGGCGTTCGTCGTGCACCAGGCGCGCTCGCCGCACGCGCTCGTCCCGCTGTCGCTGTTCGCCGACCGGGTCTTCACGGCCGCCAACCTCTGCACGTTCGCGATCTACGCGGCGCTGAGCGGCACGATGTTCCTGCTCGTGCTGCAGCTGCAGTACGTGGCCGGCTACACGCCGCTCGAGGCGGGCCTCGCGACGCTGCCGCTCACGGTGCTCATGCTGCTGCTCTCGTCGCGCGCGGGTGCGCTCGGCCAGAGGATCGGACCGAGGATCCCGATGACGGTCGGGCCGCTGGTGTCGGCGGCCGGGCTGCTGCTGCTCCTGCGGGTCGGTGCCGACGCGAGCTTCTGGGCCGACGTGCTGCCCGGCGCGACGCTGCTGGGCCTGGGCATCACGCTCCTGGTGGCGCCGCTGACGACCGCCGTCCTCGCAGCGGCACCCGACGAGCAGGCCGGGATCGCGTCGGGCATCAACAACGCGGTCTCTCGCACGGCGGGCCTGCTCGCGGTGGCGGCGATCCCGCCGCTGGCGGGCATCGCCGGCGCCGACTTCGCGTCGCCGGACGTGTTCGGCCCTGGCTTCCGGGCCGGGACGCTGATGTGCGTCGGGCTGCTGGTCGTCGCCTCGATGTGCGCGGCGGCCCTCGTGCACGGACGCTCGGCCGACCCGGAGCGCGCGCCGACCGCGTCGTGACGCCTGGTGTCACCGTCTGTGACCATCCGGTGAACTCCGGCGCGCCCTCTGGCGCGTCACGTCGCCGATGGTGTGGGGTGTGCCCATGAACCGACTCGGGGGAGCCGGACGGGGGTGCGCGGCCACGAGCCGGCGCACGTCCCGGTACACCGGCCTGACCATCATCCTCACGCTCGTCCTGACCGTGGTGCCGCGTGCCGCGGACGCCGCACCGCGGGACGGCTACTACGACAGCGCCCAGGGGCTCAGCGGGGAGGCGTTGAAGAACGAGCTGCACGACATCATCTCGGTGCAGCGGACGATCTCCTACTCCGCGGTCTGGGAAGCGCTCAAGGTGACCGACCAGGACCCGAACAACAGCAGCAACGTGCGGCTGTTCTACTCGCAGGTCTCGCGCGCGAAGTCCGCGAACGGCGGCAACACCGGGCAGTGGAACCGCGAGCACGTGTGGCCGCAGTCGCACGGCGACTTCGGCACCTCCGCCGGCCCGGGCACCGACCTGCACCACCTGCGGCCGGAGGACGTGCAGGTCAACGGCACGCGTGGCAACAAGGACTTCGACACCGGCGGGTCGACGGTGAGCAACTGCTCGTCGTGCCTGACCGACGGCGACTCCTTCGAGCCGCCGAACGCCGTGAAGGGCGACGTCGCGCGGATGGTCATGTACATGGCGGTGCGCTACGAGGGTGGCGACGGCTTCGCCGACCTGGAGGCCAACAACCAGGTCAACGGCAGCACGCCGTACCTGGGGAAGATCTCGGTGCTGCTGCAGTGGCACGCGCAGGACCCGCCGTCGTCGGCGGAGCAGCGGCGCAACGACATCATCGACTCCCAGTACCAGGGCAACCGCAACCCGTTCATCGACCATCCGGAGTGGGCACAGTCGGTGTTCGGCTGACGGTCCCGCCCTCCATCGGTGGCTGGGCAACCCCAGCGCCGCTGGGACGGCTTGTCGGTGGCTGGGCATCCTGAGCAGCGCTGCTGCGGGTGCCTGGCCACCGACGTCGGGCGTCGGGAATCTTCGACGGGGGCGTCGGGTTGTACAGTGGTGAGACGCCGTGCCCGCGAGGGTGGGCGTGGTTGACAACTCAAGAGGGGCTGATCGGTTTCGACTTTGGTCGTTCGACTCAGGAGAAGCGGGTAGAGAACGCGACGTCATCTCTTTAACGTTCGTCGCAACCCATAAGTGCCGATTCCAAGCGCACTGACTTCGCCCTCGCTGCCTGACAGCGACTGGTGAAGGGCAGACCCGGGAGCGTCCCCGTCCCGGATCGTCTGTCTCATCTAGGGGACTTGCTGGCCGCGTAGCGTCACGTGACGCGGTCGGGACTTTTTCGTGACTGAGCCTGTCGGTGACGTGTTCGTCCGAGCACCGGGGCTGAGAAAAGCGATCTGACGCACTGCACCCGGAGAAGTCCTGACTCAGCGCCAGAGGACCCGGGTTCGATTCCCGGCAGCTCCACCAGAAGGTGAGTCTTCGAACCCCCGGCCATTTTTTGGCCGGGGGTTCCGTCGTCTTCGGGGGCGTGGACCGTAGGACGGGCGAGGATCTCGGCGACAGGGTCGTTGGTGCACCGGAGGGCCCTCTGAGCGTCGTGGTGGAGTTCGAGGGCTGGGGTGCCCTTCTCGTCGGTGAGGTTTGCGGCGTCGTTGACATAAGCGGCGTCGAGCAAAGGCCTGGTTGATCCGTTGGCGTGCATCGTCGGTCGCCCAACGGTAGAGATCCTGGAGATTGGTCATGGACTGGATGAGGCTGGTGAGCGTGGCCAGCCCGGAGTCGAGCTCAGACCGTGAGCTCACAAGTCGTTCTGAGACGGTGGCTCTGCGGCGAGTGATGGTGTTGAGGCGCTCACGGATCTTCTCGCGGGGAAAGTCGCCCTCGCCGAGGGTGTCGCGGAGTCGGTTCTCCTACGCGTCGAGCTCGGCGAGTTCCTTGTTGACTTCAGTGGCGAGGTCTCGCATGAGTTCGAGCACAACCCTGGGCGCCCCACTGTCAACAGTGGGGCTTTTCCTAATCCAGCCCAATGCGCGCAGCCATGTGGGAGGGTGATGCAACGCCAAGCGGAGGTTCCAGGAGTAGTTCATGGCAAAATCGGGGCGCCGACGCGCTTCACGCGCGCCGGCGAGGGGCCGCAGGCGAACGCGTGTAACCGTGCGACCTGCTATCGAGCCCTCGTCGCCTCGCCCTCTGGATGAGATCTATGTGAAAGAGGAGCCCACGTCTTCGTCGGCTCGCGCGACCGAAAAGGTCACCGTTCGAGAGGCAACACGAAACTGGGTACGGCCAAAGCAAATTCTGCCTCGTGCCGCTGCAGTAGGCACAGGCGCATGGGCGGTGTGGGAGATCGTCGATTTCACAACCGGCGTCGCTCGCGAACTTGGACTCCCCGTGTTGGTACTGGCGATAGCGATGCTCTTGACCTTCATCCTCGGAGAACCTCTGAAAGATCGGCTCTCAGAAGGTGTCCTATTCGGAAGCCGGGCTGCCCTTACGGTGGGTGTGTTTGTCCTCATGTACATTGCATGGACCGCTTGGCGCTCCTCGCCCGTGGATTCCGACCGTTCCTACCAAGCCATTGAGACCGGACAGCTTCAATTCAAGGGAAAGACCATCGCGGGCGCATCGTTCGTTGGCCGGGAACTGATCGACGCGGATTTTCAGCTCGCTCAGCTCCGGGACGTAGACTTCAGAGATGCCAATCTGTCTGAAGCAGATTTCAGAGGCGCTAACCTTCGAAATGTCAATTTTGAGAGCGTCAATCTTTGCGGTGCTGACTTCAGGGGAGCGGACTTGCGCGGTGTGAAAAATTTCTCCGGTATCGCGAACATGTCATTCCTGATTTACGACGACTCGACCAAGTACCCAGACGGAGTCGATCCCGGAGGCCTTATTGGCCCGGTCAATTCGCCGAGGCCCGCTGTGCTCTTCTCCTGCCGAGCCGGCAAGACTCGCCTCTACCCTCTCGACGCCGGGCGCATGAAGCGATGAAGAGGTCCCGTGAGCAGAGATCGGTTCTGGGTTCACTCCTGATGGTCGCCCTCGCTGTGCTCATTTTGGGCTCGGCCTTTTGGAACGTCGAACTCTTGAAGAAGCCCCCGTTTGAGCCACCGATCTTCTCTAGCGCGAGCGGTTCGATTTCCACCGATGCCGTCATTCTAGAGGACGTCCAAATCTGCAGTTGCTGGCACGGGCCGCGAGGCCAGGTTCAGAAGAAGCTGAAGTTTCGGGTGACGAACAGGTCAGACGACGTCGTGGATATCGCCGGCGGACAAGACTCGAGCGTCTTCCTTGTGGTGGCGTATCCCAACGACTTCACCCCGAACCTCACCTTGCCGTCATCTGAGGGAGCAAAAGCATTCCGCGTCGACAACCCAGATGCGGTTCCAACCAATGTGACCTACAAGCGGTCAGTTGACCTGACAAAGATTGAGCCACGGCGAGCATCGCACGAGATCGAGGTAGAGCTTGGCTTAGAGAAAGGATGGTCCGCCTGGGTAATCCCAGCCAATCCCAATCGAGTGGCAGAGCCAGACACCTACCCGACATTCGTTGAAAAGCAACGATTGCGCCCCGGCGATTCATACGTGGGGTCAGGAGGGCTCGGGATCGGCGCCTGGGTGTTCTACGTGCCCGTGCAAAAGCCTCTGGCCTCGACACATAATCTTTCAGCATTGCCGTTCTCGGGCACTCGCGAATGGGACAAGTACTACCAGGTCCTCGGCGTCTCAGTGCTCGATGCTGACGGGGGCATCCTCGGGTTCGCTCCGCTACCGCCCGAGAGTTTCTGGACGGATCCACGCATGTTCTGAGCCGCCTCTCGGTTCCCAGCGGCTACAAGCTCGCGGAGCGCCGTAGGTTCCCGACAAGCAACGCCCATCGCGAATCTCTCGAGGCTGTCACCACTCCGTGGAAAGCTGAGCCGTCTCGAGAGGGAGAGTCGGTCGGACTGGCGAAGGACGCTGCGGCGTAGGAGATCGGTGCGCGGCCACATCAGAACCTGCACTTCGAGGCCGGATCGCCATTAGAGATTCGAGGGCCCTTCGCACGCAGCAAGGTCCTCGAGCTGCTCTGTTCCGACAATGGCTTCCAGATCCACTCGGATTTCGCCGCGTGTCGAACCCGTCGATCCGGAGTCCCTTAATGCCGACGCGAAGGTTTGCGATGATCGCGCTATCGCTCATGGATTGCTCGTAGCGGGTCGAACTGTGGCGACTGTGTCGGGCCTGTGTTCGCGAACAGACTCGAAGATTGCCGTAGTAGCGTCGATAGTGAATCCCTTGCCTCGGGAACCAGTCCTACTTCCGGCAACGTCGCCACCTGCGGGAGGGTTGGGTTGAGCGGCGCGTGTTTGTTCGGGAGTCTCTCGTCTCTGCAGGAGTGGGACCCGCACGCTACTTCAATCCGACGGAGGACCTCGCGGGAGATGGTGCGATCGCTCACCGAGTGCAGTCGGCCAAGACGCGTCCGCCTCTGCCCAATCGTGCTGGAAGGGCCCATTGAGCGTTCGAAGACCTGTCTACTCAGCCGACGCAGACGTCAGGGCGAGAATCTCTTTCGACAAGGCGACGGCACTCCTCCGGGCTACGGAAGGGCCCGAGGTGGTGGGGAGGGCAACCGGCGTCGTGCCGAACCAGACCACCAGGTCTGCAGTCCAACGCTGATCGTCCAAGTCGTGCACTGCTGCCACGTCAAGCCGGGAAATGTCGGTTAGTTCGAATGCTTTGGCGCTCAAAGATGAAGGCCGGGTCGCCGGCCTGTTCTGATAGTCCCAATGCGATCGAGCTGCATGTGCTTCTACTTGAATTAGCCGAGTGCGCGTCAAAGCCGTGATCCGCCAGCGTGTTGATTCCTCGAAGGAGTTGCACTCGCCGACACCCACGTGGACGTCGTTGGCTGCCAGAACCGCTACAGGCTGTAGGACGCTGAGCGGCGGCTTGCTACCAGTCCTGAGATCGTCGAAAAGTTCTAGGTTGAAATTGTCAGAAAACTCGAACGACATGGGCGACTCCTGATGAGACTACTTCGGCACCCTACCTGTTGCCCGTCAGCCACTGCGCTTCTGCATTAGCGATTTGCGCCGCCGCCAACGCGATCATGGCCAGGGCCTGCTGCTTAGCGGGATGAGCTTCGCTGGCCGCAGTGTTCAGGTACGCCTTGGCGACGTCGAGATCGGAAGCAAACTGGGGCACTGTGATGGGCAATGGCATGTCCACAGATTATTTGACACATACGTGCTGTGTGTCAGTCCACGCCAAGTTGTACTCGGATATCAGGTTGTCGACAAGCGGATGATCGGTGGTTGTCGGGTCTACCCGGAGGCTTCGAAGTCTTCGACTTGGGATGTGGTCCGCGTGGTCGTGGCTGGTGCCCTGCGTTGCGGATGGCGCGCAGCACCGCCGTCTTGGAGATGCCGTGCCGTGCGGCGAGGGTATGGGTGCTGTCGCCAGCGAGGTACTCGTCGACGATCTGCGCAAGGGAATACTCACCGAGTCAGGTGTGCAGTTTGTGTGGGCGGCCGACCGTTGGTGCTAGCTCAGGGCGACGTTGTTTCTCAGCTTGATCGGTGGCTCTACGAAGTCGATCGATGGCGTGGGGATGTTTCGAAACCTTGGTGATGAGGTCCACCGAGCCTCGAAGGCCCCGCGCCGTCCTCGTGACGGTGCGGGGCCTTCGTTCGACGTGCGGGGTCTTCGAGGCTCGGTGAATCAGGCGCCGTGGATCGAGTGGGCCCCACCCTGCGCCGCGGAGCGGCCGTCGGAGGAATCCCGGCAGCTCCGTCTGCCGAGTGACCTCAGATCGGATCTGTCCCGTTCGAACCGAGCCTGTCGACTCAGCGCACCCACGACGTGGAATCAGGCGACGGATCCGCGGGTGGGCCGTCGCCAAGCAGATCGTTCAACGCCACGTCCAGGGCGTCACGTATGGCGTCACTGGCGCAGGCGAAGGAGCCGAGGGCGGGCAGGACCTCATCGGTAGGGATCGTCACCACGGTTAACGAGCTCTCGCACGAATCGAGGCGAAGACGCTCTCGATGGGCCAGGGCCACGCTGGCGTAACCGCCTACTCGTCCGTCAACGACAGCGGAGAGAGCGTCCTCGTACTCGTCGAACTCGAGCAGATCCTGTGGGTGCACGCCATGACGGAGCGCGTGGTCCGCCTGAACCTGATCGCGCAGCACTGCCAAGGGGCGCCCGGTTCTAGCGAACGATCGGTAACTGTTCACCGTGCCAGCCTGATCCGCGGCACCAAGATTCCGTCGCGGAGTGACCACACGGGTCGTGTGAAGGAGGCGATGGCACGACGGTGTGGCGTCGCGAACATCCCGGTCGTCACGTCCCAGAGTCCCTGCGCCAGACCGGGAAGCATCTCTGCGAAGGTGGTGCGCACGGGCTCGAACTCCACGCCAAGACGGCTGAAGGCCGCGCGGGCCAGGGCCCCGTCGCAACCGGTCAGACCTTCAGCCGGGAGGTAGTTGAAAGGCCGTTCGTCGATCCATGCGAACCTCACGCACCGGTCCTAGGGCGGTGCTATGAACAGTTCTGCGCGCGCGAGGTCGGAGGACATCGAGCGCACAGACTTCGTCGACCTTGTCGGCCTTCTTGCCTTGGTCCGACGATCGCGGAGGCAGCGCGCGGTTGAGTAGCGCAACGTCATCTCAGTCGTCCAGCGATGAACGTCACGTGGATCGAGGCAGATGCTCGACGAGTGATCCGCGTCAACGTCGAGTGCCTTCGGGGGTGCCATGGCGCGCGTCGGGCCGAGCGAGGTAGTCGAGATCACTGCGCCGCGGAGCGGCCGTCGGAGGGATCTCGGCAGCCCCACCCTGCGTGCATCGAGCGAGAGCGCGGACGTTCAGGGAGCGAACGTCACCCCCGCCGCCTCCTCCGACCAGGTCCACACACGTCGGGCGGCCTCGGGGTCGTCGAGCGGCTTCCACAGCTTCTGCAGGCCCGGGCGACCGGAGGTGCCGCCGAGGCCCTGGGGTCCGTAGAACTGGCCGCCGTCGGAGGTCGGGGAGGTCGCGGCCAAGAGGCAGGGGAGGCCGGCGCTGTCGACGGTGCCCACCAGGACCCCACGTCGAGACAACCAGCGGATGAGCCGCACCTCACGCGTGTCCGAGGGGCGACCCATCTCGGGGCGGGCGGCGAGCAGGCTGGTCGGGGCGACGCCGGGGTGGGCGATGGTGCTGGTGATGCCCCAGCCCTCCCGGCGACTGACCCGGTCGAGCTCGAGCCCGAACAGCCCGACGGTGATCTTCGACTGCCGGTACAGCCGCATGGCGTCGTAGTCCTGCTCACCGTCGAGGTCGTCCCACAGGATGGCGCCGGAACGTGCGACGACGCTCGTCTGGGAGGTCACGCGGGCCCGGCCGGCCACGAGCAGCGGCAGCAGGTGCGCCGTCAGCGCGACGTGGCCGAGGTGGTTGGTGCCGAGCTGAAGCTCGAAGCCGTCGGCGGTCGTCCGGCGCTCCGGCGGGGTCATGACGCCGGCGTTGTTGACGAGGAGGTGGACCGGCGCGCCCTGGGCGCGCATCAGCTCGCCGAACGCGGCCACGGAGGCCAGCGACGACAGGTCCATGAGGTGGGTCGTCACCTTCGCGCCGGGGTGCTCGCTCCGCAGCCGCTCGGCAGCGCGCTCGCCCTTGTCGAGGTTGCGGACCGGGAGGACCAGCTCGGCGCCGGCGCCGGCCAGTCGCCCGGCGATGCCGAGGCCGATGCCGTCGCTCGCGCCGGTGACCACGGCGCGACGCCCGGTGAGGCCGGGAAGGGTGATGTCGGGGGTCCTGCGCGGCATGGGCTCGCTCCTGGGTGCGTCCTGAGGCCCCGGTTTCGGGGCACGTCCCCACCGTGCGGGATCCGCCGACGGACATCCAGGGACTGTCGGTCCGTGGATCCGGGAGCGCCTGGTCGGTCAGGATGGACGCATGATCGATCGGTCGGGACTCGCGGAGTTCCTGAGGCTCCGGCGGGAGTCGCTGCAGCCGGAGGACGTGGGCCTGCCGCACGGTCCGAGGCGTCGCACCCGGGGGCTGCGCCGTGAGGAGGTAGCCGTGCTGTGCCACATGTCGACCGACTACTACGCGCGCCTGGAGCAGGAGCGCGGTCCGCAGCCGTCCGAGCAGATGGTGGCCTCGATCGCGCAGGGACTGCACCTGACCCTCGAGGAGCGCGACCACCTCTTCCGGCTCGCCGGGCACCGGGCGCCCCTGAGAGGCGCGGAGAGCCACCACGTCGGCCCCGGGATGCTGCGCATCTTCGACCGCCTCGTCGACACCGCCGCCGAGATTGTCACGGAGCTGGGGGAGTCGCTGCGTCAGACGCCGCTCAGCGTCGCGCTGGTCGGCGACCTGAGCCAGCGGGTGGGTCCCGCCCGCAGCATCGGCTACCGGTGGTTCACCGAGCCGGCGGCGCGCGACCTCCACCCGCCGGAGGACCACGACTTCTACTCGCGGATGTACGTCTCGGGCCTGCGGGAGATCGCGACCCTGCGCGGTCCCGGCTCGCGCGCCCAACAGATGGTCGACCTCCTCAGCGACTCCAACGAGGAGTTCCGCGCGCTGTGGAGCGAGCACCAGGTGGGCATCCGACCCCGCAGCGTGAAGCGCTACCAGCACCCGACCGTCGGGCTCCTGGAGCTGAACTGCCACACGCTCCTCGACCCCGAGCAGAGCCACATGCTCCTCGTCTACACAGCGGCGCCCGGCTCCGACAGCTACGAACGGCTCCAGCTGCTGTCGGTGGTCGGGGCCGGAGGCTGACGTCGCGGGCTCGTCAGCGCGCGGCGAGCGACGCCAGGGAACGCGCCTGCTCGAGGACGCGGGCGTGGTACTCGCTGCCCTCGTTGTAGGAGGAGATCGCGGCCACCCAGTCGGGGCCGCGGGTCAGGTCGCGCTCGCCGTGGCACAGGTAGCGGGCAGCGGCGAGGGCGGCGTCGTCGACGTGCTGCGGGTCGGCGCGTCCGTCGCCGTCGCCGTCCGCGCCCCAGCGCTCCCAGGTCGAGGGGAGGAACTGCATGGGGCCGACGGCACGGTCCCAGCGGTCGTCGCCGTCGACCTCGCCGTCGTCGGTGTCCTTGAGGGCGCGCACGTCGCCGCCGTCGAGCGCCACGCCGATGATCGGCGGGTCGGCCACACCGTCGTCGGTGACGACGGAGCCGTCGATGGTGCCGTGCTCGGACTCGACCGCGCCGATCGCCGCGAGCGTGTTCCACCCGAGCCGGCAGCCGGGCTGCTCGCGCTCCAGGCGCAGGGCCGCGCCGGCGTACGCGCGCAGCACCCGCGCCTCGACCCCGGTCGACGCTGCCGTCGCCTCGATCCAGGCGCCGTCGGGCAGCTGGGCCAC
>NZ_JAMXRU010000190.1 GCF_024124745.1 Aeromicrobium sp. CnD17-E
GGCGACGACGAGCACGTTGCCGTGGCGCCGACCCTTGAGCGTCGCCGGCTCCGCGCTGACGACGACGTGCGGCAGGGCGGTCTCGACGGCTCGCAGCGCGTCCCGGACGAACGGGAACGGTGCCCGGTCGGCGAGGTTGAGCAGCACCAGCCCCTGCGGTCCGGCCACCCGCGCGACGTCGGCGTACCACTCGCGCGTGACGAGGTCGGCCGGGACGCGCGCCCCCGCGAACGCGTCGACCACGACGAGGTCGTAGGCGGCGTCCCGCAGGCTCGCGACGCCGGTGCGTCCGTCCTCGGCGCGCACGCGGATGCCGCTCCGCTCGGGCAGCGGCAGCTCCGCCCGGACGAGCGCCGTCAGCTCGGCGTCGGGCTCGAGCACGAGCTGGCGGGAGCGCGGGCGCGTGGCGCCCACGTAGCGCGCCAGCGTCATGCCCGCCCCGCCGACGTGCAGCGTGCGGACCTGGACACCCGGCGCCCAGGCCGTGTCGACGACGTCGGCCATGCGGCGCACGTAGTCGAACTCGAGGTGGGTCGGGTCGTCGAGGTCGACGTGCGACTGCTCGGTGCCGTCGACCCGCACCGTCGCCGCGCGCGGGCGGTCCCGGTCGGGGACCACCTCCACCACCCGGGTCACCAGGGAACGTCGACGTCGTCACCGGTGACGACGCGCAGCACGCGCGCACCGCCGGGCAGGGCCACCGTGACGACGGCACCGTCGCCGAGCTGGCGGCCGCGACGTGTCTCGACCTCGCCGTCGACCTGCACGTCGCCCGAGGTGACGAGCGCACCGGCCTGGGCGCCCGACTCGGCGACGTCCGCGAACTTGAGGAGCTGACCCAGCCGGATCATGTCGCTCGTGATCGTGATGGTCTCCACGTCGTCCGGTCGCGTCATGACGTCCAGCCTAGGCCGGGCGCGCCTAGGGTGGACGGGTGGAACCGAGCAGCGTGCGCGCCGACGTGTGGGTGTGGTCGGTGCGCCTGTTCGCGTCGCGCTCCGCGGCGAGCGCCGCGTGCAAGGGCGGGCAGGTGCACGTGAACGGCCGCCGCGCCAAGCCCTCGCAGCCGGTGCACGTCGGCGACCGCGTCGAGGCGACCACGCCCGGAGGTCCCCGGGTCGTCGAGGTGCGGCGGGTGCTGTCCAAGCGGGTGGGCGCGTCCGTGGCGGTCGAGTGCTACACCGACCACACACCACCGCCCCCGCCGCGGGAGGAACGACTCGCCATGCCCCGTCGTGACCGCGGTGCCGGACGGCCGACCAAGCGCGAGCGTCGCGAGATGGATCGCTTCCGCGGTCGCTGAGCCCTGGTCAGCGGCCGGTGAGCAGCGGCAGCAGGTGCTCGGCCGCGAGCGGTGCCAGGGCGACGTCGGGGGTGTGCGGGTCGACCCAGCGGGCCTCCTCGATCTCCGCCGCCACCCGGTGGGCCGGGTCGTCGAGCCGCAGGGCGAAGCAGTGCGCGACGAGGTCGTGTCCCGCCTCGTTCGCGGCCACCGTGCGGATGGTGCCGAGTGGTTCGAGCCGGGCCGGGTCGACGACCAGACCGAGCTCCTCGGCCAGCTCGCGGACCAGGGCCTCGACGTGGGACTCCCCCGCCTCGGGCTTCCCGCCCGGGTTCATGAAGAGGACGGTCCCGCGCTTGCGCACGAGGAGCGTGCGACCGTCCGCGCGCGTGGCGAGCGCCGCGACGACCTCGATGACCGGACGCGCGGTCACGGTCGGCTCACGGGGTCGGCGACGGCAACGTGCCGCCCCACTTGTCGGTCCACGTCGGCGCCGACGCGAGCACGTCGAGCAGCGTGTCGAGGTCGGGGTCGATGGTGACGATGTGCTGCTGCTCCTCGCGTACGAACCCGTCCGCGACCATCCGGTCGAGCATGGCCCGCATCGGTGACCAGAAGCCCTCCACGTCGAGGAACCCGGACCGCTTCGCGTGGATGGTGAGCTGCGCCCAGGTCCACTGCTCGGCGACCTCCTCGAGGGTGCCGGCACCGCCGGGCAGGGCGAGGAACGCGTCGGCGAGGTCGGCCATGAGCGCCTTCCGCTCGTGCATGGTGTCGACGACGTGCAGCTCGGTGCAGCCGGTGTGCGCGAGCTCGCGGTCGTGCAGCGACCGCGGGATCACGCCCACCACGGTGCCGCCTGCGGCGAGCGCGGCGTCGGCCACGGTCCCCATGAGCCCGACGCGTCCGCCGCCGCAGACGACGGTGGTGCCCCGCTCGGCGAGCGTCCGTCCGACGTGCTCGGCCGCCGCCGCGTACGCCGGGCTCGTACCGTGGCTGGAGCCGCAGAACACGGCGACCGCGCCGAGGGCGCCGCTCACGCGTCGTCCTCGAGCGCCTCGCGCAGCGCGGCGACGGCCTGCGG
>NZ_JAMXRU010000191.1 GCF_024124745.1 Aeromicrobium sp. CnD17-E
GCACGGTGAGCGGCAGCGGGTCCCAGCCGGCGAGCCGGCCGAGCTCCACGAGGGGCGGGGCGACGGGGCTGTCGCGCAGCACGTCGGCCGGCTCGCCCGAGCGGACGTGACCGTGCTCGACCACGACGAGCCGGTCCGCGAACGGCACCACGCGCTCCATCCGGTGCTCCGCGACGACGACGCCGAGCCCGACGTCGGCCACGAGCCGGGCCACCGTTGCCAGGACGTCCTCGGCCGCGGTGGGGTCGAGCGCCGACGTCGGCTCGTCGAGCACGAGCATCCGCGGGTGCATCGTGAGCACGGCACCGATCGCGACGCGCTGCTGCTGGCCTCCCGACAGCGTCCGCAGCGACCGGCGGCGCAGGTCGGCGATGCCGAGCAGGTCGAGCGTCTCCTCGACGCGCCGACGCATGGTCTGCGGGTCGAGGCCGAGCTGCTCCATGCCGTACGCCAGCTCGTCCTCGACCACGTCGCTCACGAAGCCCGCCGCCGGGTCCTGCGGCACGTACCCCACGAGGTGGGCGAGCTCGCGCGGCGGCGTGCCGACGATCGAGGCGCCGTCGACGAGCACGTCGCCCTCGAGCAGACCGCCGCTGAAGTGCGGGACCAGCCCGTTGAACAGGCCGAGCAGCGTCGACTTGCCCGACCCGGTGCGACCGCACACCAGGTGCAGCTCACCGTCGGGCAGCAGCAGGTCGACGTCCTTCAGGGTCGGCCCCGCGTCCTCGTAGGAGAACGTCACGTCACGCAGCTCGAGCACGGGGCACCTCCCCCTCGTCGTGGTCGGTCGGGTCGTCGGTCGTGTCCCGGCCCGTCGGGCCGGCGACGTCGGTCGCCGGCGGTGGCGTCAGGAAGGCGGGCAGCACGCCGACCAGCACGACGAGCAGCACCGGAAGGCTGACCGTCGGCCATGATCCCAGGTCGGGCACGACGACGTAGGGGTCGAGGTCGAACGCCCGGTCGACCCCCACCCCCACGACGACGCCGCACAGCGCCGTCAGGACCTCCGCCGGACGCCAGCGGTCGGGGCGGTAGCGGGTCCGGCGCACCCGTCGCCCGGCGGAGCGCAGCGCCGCGGCGGCGAGCAGCACCCCCACGACGAGGACCGGCCCGGCGAGGACGCGGGGCGCGGTGCCGTCGAGGTAGGCGTAGGCACCGACGCAGAGGGCGCCGAGCCCACCGAGCATCAGCCCGCCCGTGACGAGCCGCTGCGCCGGTGTCGCACCGCCGGTACGGCCGTAGCCGCGCGCGTCCATGCCGGCGGCGAGGGTCATGGACCGTTCGAGCGCGTCCTCCAGCACCGGCACGACCACCCGCCGCAGCGACCGGACGCCCCGGCTCGCGTCGCCGCGCAGCCGGCGCGCCCGGCGGACGCGCTGCACGCTCTCCGCGAGCTGGGGGAAGACCGACAGCGAGACCACCACGGCGGTGCCGACCTCGTAGAACGCGGGCGGCACCGCGGCGAGCAGCCGTCGGGGGTTGGCCAAGGAGTTGGCGGCACCGACGCACAGGATGATCGCGGCGAGGCGCATGCCGTCGTAGAGGGCGCCGAGCAACGACACCGCCGTCACGTCGCCGAGCAGCTGGATGCCGCGCGCGACGTCGGGCAGCGGGATCTCCGGCAGGTGGAGCAGGACGGTCTCCCCCTCGACGGCGCCGCCGCCCAGCACGATCCGGTAGAGCACCCGCAGCACGACGACGGCCAGGGCGAAGTAGACGTAGAAGCGGTACGACAGCGCCCACGGCGCGTCACCGCGACGTGCCACGACGACGACCGACACGACCGCGGCGACGACGGCCAGCACGAACGGGTTGAGCGTGAAGGAGGCCGCGGCGGCAAGACCGAGCGCCCAGAGCCACCAGGCTCCGGGGTGCAGGTCGCGCGCCGGGGAGGTCAGGAGCGGTCGTCCCTCCGCCGCCACGCGACGACGCCGCCCGCGCCCAGCAGGGCCAGGACGACCGCGACGGCCACGAGCGTCCCGACGGGTGCGCCCGAGCCGGCGTCGGCCGACGTGGCTCGGGTCTCGTCGCCGCTCGCGGCGCTCGTGGCGTCACTTGCCGACGGCGTCGCCGACGAAGCGGTCCGTCGCGCGCGCTCGTCGTCGCGCGCACGCTTCTCGTCCTCGTCGTCGTCGCCGGCGCCCTGCGCACCGTCGCGGGACTTCTGCCCCGCGTCCTTCGACGAGCCGGTCCCCCGACCGGACGACGAGGCGCCCGCCGACGCGCCGCCGTCACCGGACGCGCCGGAGCCGCCCCGGCCCTCGGAGCTGCTCGGACCACGCGACCCTCCAGCGCTGCTGGTGGGGCGCGCCGACGGCTGGGC
>NZ_JAMXRU010000192.1 GCF_024124745.1 Aeromicrobium sp. CnD17-E
CGGCCGCGTCCGCCGCCCTGCCCGCGACCGCCCTGGCCACCGCGTCCGCCGCGGTCGCCGTCCTTGCGGGGCTCCTTCGGCGACGGGGGCTTGAGCCGGCCCTTGACGGACCGGTCGATGCCGAGGTCGTGGAAGAGGTGGTCGGACGTCGAGTACGTCTCCTGCGGGTCGGCGAACGGCAGGTCGAGCTCGGCGTTGATCAGCTTCCAGCGCGACAGGTCGGCCCAGTCGACGAAGGTGACCGCGATGCCCGAGGCGCCGGCGCGACCCGTGCGACCGATGCGGTGCACGTACGTCTTGTGGTCCTCGGGGCAGTTGTAGTTGATGACGTGGCTGATGTTCGCGACGTCGATGCCGCGGGCGGCGACGTCGGTGGCCACGAGCACGTCGACCTTGCCGTCGCGGAAGCCCTGCAGCGCCTTCTCGCGCGCACCCTGGGCCATGTCGCCGTGCAGGGGCGAGGCGGGGAAGCCGCGGTCGATGAGGTCGTCGGCCACGCGCTGCGCCGTGCGCTTCGTGCGGGTGAAGATGATGACGCGCTGGACGTCCTCGGCCTGCAGGATGCGGGCGATGACCTCGGGCTTGTCGAGCTCGTGGGCCTGCCACACGAACTGCGCCGTGGCGGGGACCGTGTGGTTCTCCTCCGGCGACTCGGCGCGGATGTTCATGGGGTGGCGCATGTGCTTGCGCGCCAGCGACACGATCGCGCCCGGCATCGTGGCCGAGAACAGCATCGTCTGTCGGGTCTCCGGCGTCTTGGCCAGGATCGCCTCGACGTCGGGCAGGAAGCCGAGGTCGAGCATCTCGTCGGCCTCGTCGAGCACGAGCGACTTCACGTGCGAGAGGTCGAGCGCGCGACGGTTGGCGAGGTCGAGGATGCGCCCGGGCGTGCCGACGACGATGTCGACGCCCTTCTCGAGCGCCTCGAGCTGGCCCTCGTAGGGCACGCCGCCGTAGATCGTGAGGTTGCGGGTGCCGCGGTTCGCGGACGCCGTCTTGATGTCGTTGGCCACCTGCAGCGCGAGCTCGCGGGTGGGCGCGACGACCAGGGCCTGCGGCTTGCCGGGAGCGGCCAGCTGGTCGTAGTCGGGGTCGTGCGGTGCGACGGTGCGCTGGATGACCGGGATGGAGAAGGCCAGCGTCTTGCCCGTGCCGGTGCGCGCCTGACCGATGAGGTCGGTGCCCATCAGCGCGACGGAGAGGGTCATCTCCTGGATGGGGAACGGGCTGCTGATGCCGACGGCGTCGAGCGCGTCGGCGATCTCGGGCATGACGCCCAAGTCGGTGAACGTGGTCACAGGATCTCGAATTCGTGAGGGAACAAAGGATGCTCGGGTCGAGTCGTGAGGCGGCGTCGACGACGGTGCGTCCGAGAGCTCACGACGGAGATACGGCCCCAAGGGCACCACCAGGGTACCGGTTGGGGCGCGCTTCCCGAGAATCAGGAGCCGAGTGGCGGGGGAGCGCTACGCTGCGGCGCATGGCCTCCCACGCAGAGTCGAGCGACCCGTCGGCCCCCGAGGACGCGGCGGCACCCCCGGACGACACGCCCGCGGCACCGGTCGCCAGCGCCCTCGACGACCCCGAGTACCGGCGCGGTGTCGTCGAGCTGCTCGGCGTCCTCGCGTTCGGCGAGATCAGTGCCTGCGAGCGGCTCGTCGCCGACTCCCAGATGGCCCCCGACCTGCGCAGCAAGGTCGAGGTCGCGACCATGGCCGCCGCGGAGTTCGACCACTTCGAGGTGCTGCGCGACCGCCTCGTCGAGATGGGCGAGGACCCCTTCGACGCCATGGAGCCGTTCGCCGCCACCTTCGGCGACTTCCACCGCAAGACCAAGCCCGCCGACTTCCTCGAGGGCCTGGTCAAGGCCTTCGTCGGCGACGGGCTGGCCGCCGACTTCTACCGCGAGATCGCCGCCTACCTCGACCCCGTCACGCGCACGACCGTCATCGACACGCTCAGCGGCACCGGGCACTCGGAGTTCGTCGTCGAGCAGGTGCGTGCCGCCATCGAGGCCGACCCCCGCGTCGGCGGACGGCTCGCCCTCTGGGGACGTCGGCTCATGGGCGAGGCCCTCCGCCAGGCCCAGACCCTCGTCGCCGAGCGCGACGCGCTGAGCGCCGTGCTCGTCGGGGGAGTGGAGACCCCCGGCCTCGACCTCACCGCCATCTCGCGCATGTTCACCCGCATCACCGAGGCCCACACCGAGCGCATGGCCCGCCTCGGCCTGGCCGCCTAGGTTTCGCCGCGCCGCGCCGCGCCGCGCCGCGCCGCGCCAGATCGG
>NZ_JAMXRU010000193.1 GCF_024124745.1 Aeromicrobium sp. CnD17-E
GACGGCGGGCAGCTCGTGCACCTCGCCCGAGGCCAGCTCGACCGCCCAGGCCCGACCCGAGAGGGCGAACGACGCCCAGCGTCCCGCCGTGTCGGTCGCGTACCCGACGACGCCCGCGCCCTGCTCGCGGGAGCGCTCCCGGCGGGCCCGCTCCGCCGCTGACAGCTGCTCGCCGTCGGCCAGCAGCGTCGCGGGGTCGACGAGCACGCGCTCCTCGCCCGTCGCGACGTCGTGCGCCCACAGCGCACCGGTGCGCGAGACGCCGTCGGCGGTCCGCACGAACCACACGGTCGAGCCGTCCGGCGAGACGGTGAGGTCGCGGGGGATGCCGAGGGTGAACCGGGCGGTGCGGGCGGCGAGACGAGGGTAGGAGACGCTCATGCGCCCATCCCATCATCCGGACGGTCGGGGGCCGGCATCACCCGCTCGCCTCGCCCGACCGTCGGGTGCCCGGCCCGCCGATACGCTGACCTCATGCCCCTGCCCGACCGTCGTCTCCTGCTCGTCCACGCCCACCCCGACGACGAGACCATCAACAACGGCGCCACGATGGCGAAGTACGTGAGCGAGGGAGCGCACGTCACGCTGGTCACCTGCACGCTGGGCGAGATGGGCGAGATCCTCGTGCCCGAGCTCGAGCACCTGGCCGCCGACCGCGACGACGCGCTCGGCGAGCACCGGCTCACCGAGCTGACCGAGGCGATGCGGCTGCTGGGCGTCACGGACTTCCGCAGGCTCGGTGGCGACGGCCGCTTCCGCGACTCCGGCATGAAGTGGGGCGACGACGGCAACGCCACGGCCGCCGACGACATCCACGAGAACGCTTTCTGGCACGCCGACCTGCTCGAGGCGACGAACGAGCTGGTCGCCGTGATCCGCGAGGTCCGTCCCCAGGTGCTCGTCACCTACGACGACTTCGGCAACTACGGCCACCCCGACCACGTGCAGGCGCACCGCGTCGCGCACTACGCGGTCGCGCTCGCCGCGGCCCGCTCCTACCGCCACGACCTCGGCGACGCGTGGGACGTCGCGAAGGTCTACTGGACGGCGATGTCGGCGCGGGCGATGCGCGAGGGCATCAAGGAGATCCGGGCGGCCGGCGACCTGCAGTTCATGGAGGGCCTCGACCCCGACCACCTGCCGCCGTTCGCCATCGACGACGACGACCTCGACGCGGAGATCGACGGCAGCCCGTGGGTCGACGCGAAGCTGGACGCCATGCGCGCCCACGCCACGCAGATCTCGGTCGACGGACCGTTCTTCGCCCTGTCCAACGACGTGGCGTTCCGCGCGTGGGGCACCGAGCACTACCGGCTGGTGAAAGGTGTGGCGGCACCCGTGCCCGGCACGTCGTTCGAGGACGACCTCTTCGCCGGCACGGGCGTGTGAGCGTGCGGGCGGTCCTCGCCCGCGTCGGCGTGCTGCTGCTGGGCGCGTGGGTCGGTGCGCTCGGTGCCGTCGTGCACCGCATGACCGTGGGGGTGGGCGGCCTCGACGTCCCGTGGGGACTCGTGCTCGCGCTCGTGGCCACGCTCGCCACGGCGGTGGCCTGCGACGGTCTCGTGCGGGTCGGCGCAGCCTGGTTCGGCTTCGGCTGGACGCTCGTCCTGCTGCTCCAGCAGGTGCAGTCGACCGGCTCCTACCTGGTGGCCTCGGACACCCTCGGGTGGACCTTCACGATCGGCGGCCTGGGGCTCTGCGCGGCCGCGGTCGTGGTCGCGCCGCGCCTCGCCAGGTGAGCGCGGTGCGGGGCCGCCGGGGTCGCTCCGTCATCATGGGAGGAATGCGACCGGCGCCGACGAGCGTGACGCAGGGGTCGATCCTCTGTTGTACTACCGGTCGCACGGGGCACGATCGCGCGATCGTCGCCGCAGAGCCGACCACCCGAGGGAGCCAGGCATGAACGACGAGCGACCGGAGTCGCCCGACGTGGAGGGTACCGACGAGGGACACCTCGACGAGACCGTCTCCGGCGCCGACGTCGAGCCGGTGGTCGAGTCCGACGAGCTCGACCTCGACGACGCCCCCACGGAGAGCTGGTCGCTCGCCGACCACGACGCCCCCCGCGCTGAGGGCGAGCGGTCCGAGGACGAGTGGGCCGAGGACGAGCCGGAGGGTGCCGAGTCGCCCGCGACCGCCGCGACCACCGACGACGTCGAGGACGACGCACCGCTCGCCGCGGCACCCCCGCCGCACGCGGTGGACCCCGACGGCTGGTCCGACGAGCCCCCGGCGGGCGACGTCGACGGCGAC
>NZ_JAMXRU010000194.1 GCF_024124745.1 Aeromicrobium sp. CnD17-E
CGCGTCCTCCAGGTCGCCACGCAGCGTCGCCCAGGTGCCGTCGCGGTCGGGGAGGGTCAGTGGCGCACGACCGGAGGTCGCCCGCTCGACGGCGTCGACCATCGCGCCGCCGTCGGCCACGGCGTGGTCGACGATCAGCGACAGCAACGAGCCGCCGTCGGAGAGCCGTGCGCTCGCCAGCCGCCACGACTCGCCGCGGCCGGGGTGCAGCGGTGCGGTGTGGTTGGCCCGGAGCCAGTCGACGACGTCGCAGTCCGGGAGCACGGTCGGCTCGACGTCGATCGGCGGCGGGTGGGGCGCCCGCGACCAGCGGCCTCGTGCGCCGGGCACGCGGGGGCGGTCGGCTCTCCGCGAGAGCGCCCCGCGGGCCAGCTCGTCGCGCAGCCGGACCAGCGCCGCGGTCGGCACGACGTCGTCGAGACGCCAGACGAACTGGTTGACGATCGGCGTCCCCACGCCGCGGTGACGTCTCAGGAACAGGTCGTCCCCGAACGTCAGACGAACCGTCGCGTGGTCGATCGTCATCATGAACACCCCCCAGGTTCTGCCGAGTCAAGCGGGCCGCTGCAGACCGTGTCCAGGGGGAGGGGCGCGTGAGCATCATCACGTCGCGCGCACTCCGCGGGGGCGCGCAGACTGGCGAGCAACGGCCGCGGGGAGTGCGCGGACGTGGCGGATGGATCGCGTCACCGAAGAGACCGGTGGCGCACCGGACGGGGGGAGCACTGCCATGGAGTACACCGAGCTCGACGACTACCCGATCCCGGCAGGGATCGTGACGACGTGGACGCCGACGACGTCGTCGGAGGCGTGGGAGGACGACCCGCGCGGGCTGTCCTACGACCACGCCGCGCACCTGGCACGAGATCCCGACGGATCGTGGATCGGCTCGGCGATGCGGGTGCCGCTGCCGTTCGACGCCGACGCCCTGCGTCGGGCCCTGCGGGCCTGGATCGCGCGTCACGAGGTGCTGCGCACGACCGTCCGCCGGACCGCCGATCCCGCGTCGACCTGCGCGTGGCAGCGACGGACGGTCGGCCAGGCCCAGGTCGACGTCCGCCCGGAGGTGCTCGGGCACCGGTCCAGCGACGCGGCGCGGGTCGAGGTGGCGCAGTTCCTCGCGAGGCTGTCGCCCGTCACCTGGCCGCACTGCGTGTTCGCGACCGTGCGCGGCGCGCACGCCGAGGGCTTCGTCCTGGTCTTCGCGGCCGACCACAGCGTGATGGACGCGTACTCGCAGGTCCTGTGGTTCGCCGAGATGGAGGACCTGTACCGCCAGGCCCTCGCCGGCGTCGACGACGACGCCCTCGCCGTGCTCGACGTGGGCAGCCACGTCGACTTCTCGGCCGTCGACCGCCGGGCGGGGGAGGAGCTGTCGGCGGAGCACCCGGCGGTATTGCGCTGGCGCGCCTTCACGTCGCTCGACGAGAACGGCGAGCCGCGCGACGTGCCCGCCTTCCCGCACCACCCCGACGTCGCGGCGGCCGGCGTCGACGACCGTCCTCGACGCCAGCGCAGCCTCTCGACCTGGGTGCTGGGCGGGCCCGAGACCGACGAGCTCGGCCGACGGCTGCGTGAGCACGGTGTCGGGATGCAGGCGGCCGGCCTCGCGGCGCTGGGGATCGCGTCGCGGCGACGCTCCGGCGTCGAGCGGCTGCGGTTCGTGATGCCGATGCACACCCGCCACGACCCCCGGCACCGCGAGTCCGTGGGCTGGTACGTCGGCCTTTGCCCCGTCGACCTGGACCTGTCGGGGACGGACACGTTCGCCGAGGCGGTCGCCCGGGCCGACGCCGCGACGCGGGAGGTCAAGGACCTGGCGCGGCACCCGTTCCCCCGGGTCGCCGAGCTCCTGGGCGTCGGCGACACACCGCACTTCGTGGTGTCCTACGTCGACGTCCGGCACGTGCCGGGCGCCGAGCGCTGGCCGGCCCAGCAGGCTCGCGCGCTGAGGTCCCCGGTGTTCGCCCCGGACGAGCTCTACCTGTGGCTCATCCGCCACCAGGGCGGGCTGAACCTCTCGGTCCGGTACCCGGGTGCCTGGGCCGTGGACGCGGCCGTCCGCGGCCTCGCCGCACACCTGCGGGCCGTCCTGGCCGACATGGTCGAGCACGAGCGGGCGAGCCTGCTCGCGACGGCGGCGGACCGATGATCCTCGCGGAGATGGCGCGGTGGCGCACGGCGCCCGGCACGGTGCTGACCCTCGGTCCGACGCCCGCGAGCCTCGCGGCCGCGGCCGGGGCGCCCGT
>NZ_JAMXRU010000195.1 GCF_024124745.1 Aeromicrobium sp. CnD17-E
GCGCCCGTCGACAGCGCGCCGCCGTCGTTCCTGCAGGCCGACCACCTGCGGGCCTACGCCGCCCGTCGGCGCGCAGGCGGCGTGCACCGCGCCTGGACCGGCGTGGCGACCGAGCTCGACGGCCCGCTCGACCGCGACGCCCTCGCCCGTGCCCTCACGCGGCTGGTGACGACGCACGAGGGCCTGCGGTCCTGGTTCGACCTGAGCGGGGAGGTGCCCGTCCGTCACGTGGTGCCGGTCGCCGACGTCGAGCACGCGGTCGTCGACGTGCAGGATCTGGAGGTCGAGGACGGCTCGTGGGACGAGGCGCTCCAGGCGCACCTGGTCCGGACCTTCGACGCCGCCTGCCGACCCGACGCCTGGCCGGGGTTCGTCCTCGGCGCGGTCGAGCACGCCGACGGGTTCGGCCTCTTCTGGGGCTGCGACCACGCCTTCACCGACGGCGCGTCGCAGCTCATGGTCGCCTCCGAGCTCGCCGACCTCTACGCGGCCGAGGTGGCCGAGGCCGGTGGTCCCGCCCTGGTCGAGGGGGCACTGCCGACCCCGGAGGAGTCGGGTCCGTTCGGCGTCTTCGCGGCCGAGGAACGCGCCCGCGCCGCCACCTACGACCCGTCCTCGCCCGAGGTGCGTGCCTGGACCGACCTGGTCGAGTCCCAAGGCGGACGTCTGCCGTCCTTCCCGCTCGACCTCGGTCTCGAGCCCGGTGCGACGGCGCCTGTGCACATCGCGTCCTACGACCTGCTCGACGCCGAGGCCGCCTCGCGTCTGGACGCCCGGTGCCGCGCGCTCGGCGTGCGGACGGTCTCCGCGGTGTTCGCGGCGCTCGCGGCGACTGACCACCTGCTCGCGGACCGCGCGACCTACGCCGGTGTGACGGTGCTGGGCGCGCGCGACACCGGTCCGTACCTGCGGTCGCACGGCTGGTTCTGCACCTTCGCGCCCGTGCTGTTCGAGGTCGCGCCGCACGCCGACGACCTCGACGCCCTGCTGGTCGCCGCGCACGCCGGTTTCGAGGCCGGCCGTCGCACGTCGCGCATGCCGGCGCACGTCGCGCTGGCCGAGATGCTGCGGACGGGAGTCCTCGGGCCCGACGGCGTGGGGTCGCCGCAGCTGGTCTCCTACCTCGACGTCCGTCGCTTCCCCGGGGCGGGCCGGCCCGCGCACGAGCGCGGGGTGCACTTCACGGGCGAGGGCCGCACGGCCAACGCCTCGATGTGGGTCAACCGCGACGCGGAGCGTCTCTACGTCGGGCTGCAGCACCCCGACACCCCCGAGGCGCACGACGCCGTCGCGCGGTACTCCGCGGTGCTGGCTCGCGTGGCCAGGGCGCTGGCCGAGGGGTCCACGTCGCTGCCCGAGGTGGAGACCAGCCGTGCTGGTCACGTCGGCTGACCTCTGGACGCCCGCGCCGGGCACGGTCGTCTCCTGGGACGTCGAGCCCGGGGTCCTCCCGCGACGTCGCGTCGACCTCTCCCTCAACCAGCGCAACCACCTCGCCGGGGCGGTGGCAGGGGAGCCGTCGGTGTGGATGGCCGCGGGGTTCGACGTCGAGGGTCCTGTCGACGTGGCCGCGCTCGAGGGGGCCTACCGGGCGGTCGTAGCACGGCACAGTGCTCTCCGGGTCGGCGCGGAGGTGGTCGACGGTGCCGTGCACGGCAGGCACCACGACGCAGCCGACCTGCGCTGGACCCGACGTGCCGACGTGCGCACGTCGACCGTGGACGAGACCCGCGACCACGTGCGTCGCCAGCTCGACGCCGCGTGCTGGCCGCTGTCGTACCCGGCGTTCTGGCCCGCAGCGATCTCGCGCCCGGACCGCTCGACGGTCGTGCTCGGGCTCGACCACCTCCACGTCGACGCCTACTCCCTCGCCGTGCTGGTCGACGACCTCCACACCGTCTACACCGGCCTCGCGCACGACGGGCGAGCACCCGACCTGCCCGAGACGTCGTGCTTCGTCGCAGGGCTGGCCGACCCGCCGCCGCGCGTGGCCCCCGACGACGCGCGACTGCGGTCCTGGCACGACTTCCTCGCGCGCCAGGACCACCGCCTGCCGACCTTCCCGCTGTCGTTGGGCGTCGAGCCCGGCGAGCGCGCCGCGCAACGCACCGAGGTGTCGGTGCTGGGCGACGCCGACGTCGCGGACCGGCTCGGCGAC
>NZ_JAMXRU010000196.1 GCF_024124745.1 Aeromicrobium sp. CnD17-E
GCCCGACGGGCATGTGCCCGACCTCGCCGGCGAACCCGGACCCGCGCACGAGCCGGCCGTCCTGAACGATCCCGCCGCCGATGCCGACGGTGCCGGTGATGTACAGCGACGACGTCGTGCCGCGTGCCGCGCCGTGGGTCGCCTCGGCCACGGCGGCGAGGTTGGCGTCGTTGTCGACCTGCACGGGCAGGCCCAGGGACGCCGCGAGCCGGTCGCCGGGCCGGGTGTCCGTCCAGCCCAGGTTCGGCGCGAGCCGGACGGTCGCGTGGTCGCGCTCGACCAGGCCGGGGACGGCGAGGTGCGCCCCGACGATGCGCCCCGGGGCCTCGCGCCGGACGTCCAGCGCGAGGCCCTCCAGCACGTCGAGGGCGTCGTCGCCCTGCGGCACCTCGCGCGTCGTGGTGCGCACGCGCGACCCCGCGAGGTCGACGAGCGCCGCCGCCACGTAGTCGACGTTCACCTCGAGCCCCAGGCCGAGCACGCTGCCGGCGACCAGCCCGACCGGGGTCGACGGTCGACCCCGGCCCTGCGAGGACGCCTCGCCCTCGACGACGACGGCGTGCTCGGCGAGCTCGCCCACGATCGCCCCCACCGTCGCCTTGGCCAGGCCGGTGCGCCGCGCGAGCGCCGACCGGCTGCCCGGGCCGTGGTCGCGCAGCGTGCGCAGCACGAGGGCCGTGTTGGCGCGACGCAGCTGGTCGGGGGCGGCCGGGGGCATGCTCAGCGCACCCCGTAGAGGTGCTCGAGCGCGAGCTGGTCGAGCCGCTCGAAGGCCATGCCGCGCGAGCCGAGGGTCTCCGGGTCCTCCTCCGGATCGGCCTGCAGGTCCTGCCAGGTCTCGCCCTCCGCCAGGGTCGGCGTGGACAGCTCGCCGACGCGCGACGCGGCGAGCGCCTCCTGCACGTCGGGGTCCGCGCGGAAGGCAAGTGCCTTCTCGCGCAGCACCAGGTAGTTCGTCATGCAGGCGGCGGCCGCCGTCCACACGCCGTCCTCGTCCTCGGTGCGCGGCGTCTTGAAGTCGAAGTGCACCGGTCCGTCGTAGCCGCCCTGGAGCAGCGTGTCGACGACCCAGAACGCGCCACGGGCATTGCCGGCACCGAAGCGGAAGTCCTGGTCGTAGCGCGGGCCCGTCTGGCCGTTGAGGTCGATGTGGAAGAGCTTGTCGTGCCACAGGGCCTGCGCGTACCCGTGCGCGGCGTTCAGCCCGGCCATCTCCTCGTGCCCGATCTCGGGGTTCACGCCCACCAGCTCGGGTCGCTCCAGGCTGTCGATGAAGGCGAGGGCGTGGCCGATCGTCGGGAGCAGGATGTCGCCGCGGGGCTCGTTCGGCTTGGGCTCGATCGCGAAGCGCAGGTCGTAGCCCTGGTCCACGACGTACTGGCCCAGGAGGTCGAAGCCCTCCTTGTAGCGCGACAGTGCAGCCTGCACGTCCTTCGCCGCTCCGCTCTCGGCGCCCTCACGGCCGCCCCAGCACACGTAGACCTGCGCGCCGAGCTCGGCGGCGAGGTCGATGTTGCGCATGACCTTGCGCAGTGCGAAGCGGCGCACGGCGCGGTCGTTCGACGTGAACCCGCCGTCCTTGAAGACGGGGTGGCCGAACAGGTTGGTCGTCGCGGTCGTCACGGCCAGGCCGGTGTCGGCGAGGCCCTGGCGGAAGCGGTCGAGGATGGCGTCGCGCTCGGACGTCGAGGAGCCGAAGGGCACGACGTCGTCGTCGTGGAAGTTCACGCCGTAGGCGCCGATCTCGGCGAGCTTCTCGAGCGCGTGGACCGGGTCCATCGGCGCGCGGGTCGGGTCGCCGAACGGGTCGCGGCCGGCGTACTGGACGGTCCAGATGCCGAAGGAGAACTTGTCGGCGGGGGTCGGGGTGGGGACGGACATGGTGCGCCTCTCGGTGGGTGGTGCGGTGGTCGGTGATGGGTGTCAGGTCGTCGGTGCGGGTGTCGTGCCGGCGGGTCAGGACGGCGAGGTCAGGGCGTCAGGGCGGGCGTGCGGTCGCGCAGGCCGGCGTACGCGTCGCGGACGGCGGGCGTCGGCTCCGCCCGGAGCACCCGGGTGCCGGCGAGCGGCCAGGCGGGCGGCT
>NZ_JAMXRU010000197.1 GCF_024124745.1 Aeromicrobium sp. CnD17-E
CGCTCGACGGCCTGGAGCCCGAGCGCGCCGTGGTGCTGGCCCGGGCGTTCGCCCTGTACTTCCAGCTGGTCAACATCACCGAGCAGCTGCACCGCTGGCAGGAGCTGACGTTGAGCAGCGAGGGCCCTCACCTGCGCGCCGTCACGGAGGAGGACGCCGCCGCTGCTGCGGCGGCCGCGGCCGAGGAGGCCGCGCGCGAGACGCGCACCGCGTCGGGTCGAGCCACCCTGCCGGGCCTGCCCGTCGAGGAGGTGCTCGTGGCCGTCGTCCAGGCGGCGCAGCGGATCCTCGGCAGCGACTGGGAGCACCGGCTGGCCGTGGCGGTCGCAGCGCTGCGCAAGCGTCTCTCGGGCGACTTCGAGGTCGACGACTTCGGCTTCGACCCGCAGCTCGCCGAGGTCCTGACGGCCGCGTTCGAGCCCATCGCGGAGAAGTGGTTCCGGCTCGAGGTCCGCGGCGCGGAGAACATCCCGAGCGAGGGTGGCGCGCTGCTCGTCGCCAACCACTCCGGCACGGTGCCGATCGACGGACTCATGACGGGCTACGCGGTCAAGCGTCACGGGGGTCGCGACCTGCGTCCGCTGGGTGCCGACCTCGTGTTCGCCCTCCCGTTCGTCGGCCAGGTCGCCCGACGCGCCGGCGCCACGCTCGCGTGCACGCAGGACGCCGAGCGTCTGCTGGGCTCCGGCGAGATCGCCGGGGTGTGGCCCGAGGGCTTCAAGGGCATCGGCAAGCCCTTCGCCGAGCGGTACAAGCTCCAGCGCTTCGGCCGCGGCGGGTTCGTGTCGTCGGCGCTGCGGGCCCAGGTCCCGATCGTGCCCGTCTCGATCGTCGGGGCCGAGGAGATCTATCCGCTGGTCGGCAACGTGCCGTCGCTGGCGCGTCTCCTGGGGCTGCCGTACCTGCCCATCACGCCGTTCTTCCCGCTGCTCGGACCGCTCGGGATGATCCCGCTGCCCAGCAAGTGGATCATCGAGTTCGGCGAGCCGATCCGCACCGACGCCTACGAGCCTGACGCGGCCGACGACCCGATGCTGCTCTTCAACGTCACCGACCAGGTGCGCGAGACGATCCAGCAGACGCTCTACCAGCTGCTCGTCGAGCGGGGCAACGCCTTCTTCTGAGCAGGGGTGCCGCGGGGACGCGTACCTGTCGCTCCCGCTGAGGGCAGGCGCCCTGCTGGGTGTGCGGCTACTTCTTGGGGCCGAGCAGACCGCCGAGCAGGCCGGGCACGAGGCCCTCCTGGTCGTCGTCGCCCAGGAGACCGTCCAGCAGCGGGTCGGTGACGGTGCCGACGCCCTTGCGCGGCGTCGCGGTGGGCGTCGGTGCCGGCAGGGTCGGCACCTGCACGAGCGGCGGCGCGGTGGACGGGGTGACCGTCGACGGCGCGGTGGAGCCAGCAGCGGCCGACGGCGACGGTGCGGCGGTGGAGCGGCCGGCCGAGGCCTCGCGTCGCGACCCGGAACCGGAGTCGGCCGGGGCGAGCACCGAGCGGACGACGCCGACGAGCGAGCCGAGGTCGGCGCTGCCACAGCTGGCGCAGAGTCGGCTGGCCTGCCCGGCGAGGTCGGTGACCGCGGCGGCGGCGGCGGAGAACGACTCCGACGCGTCGGCGGGCACGTCGGCCGCCATGGTCGTGAGGTCGACGGCCGAGGCGGCGGCGAAGTCGTTGACGGTGGTGATCGAGGCCGTCGAGCCGTCGGTGTCGTAGGCGTCGAACAGCGAGGCCGAGCCCTGCTCGGCCTGCGTGCTGAACTCGTCGAGCAGGGCCGGGACCTGGGCACGGGCGGCGGGGGAGCCGTCGGCGATCACGGCACGGACCTCGTGCAGGCGCTCGGCCGCGAGCTCGAGACGCTGGGTGCCGCGTGCCTCGTCGGAGCGGTGCAGCGCGAGCTCGACGTCCTCGACCGTCCGCTTGACGGGGTAGAGCACGTCGCCCGGGAGGGCGGAGGCGCTGCTGGCCACGAGGCCGACGACGCCGAGGGACGACACGGCCGCGACCGCTGCGGTGGCGAGGCGTCGACGCGCGCGCGACGGGGCGGTGGTCGGAGC
>NZ_JAMXRU010000198.1 GCF_024124745.1 Aeromicrobium sp. CnD17-E
CGTCGCCTCCCGCGCGCCGGTCGACCCCGCCCCGCTGGCCCGCCGCGCCGCGGGGTCGATGTTCCCCTACCGCGTGCTCGACGCCGCCCAGGTGCGCGACCGGCTGGCCGGGGGGACTGCCTTCACGGACGCGCGGACCGAGGCGTCACCCGCCCCGCCCGGTGGTGCCACCTTCTTCGGCTGAGCCTCAGGCGAGTCGGTCGCGCCAGCCGGCCGGGTCGGACACCTGGAAGGCGGCAGCGTCGGCCAGGCCGTCCCGCGACCAGGTGACGACCAGCAGGTCGGCACCCGTCGACCGGCCCATGAAGGTCCGCGAGAGGGTCGCCGACGTGATCGCCTCCCGGGGCACCTCGACGTCGCGACCGGCGACCAGAGGGACGAACGCGAGGTGCTCGCGGCCCAGGAGCAGCGAGCCGATGCCCCGCACCTGGGTCTGCCGGTCTGAGGCGACCGCGAAGAGCCCGGCCTGCTCGACCACCTCGGGTGCGTAGCCGGCCACCCGACGTCGATGAGCACGTCGCACCAGCGCGAGCCGGACCAGACCCGCCACGACGAGCAGCAGCACCAGCCCCGCGACGAGGGCGAGCACGGCGAGCAGCGTGCCCACCGCCTCAGACCTTCAGCGCACGCTCGAGCGCGTCGACCGCCTGGTCGATCTCGTCCCGCGTGATGACGAGCGGCGGGGCGATGCGCAGCGTCCGCTCGTGGGTCTCCTTGCACAGCACACCCTCGTCGCGCAGCGCCATCGACACCTCGCGCCCCGTGCGACCCAGCGGGTCGAGGTCGACACCGGCCCACAGGCCCCGTCCGCGCACCGCGGCGACGCCCTGCCCGAGGAGAGCCTCGAGCCGGTCGTGCAGGTGCCGGCCCAGGTCGGCCGACCGCTCCTGGAACTCGCCGGTGGCCAGCAGGCCGACGACCGCGCGCCCGACCGCGCACGCGACCGGGTACCCGCCGAACGTCGAGCCGTGGGACCCCGGCCGGAGGACCCCGAGGACGTCGGCCCGTCCGACGACGGCCGAGACCGGGATGATGCCGCCGCCGAGCGCCTTGCCGAGGGTGTACAGGTCGGCGCGCACGCCCTCGTGGTCGAGGGCGAACAGGCGGCCGGTGCGGGCGAGGCCGGACTGGATCTCGTCGGCGATCAGCAGCACGTCGTTCTCGGTGCAGGCGTCCCGCACGTCGGCCCAGAAGCCGGCGGGCGGCACGACCACGCCGGCCTCGCCCTGGATGGGCTCCATCAGGACGGCAGCCGTGTTCGGGCCGATGGCGTCGCGCACGGCCTGCGCGTCGCCGTAGGGGACGGTGACGAAGCCCGGCGTGAAGGGCCCGTAGTTGTCGTGGGCGACGGGGTCGTCGGAGAAGGAGACGATGGTGGTCGTGCGGCCGTGGAAGTTGTGCGTGGCCACGATGATCTCGGCCGCGTCGAACGCGACGCCCTTGACCTCGTAGGCCCACTTGCGGGCGACCTTGATGGCGGACTCGACGGCCTCGGCACCGGTGTTCATCGTCAGCACCATCTCGGTGCCGGTGAGCTCGGCCAGCTCCGCGCAGAAGGCGCCGAACTGGTCGTTGTGGAAGGCGCGCGAGGTCAGGGTGAGCCGGTCGATCTGCTCGTGCGCGGCGCGGACCAGGTCGGGGTGGCGGTGCCCGAAGTTGAGCGCGGAGTACCCGGAGAGGAAGTCGAGGTAGCGCCGACCGTCGACGTCGGTGACCCACGCCCCCTCCGCCTCGGAGATCACCACGGGGAGCGGGTGGTAGTTGTGGGCACCCCACTGCTCGTCGAGCGCGATGATGCCGGCGGTCTGCTGCATGTCGGACATGGCTCCCACCGTAACGGCCGCCGCCAGGTCCGTGGTCCGTCCCGACTACCCTCGTGGGGTGACGACGCGCAGCGGGACGGCGGCACGCGGGCTGGGCCCGCGGCTCGTCCGGCCTGTCCTCGTGGGCGTGGCGGTGGCGGCCTGCGCGACCTCCGCCCACGTCCTGGCCGGCGGCGAG
>NZ_JAMXRU010000199.1 GCF_024124745.1 Aeromicrobium sp. CnD17-E
CGGCCGCGCGTGACGCGCTCACGTCGTCGCGACCGGCGCGCACCGACGTGCAGACGTCGCGCGACGGGCTCCTCGGCCCCGACCGGGCGGGCGACGACGCGCCGCGCGTGCCGGCCACCGTCGTCGTCGACCTCGACGCCCGCGCCTGGGACGAGGCGGCCGCGCGGCACGGCGGGACGTCGAACAGCCTGCTGGTGGCCATGGCCGTGGAGGTGCTGCTGGCCTCGGGGCGGGTCGAGGCGGGGCGCCCCGTGCGGGTCTCGTTGCCCGTGAGCCTGCGCGGCCCGGACGACCTGCGCTCGAACGCGACCTCGGGCGTCTCGATCGACGTCGACACCGAGGTCGCGGACGGTGTCGGCCGCGTCGTCGACCTCGCGGCCGTGCGGTCACAGGCCCGTGGCGCGTACGCGACCCTGGCGGCCGGGAGGCGCGACCCCCTCGGCCCCCTCACGCAGCTGCTGCCGGACCCGGCGGTCGCGGTCCTGGCCCGCGGCGTCGCGGCGCCGCTGTGTCTGTGCTCCAACCTGGGACGGCTGCCGGGCACGTTCGCCGCACCGCTGGGCCGTCCGGCGACGTCGGTGCTGATGCGGTCGGTGACGCAGGGGGTCACGCCCTCGATGCTGCGGCGCACGAGAGGTGGGCTCACGGTCTGGTGGGCCCGTCACGGCGACACCGCGACGCTCGCGGTGCTGGGGGTGGACCCCGACCACCTCGGCGACCGCGAGGCCCTGGCGCGTCTCGTCGTGGCGACGACGTCCCGCTGGGGCGTGCCGAGCACCCCCTGGTGACCGCCGTGCCGCGCCGTCGTCAGGCCCGGGGGTGCGCGAGGCGGTAGGCGGCGCGCAGACGTTCGTTGCTGACGTGCGTGTAGATCTGGGTGGTGCCGAGCGACGCGTGGCCCAGCACCTCCTGCACGCTGCGCAGGTCCGCGCCACCCTCCAGCAGGTGGGTCGCTGCGGTGTGGCGCAGCCCGTGCGGGCCGAGGTCGGGCGCCCCGTCGACGGCGGCAAGGCGGTCGTGCACCACCTTGCGGGCCGTGCGCGGGTCGAGCCGTCCCCCACGGAGCCCGAGCAGCAGTGCCGGGCCGCTGTCCGACGTCGCCAGCGCCGGGCGGCCGCTGGTCAGCCAGGCGTCCAGCGCGTGCCCCGCCGGGACGCCGTACGGGACGGACCGTTCCTTGCGGCCCTTGCCGAGCACGCGCACGAGCCGTCGCCCGGGGTCGACGTCGTCCACGTCGAGTCCGCACAGCTCCCCGACGCGGACGCCCGTGGCGTACAGCAGCTCGAGGACGAGCAGGTCGCGCAGCCCGACGGGTCCGTCGTCGGCGACCGCATCGGCCGTCGTGTCGAGCAGGGCCCGCACCTCGTTCTCGCTCAGGACGGCCGGCAGCTCGCGCCGCGCCTTCGGGCTGGCCAGCAGCGCGCCGGGATCCGACGGCGCCCGTCCGGTGCGGACGCACCAGGCGGTGAACGTGCGCGCCGACGTGGCACGCCGGGCGATGGTCGCCCGGGCGCGGCCCAGTGTCTGCTGGTTGGCGAGCCAGCTGCGCAGCGCGCGGGTCGTGAGGTCGGCGGGCCCGTCGAGACCCAAAGCCTGTGCATGCTCGGCGAGCAGGGAGAGATCGGTGCGGTAGCCGCGGACCGAGTGCTCCGACAGGTTCCGCTCGTCGCGCAGGTGCTCGGCGAACGCCTCGACCGCGTCGTCCCAGGCTGCACCCATGCCCCCAGGGTGACGGCTCAGCGCCGGGTCGTCGAGGCACCACGCGGGAGCACGAGCCAGCGGTCGCCGACGTGGACGCAGAGCCCCTGGCGCTCGAGGGCCGTCAGCAGCTCGGCGACCTCGGCGCGACTCCCCCGCGCGGACGCGGCGACGTCGGCACCTGTCCGGGCCTGCTCGAAGGACAACGCGTCGAGCACCCGGCGCGCCAGGCGACCCAGCCGGTCGCG
>NZ_JAMXRU010000019.1 GCF_024124745.1 Aeromicrobium sp. CnD17-E
CGTCGGCGCCCACCAGCAGTCGCGCCAGCTCGGTGCGACCCGAGCCGAGCAGCCCGGCCACGCCGACGACCTCGCCCTCGTGCAGGGCGAGGTCGGTGGCCTCGAGCTCGCCGGAGCGACCCAGGCCGACGACCTTCAGCACGGGCTCGGCGGCGGGGGCGGCCGGGTCGGCGGGCTGGCGGTCGAGCCGCTCGAGCACCTCCAGCTCGCGGCCGATCATCTCCTGCACGAGCTCGAGCTGCGTGATCTCCGCCGTCCGGTGCTCGGCGACGAACCGACCGTTGCGCAGCACCGTCATCCGGTCGGAGAGCTCGAAGACCTGGTCGAGGAAGTGCGACACGAAGAGCACCGCGACGCCCTGGTCGCGCAGGGAGCGCACGACGTCGAAGAGCACGCGGACCTCGTCGGCGTCCAGGCTCGACGTCGGCTCGTCGAGCACGAGCACCTTGGCGTCGACGTCGACCGCCCGCGCGATGGCGACGAGCTGCTGCACGGCGATCGGGTGGCTGCCGAGGGTCGAGGTCGGGTCGACGTCGAGACCGAGCCGCGCGAGCACCTCCGCGGCCCGGCGGTTCATGGCCCGGGTGTGGATGCGGCCGAGCCGTCGCGGCTCACGTCCGAGGAGCATGTTCTCCGCGACCGTGAGGTTCGTGCAGAGGTTGACCTCCTGGTAGACCGTGCTGATCCCCGCGGCCTGGCTCTCGGCCGGGCCGGAGAACCGGTGCTCCTGACCGTCGACCTTGAGGGAGCCGGCGTCGATGGCGTACACGCCGGTCAGCGCCTTGATCAGCGTCGACTTGCCGGCGCCGTTCTCGCCCATGAGCGCGTGCACCTCCCCCGGCAGGAGTCGCAGGCTCACGCCGTCGAGCGCCTTGACGCCGGGGAAGCCGATCTCGATGCCGGTCAGCTCGACCACGGGCTCCACCGCGCTGTCGGCGGGCGGAGCGGGTCGGGCGGCGGGGGTCTCGGCCCTCGCGGCGGCGGTTCCTGCGCTCATGACGTGCTCCTCACGGTCGAGCGGACGGACGGTCGGGGGTGGGACGGGGCGAGGTCGTGGCAGCGACCCCGCCCCGTCACGGGCAGGCTCAGTACTGGCGGTCGGCCAGCACCTGCTTCGCCTGGTCCTGGGTGAAGGTCGTCTCCTCGGTGACGACCCGCTTCGGCACGTCCTCACCGGCGACGACCTTCTTCGCCAGCTCCATGAGCTGGGGGCCGAGGAGCGGGTTGCACTCGACGATGAAGTTGATCTTGCCCTCGCTCAGCGCGGTCATCCCGTCCTTCACGGCGTCGACCGTGATGATCTTGATGTCCGTGCCGGGCTTCTTGCCGGCCGCCTCGATCGCCTCGATCGCACCGAGACCCATGTCGTCGTTGTGCGCGTAGACCACGTCGATGTCGTCGTGGGACTGCAGGAACGCCTCCATGACCTTCTTGCCGCCGTCGCGCGTGAAGTCGCCCGTCTGGGAGGCGATGATCTTGATCGCGTCGTCGGAGGAGGTGACGTCCTCGAAGCCCTTCTTGCGGTCGATGGCCGGCGCGGCACCCGTGGTGCCCTGCAGCTCGACGACGTTCACGTCGCCGTCCTTGTCGACGTCGGCGTCCTGGGCGTTGTCGACGAGCCACTGGCCGGCCTTCTCGCCCTCCTCGACGAAGTCGGAGCCGAGGAACGTGACGTAGAGCGAGTCGTCGTCGGAGTCGACGGCGCGGTCGGTCAGGATGACCGGGATCTTGGCGCGCTTGGCCTCCTGCAGCACCGCGTCCCAGCCGGTCTCGACGACCGGGCTGAAGGCGATGACGTCGACCTTCTGCTGGATGTAGGAGCGGATCGCCTTGATCTGGTTCTCCTGCTTCTGCTGGGCGTCGGAGAACTTGAGGTCGACGCCCTCCTTCTTCGCCGTGTCGCGGATCGACGTCGTGTTGGCGGAGCGCCAGCCGCTCTCGGCACCGACCTGGGCGAAGCCCATGGTCAGGCCGTCGCCACCGGATCCACCGTTGCCGCCGTCCGAGCTGCTGCCGCACGCCGTCATGCCACCGAGCAGGGCCAGGCCTGCCGTGACCGTGATGACCTTCTTGAACACTGCTTTCCTCCATCTGGTTCGGCGCCGGGACGGCACCTGCGGGGGGCTCGTGTGGCGGGCGGACAACCGGACACACTGGCGACGCGGGCACGTGACCTGCATCACTGATGCCTGATTGTTAACGCTCACAACGGGACGCGTCAAGCACTTCGGGAAAGAAATTGTGAGCGCTCACAATGGCCGACCTCCGTGCGAGGATGTGTCGTGACCACCACCCCGCGCCGCACCAGCTGGTCCGGCACCGTCCCGTACCACTTCGCCGCCGAGCACCGCCCCGACGACCTCGACGCACTGCGCCGCCTGGTCACCACCACGCCGCGACTGCGCCCGGTCGGCACCGGGCACACCTTCAACGACGTCGCCGACGGCGCCGAGGCGGTCGCGCTGACCGCCTTCGACACAGTCGAGGTCCTCGACGACGGCGCCGCCGTGCGGGTCGGCGCCGGGCTGACCCACGCACGACTGGCCGAGGAGCTCGCGCCGCACGGCCTGGCCCTGCCCAACCTGGCCTCGCTGCCGCACCTCAACGTCGTGGGCGCGGTCGCGACCGCGACGCACGGGTCGGGCACGCGCACCGGCAACCTCGCCACGCAGGTGCGCGCCGTCGAGCTCGTGCTCGCCTCCGGCGACGTCCTGGGCGTCCGCCGCGGCGACCCCGACTTCCCCGGCGTCGTCGTCAACCTCGGCGTGCTCGGCGTGGTCACCGCCCTCGAGCTCGACGTCGTGCCCGCCGTCGACCACCGCCAGGTGGTGCTCCCCGACGCCGACGTCGCGAGCCTGGCCGACCGGCTCGCCGACCTGCACCGGCTGGGCCGCAGCGTCAGCGTCTTCACCCGCTGGGACGACGCACCCAGCCACGTGTGGGTGAAGTGGCGCGACGGTGACCCCGACCCCGCCCCGGGGTGGGAGGCGCTCGGGCTCAAGCCCGCCACGGAGGAGCTGCACCCGATCCCCGGCCTCGACCCGGTGCACTGCACGGCCCAGCAGGGCGTGCCCGGGCCGTGGGTGGAGCGGCTGCCGCACTTCCGGCCCGGGTTCCTGCCGAGCGCGGGCGACGAGGTGCAGTCGGAGTACCACCTGGCGGCCGAGCACGGACCCGCGGCCGTGCGCGCCCTGCAGGAGGTCGGGCACCTGCTCGACTCCGCCCTGCTGACGTCGGAGATCCGCGCCGTCGCGGCGGACGAGCTGTGGCTGAGCCCGCAGTCGGGGCAGGACACCTGCTCCTTCCACTTCACCTGGACGGCCGACCTCACCCTCTCCTCGGCCGCGGCCCTCGTGGTCGAGCACGCGCTCGAGCCGTTCGCGCCGCGCCCGCACTGGGGCAAGCACTTCGCGCTCGACGTGCGCGGCCTCTACCCGCGCCTGCCCGACTTCGAGGCGCTGCGCCGACGCCTCGACCCCGACGGCGTGCTGGCCGGCCCCTGGTACGACCGCGTCCTGGCCTAGCCCGACGACAGAAGTCCCCACGATTCGGAACGTGGTGGCCCGTTCTCGCGCCCGGAACGGGCGATGGGGTTCCAAATCGTGGGGAGCGGGCGGCGCTGGCACTAGGCTCGGCGTCATGCACGTCCACGTCGCCGACCACCCGCTCGTCTCCCACAAGCTCACGGTGCTGCGCGACGCGTCCACCGACTCCCCCACGTTCCGTCGGCTCGCGGACGAGCTGGTGACGCTGCTGGCCTACGAGGCCACGCGCGACGTCCGCGTCGAGACGGTGCAGGTGACGACGCCTGTTGCGCAGGCACAGGGCGTCCGGCTCGCCGACCCGCGTCCGCTGGTCGTGCCGATCCTGCGCGCGGGCCTGGGCATGCTCGAGGGCATGCAGCGACTGCTGCCGACGGCCGAGGTCGGCTTCCTCGGGATGGTGCGCAACGAGGAGACGCTCGAGGCCGACACCTACGCCGAGCGGCTGCCTGACGACCTGTCCGGGCGCCAGTGCTACGTGCTCGACCCGATGCTCGCGACCGGCGGCAGCCTCGCCGCCGCCATCCACTTCCTGGTGAAGCGCGGGGCCGACCACATCACCGCCGTGTGCCTGCTCGCCGCCCCGGAGGGCATCGAGCGGATCGAGCGCGAGATGGCGGAGGTCGGCGTGCCCGTCACCCTCGTCGTCGCCGGTCTCGACGAGCGCCTCGACGAGAACGGCTACATCGTCCCCGGTCTCGGCGACGCCGGCGACCGGCTGTACGGCGTCGCCGACTGACGTGGCCGTCACGCAGGAGCTCCGTCCGGGGCCGTGGGGGTGGGCCGAGCGTCGCCGTCGCATCGCGGCGTCCGGTGTGGTGCTGGCCGTGGCCGTCGGACTGCTGCTGCTGGCGGGTCGCGGCACGGGCCTGCTGGGCGTGCTGCTGATCGCGGTCCCGACCGTCGTCGTGACGGTGCCGCCGATCCTGCTCTACGAGCGACTCGTCTACCAGCGCGAGCGCCTGGTGATCACGGCGCGCACGCTCGAGATGTACCGCGGCGACCGGCTGCTCCACCGCCTCGACCGCACCGCACCGATCCGGGCCCTGCGGTTCCGGCTGTCGGCGTCGGGCCACCCGTTCGGGCTGGCGAAGCTGCTGCTGCACGACGGTCGCGACAACGTGCGGCTGGCGAGCGACCGGTGGCTCGTCCGGCACGAGCAGCTCCTCACCGCCCTCGGCGTCGAGGCACCCACCGTCGACCACCGCCAGGCGCAGCAGCTGGTGCCGGACGCCTTCCCGCTGTGGGAGCGCCGCCCCAACCTCGTCGCGGGCCTCACCGTGCTCGGCCTGTTGGTCGCGATCGTGGCCGTCCCTGTCGTCGTGGCGCTCCTCACCGCCTGATCAGCAGGGACGTCCGGCCAATCGGCTGCGGCGACGACCGCGGACGTGCCAGGGTGTGCGCCATGACCGAGCCGGGTCCTGACGCGGACGCCACGGCGCTCGTGCTGCGGCCCCTGGGCTGGCGCGAGGCCGACGGCGTGGCGCGACTGTGGCGGGACCTGCTGGTGATGTTCCTCCCTCTGCTGCCATTCGCCCTCCTCGCCGGGCTCTTCGGCGAGCACCATCCGGCGGTCCTCGCCCTCGTCCTGGCCTGCGTGCTGCTCATCCTGGTCGTCTACGTCCTCGAGCTGGTCCTGGTGCGCCGGGAACGCGTGGTCGTCACGGCGGAGTCGGTCGAATGGTGGCGCGGACGCCGCCTCCGGGCCAGCCTGCGTCGGGGGCCTTCGCTGCGTGCCGCGCGCTACGTGCCGTGGCCGCTCGGCCGGTCCTTGGGGCTGATCCACCTCGCTGTCTCCGACGGCACGACCGGGTTCAGGCTCTGCGACGCACGGTGGATCGCCCGGTTCGAGACGATCGTGCTGGCAGCGCAGGTGACGGCACCTCGACTCACCCCAGCGCGGGCACGCCGGCGCATGCCGGAGTGCTTCACCGCCGTCGAGCACCTCCTCGACGCGCTCCGCGCGCAGGGCTCGACCCGGGTCGCGGTGGGTGTCGTCGTGCTCGTGTCAGCGAGCCTGGTCGCCGGCTACCTGGCCGGGGCCCTCACCGGCGCCGAGCCGTGAGCGACGCCGGTGCCGCGACCTGATCCCACGCCGCACCGTTCGGCTTGCGCCGACCCTGGACTCGGCCACGCTGGTCAGGTGAGCGAGGACCCGGTCGACACCCACGAGGACCGACCGACCACCTCGGACGAGCCGAACCCGGCGCGCTGGCGGATCCTCGCGGTCACCCTCGTCGTCGGCTTCATGTCGCTCCTGGACGTCACCATCGTCAACGTCGCGATCCCCTCGATCCAGGAGGGGCTCGACACGTCGGCCTCGACCGTGCAGTGGGTGGTCTCCGGCTACGCGCTCACGTTCGGCCTGACCCTCGTGGCCGGCGGACGCCTCGGCGACGCCTACGGGCGCCGACGCCTCATGCTGATCGGCCTGGCCGGGTTCGTCGCGTCGAGTGCCGCGGTCGGGCTCGCTCCCACCGCCGAGCTGGTCGTCGTCGCGCGGCTGCTCCAGGGCGCGTCAGCCGGGCTCCTCACGCCCCAGAGCTCGGGCCTCATCCAGCAGCTGTTCTCCGGCGCCGAAAGGGGCCGCGCGTTCGGCTACTTCGGCCTCACCGTCTCACTCGCGTCGGCCACCGGGCCGCTCCTCGGCGGCCTCGTCATCGGCCTCGTCGGCGAGGACCTCGGCTGGCGGCTGGTGTTCCTCGTCAACGTGCCCATCGGCGTGGTCGCCGCGATCGCCGTCGCCCGCATGGTCCCCGGACGCGAGGACGACAGCACGCCCGGCCGCATCGACACCCTCGGCGCGGCGCTTCTTGGGGTGTCCGTGCTCTGCCTGCTCTACCCGCTCGTCAGCCTCGAGTCGGGGGCGCGCTGGCCGCTCGCACTGCTCGTCGGCGTGCCGGTGTTCGCGTGGGCGTTCGTGCGCTGGGAGCACCGCGAGAAGCGGCTCGGGCACGATCCCCTGCTCGACCTCGACCTGCTGCGCCGCCTCCCCGGGTACGGCAACGGGCTGCTCGTCGGCACCGTCTACTTCACGGGCTTCACCGGAGTGTTCCTGGTCGCGTCGGTGTGGCTGCAGGACGCGCGCGACGTCAGCGCGCTGCACGCCGGTCTGCTGCTCACGCCGTTCGCCCTCGGGTCGGCGATCACCTCCCCGCTCGCCGGACGCCTGGTCAGCACGGTCGGTCGACCACTGACCGTCATCGCGCTCGGCGTCATGATGGTCGGCGTCCTCGGTGCCGCGCTGGTGGCACCCGGGCGCCCCACCGAGGATCTCTGGTGGGCGCTCTCCCCGTTCCTGCTGCTGGCCGGTCTCGGCGGCGGCGCCGTCGTGTCGCCGAACATCACGCTGACCTTGCAGGAGGTGCCGCCGCGGATGGGTGGCGCGGCCGGCGGGGCCCTGCAGACGGGCCAGCGCATCGGCTCCTCGCTCGGCGCGGCCCTGCTGGCCACGACCTACCAGGTGGTCGCGGGACGGTCCGACGGCGACGCCGGCATCCAGGTCTCGCTGCTCGTCGCGCTCGTCGTGCTGGCGCTCGCCCTCGCGGCGGCCCTGCTCGCCTGGCGCACCTCGCGACGCAGCGGTCCCTCCTCCGCACCACACGCCTGATGGGAATCATGCCCAGGTAGAGTCGACCCATGGACGCCGAGGCACGCTCTCACGTCGACGCACTCTGGTCCGCCGGCGACTACGCCCTCCTCGCCGCACGGCTCGAACCGGCGGCGCACACCGCCGCCGCCCGGGTCGGCGACGGCCACGGACGTCACGCCCTCGACGTCGCCGCGGGCACCGGGTCGCTGGCGCAGGCGCTCGCGGAGCGCGGCTGGCGCACCGCCGCGGCCGACATCTCCACCCGTCTGGTCGAGGAGGGGCGGCACACGTGCGCGGCCGCCGGCCTCGAGGTCGGCTGGCACGTAGCACCCCTCGACGAGCTCCCCGGCGAGCCGGGGTCCCTCGACCTCGTCGCGTCGTCGTTCGGCATGATCTTCGCCCCCGACCCCTCGGCCGCCTTGGCCGAGAGCCGCCGCGTGCTCCGCCCCGGCGGCGCTCTCGTGCTGACGACGTGGCCGCACGACGGCTACCTGGCGCACATGACCGCGGTGATGGGCACCTTCCTGCCGCCCGGGGCGCCGGTCCTGGCGCCGTTCCTCTGGGGCGACGCCGACGTCCAGCGCGCATGGCTCGACCCCTGGTTCACCGACGTCGAGGTCACGACGCACCGACTGCCCTGGCAGTTCGACGACGTCGACACGGCCATCGGCTTCCTGTTCGACGCGTCGCCCGGTCACCTGGCTGCCGCGCGTGCGGTCGGCGACCGGGTCGAGGAGCTGAGGTCGGCCGTCGCCGACCATCTCGTCGAGGTCAACGGTTCACCCGGTCGGGTCGACCTCGAGCTCGACTACCTGCTGACGCACGCCGTCGTCCGACCGTGACCCCGCCCGCCACCGTCCCCGTCGTCGCCCTCACCGGTAGCCTCGGGAGCGGCAAGACGACGATCCTGAACCACCTGCTCGCCCACCGGGGCGGACGTCGGGTCGGCGTGCTCGTAAACGACTTCGGCGCCGTCGACGTCGACGCGCTGCTCGTCGACGCCGGCTCGGCGGCCACCCTCTCGCTGGCGGGCGGGTGCGTATGCTGCCGGGTCGACGACGACACCCTCGACTCGACGCTGGAGCAGCTGACGTCGCCGCGGGCCGGGCTCGACCTGGTGCTGGTCGAGTCCAGCGGGGTGGCCGACCCGACGACGCTCGCCGCTCGCCTCCACCGCGCGGTGCGCCACCCGGGGCAGGTCGGCGGGCTGCTGCACGTGCTCGACGCGCGCGCGTGGTCCGACGACGACACGGTGCTCGACCCCGCCGCGCTGGCCCGCGCCGACCTCGTCGCGCTCACGAAGACCGACCTGCCCGGCTCCGTCCCGGTCGGCGAGGCGCGACGTCGGCTCGAGCCGATGCTGCGCACCGGGGTGCCCGTCGTCGACGCCCCGCACGGCGCCGTCGACCCCGACCTCTTCGCCGACGCCTCGGCGCCGCTGGACGACGGCCCCCGTCAGCTGTCCCTCGCGGAGGCCCTCCCCCTCCCCGGCGGCCACCAGCACGTCCACGCGAGCACCTGGGAGCACGACGGGCTCGTGCACCCGCGTCGTCTCGCCGAGCTGCTCGACGGCGGGCTGCCGTCGGCCTACCGGCTGAAGGGCGTCGTCCGGCTCGACGTGCCGTGGGGTGCACGCTGGTGGACGGTGCACCGGGTCGGCGGGCTGCCGCGCGTGACCCCGGCACCGAGGCCCGCGCCGACGAGCCGCCTCGTGGCCCTCGGCCCGACGCTCGACGAGCGCGCGGCGGAGGTCGCCCTGACGCACGTCGGGCGCGACCTCCAGGAGGAGGTCGCGCCCGACGACCACGCGGCGCTCATGCGCTGGGTGCCCGACGACCTGCGCCCGGAGTGGGCGCGAGTCGAGGGCTGAGCCCGGCTCAGGCGGCGTGCTTGCAGGTGCTGCAGGTGCAGTCGCTGCACACGCAGTTGGCGCAGCTGTCCGAGCAGTGGGCGCAGGAGCACGTGTTGTGGTTGCAGGTCGCGCACGTGCAGTCGGTGCAGGTGCAGGTCGCACAGCTGTCGCTGCAGTGCGCACAGGAACAGGTGGCGCACTCGTCGTAGTGGCCGTCGTGCTCGCGGTGCACGTGGCCGTCGTGGAGGTAGTCGACGTGGTCCTCGTGGACGACGGCGTCGTGGCCGCAGCCCGGGCCGTGCGTGTGGTCGTGCTTCTCGGCCTCGCGGTGGTCGATGACGGTCATGGGTGGTTCTCCTGGGTGTGCTGGAAGGCGTCGAGGAGCACGTGGGCCACGTGCTCGTCGGTGAGGGAGTAGACGACCTCGCGTCCGCGGCGCTCGCCCGAGACGAGACGTGCGGTGCGCAGGATCCTCAGGTGCTGCGACACGAGCGGCTGCGACCGCCCGGTCCACTCGACGAGGTCGCCGACGGTCTGCTCCCCCGCGCACAGGCGGTGCACGAGAGCGGCGCGCAGCGGCGTCGACATCGCGTCGAAGAGTGCAGCGACGGCGGCGTAGGCGTCGATGTCCCCCCGGCCGACGTCACCCCGCTCACTCATGCACACATCCTTATATAGCAATTCATGCATGTCAACCTCATCCGTCGTCCCTTCTCCCCCGGAGCACGACGGCCGGCCGCCCCTTGGGGCGACCGGCCGTCGTGCACCTCCGACTCACAGCGCGCGCAGGATGTCCTCCACGCGGTCCTTCGCGTCGCCGAACAGCATCTGGCTGTTCTCCCGGAAGAACAGCGGGTTCTGCACCCCCGCGTACCCGGCGGCCATCGAGCGCTTGAACACCACGACGTTCGACGCCTCCCACACCCGCAGCACCGGCATGCCGGCGATCGGGCTGGTCGGGTCCTCCGCGGCGGCCGGGTTCACGGTGTCGTTGGCGCCGATGACCAGCACCACGTCGGTGTCCGCGAGGTCGTCGTTGACCTCGTCCATCTCCAGGACGATGTCGTACGGGACCTTCGCCTCGGCGAGGAGCACGTTCATGTGCCCGGGCAGGCGGCCGGCGACCGGGTGGATGCCGAACCGCACGTCGACGCCGCGCTCGCGCAGCTTGCGGGTCAGGTCGGCCACGGGGTACTGCGCCTGCGCCACGGCCATCCCGTAGCCCGGGGTGATGACGACGCTCGACGCGTCCTTCAGCAGCTCGGCCACACCCTCGGCGTCGACCTCGCGGTGCTCGCCGTAGTCCGTCGCCTCGCCGGCCGGGGCCTCGATGCCGAAGCCGCCCGCGATCACCGAGATGAACGAGCGGTTCATCGCCTGGCACATGATGTAGCTCAGGTACGCACCCGAGGAGCCCACGAGCGCTCCGGTGACGATCAGCAGGTTGTTGCTCAGCAGGAAGCCGGCCGCGGCCGCAGCCCAGCCCGAGTAGCTGTTGAGCATCGACACGACGACCGGCATGTCGCCGCCGCCGATGGAGGCGACGAGGTGCCAGCCCAGGGCGAGGGCGAGCGCCGTCACGAGGATCAGCAGCCAGATGTTCGGGCTCGCCACGAACACGACGGTCAGCACGAAGAACAGCACGAGCGCGCCGATGTTGAGGTAGTTCTTGCCCGGCAGCACGAGCGGGGACGACTTGATCCGTGCGCTCAGCTTCAGGTACGCGACGATCGACCCGGTGAACGTCACCGCGCCGATGAAGACGCCCACGAAGACCTCGGCCGAGTGGATCCGCTCGAGCGACTCCAACGGGTACACCGGGTGCTCGAGGTAGCCGTTCCAGCCGACGAGCACGGCCGCCAAGCCGACGAAGGAGTGCAGGAGCGCGATCAGCTCCGGCATGCCGGTCATCTCGACCTCGCGGGCCCGCCAGATGCCGATGCCCGCGCCGATCGCGATCGCGCCGACCAGCAGGACGACGCCGACCGTCTCGGCGTCCTCGACGGCCAGCACGATCGTCGCGACCAGGGCGATGGTCATGCCGGCGATGCCGTAGGCGACGCCGGAGCGTGCCGTCTCGTGCTTGCTCAGCCCGGCGAGGCTGAGGATGAACAGCAGGGCGGCGACGATGTACGCCGCGGTCGCGATGCTCTGTGCGGTCACTGCGATCAGCCCTTCGCCACGGTGTCTTTGGAGAACATGCCGAGCATGCGGCGGGTCACGGCGAAGCCGCCGAAGATGTTGATGGAGGCCAGGAGCACCGCGACGAACGCGAGCAGGCGGATCGCCCACGCGTTGTCGGCCCCGTCGCCGACGCCGATCTGCAGCAGCGCACCGACCACGATGATGCCGCTGATGGCGTTGGTGACGCTCATGAGCGGCGTGTGCAGGGCGTGGTGGACCTTGCCGATCACGTAGTAGCCGATGACGACCGACAGCGTGAGCACGAAGAAGTGCTCGGGCAGCGGCGGCGGCGCGTACGCGTTGACGAGGAACAGCGCGGCGATGCCCGCGGCGATGAGGAGGTACTTGCCGCGCTGGGTGAGGCCGGGACGCGGCTCCGGCTTCTCCTGGACGGCGGGCATCTCGGCCGTCGGGGCGGGTGTCGCCGAGACCTGCACGGGCGGCGGCGGCCAGAGGACGTCACCGTCGTGCACCACGGTCACGCCGCGCTGCACCACGTCGGAGTGGTCGAGGACGAGCTGGCCGTCCTTGGCCGGCGTGAGCAGCGTCAGCAGGTTGACGAGGTTCTGCCCGTACAGCTGCGAGGCCTGGGTGGGCAGGCGACCGGCGAGGTCGGTGTAGCCGAGGATCGTCACGCCGTTCGCGGTGACGACCTTCTCGCCCGCCACCGAGCCCGCGACGTTGCCGCCCTGCGCCGCCGCCATGTCGACGATGACGCTGCCGGGCTTCATCGAGGCGACGTCGGCCTCGGTGAGCAGGCGCGGGGCCTGACGTCCCGGGATGAGTGCGGTGGTGACCACGATGTCGACGTCGGCGGCCTGCTCGGAGTAGATCTCCGCGGCACGGCGGTCGTACTCCTCGCTGGTGGCCTTCGCGTACCCGTCGGTGGACTTCTCGACCTCGACGTCGACCGCGAGGTACTCGCCGCCGATCGACTTCACCTGGTCGGCGACCTCGGGACGCGGGTCGGTGGCGCGCACGATGGCGCCGAGGCTGGACGCGGCGCCGATCGCCGCGAGCCCGGCGACGCCGGCACCGGCGACGAGCACCTTGGCCGGCGGCACCTTGCCGGCGGCCGTGACCTGCCCGGTGAAGAACCGGCCGAACTCGTGGGCCGCCTCGACGACCGCGCGGTAGCCCGCGATGTTGGCCATCGACGACAGGACGTCCATCGACTGCGCCCGCGAGATGCGCGGCACGGCGTCCATCGCGAGGACGGTCAGCGGGCGGGCCGACAGCGCCTCGAGCAGCTCGGGGCTGGTGGCCGGCGCGATCAGGCTGACCAGCGTCGCGTGGTCGTTGAGCCGGTCGATCTCGGCCGTCGTCGGCGGGTTGACCTTGAGGACGACGTCAGCCGTCCAGGCCTCCTCCCCCGTGACGACGGAGGCACCGGCCTCCGCGAACGCCTCGTCGGCGAACGCGGCCTTCGCCCCGGCCCCGGACTCGACGCTCACGTCGTACCCGAGCTTCAGCAGACGTGCGACCGTCGCGGGAGTCGCGGCGACCCGGGTCTCCCCGGCACGCGACTCGGCGACCACTCCGATCCTCATTCCGCGGACACTAGCGGAGGCCTCGGGAACCGACCACTGGATGAGACCCGTGTCTCAGGTACTGGCGGTATCTGAAACTTGCGGCCAGTTGGGCGGCGGCGTGGGAGGCTGAGCCCGACACGAGGGAGACCATGACCGACCTGCAGGACCGGGCCAGCCGGACGCCGCACCCCGAGCTCACGCCCGAGCAGAGCCGGGTGTTCCTGTGGTTCTGCCTGCAGTCGATCCTCCTCGTGCCGGCCGTGGTCGACCCCACCTTCTGGCGAGACGTGCCGCATCTCGCGTGGCGCGACGCCGCGGTGATGCTCCCCGTCGTCGGGCTCCTCTCGTTCATCCTTGCCCGGACGACGTGGCGCATCGCGCGCCTTCCGTGTCCGGTGGCACGCGGCGGGTACGTCGTGATGGGCAGCCTGCTGGTGTTCCTCTCCTCCGGGCCGCTGTTCTGGTCCACGAACCCGGACCAGAACCTGCGCGGCGCGGTCACGCTCGCCCTGGGGCTCCTGCTCTGGACCTTGGTCGCCAAAGACGTCCTTGCCCACCGACGCGCCCGCACCGCCGCCTGATTCCCATCAGTTCACGGGAACCAGCAGCCCACCATGGTTTCCCTCGCTCACCTGCGGATGCAACCGCAGGTGAGCGAGGGATTCCCATTCCTTGATGGGAATCAGCATCGACGGCGACGGCGACGGGTCGAGCCGGGCGTCAGCACCCGGCCAGGACGTCCTGCAGGGCCGACTTCTCGGCGGAGTCGACGCTGAGGCCCCACCGGTACTTCACGGCGATCCAGTCCGACACGTACGTGCAGCGGTAGCCGGTGGCGGGCGGCAGCCAGGAGTCCGGGTCCTGGTCGCTCTTCGACCGGTTCGTCGACGCCGACACGGCGATCAGGCTGCGGGCGTCGCCCAGGTCGTTGGCGAACGACTCGCGCCGGCTCGCCGTCCAGCCGGACGCACCGGAGATCCAGGCCTCCTTCAACGGCACCATGTGGTCGATGTCGAGGCTTCCCGCGTCGGTGAAGCGCACGTTGTCGTAGCGCGACAGCCAGGAGCCCGACGTGATCGTGCAGGTGCCGGTGCGCCCCGTCGCCGACGACGACTCGTCCATCAGCACCTCGGCGCGGGTGTTGCAGCCGTCGCCGTCCGCGTCGATCCAGTGCCGGAACGCGTCGCGGTCGTAGGTGGAGCCGTCCGACTCCGCCCGGACCGTGAGCTCGGCGAGCTGCGACTCCGGCGACGCCGACGCGGCCGGCGCGACGAGGACGGTCGCGACGAGCGTCGCGACCAGCACGCCGACGACGTGGGCGAGGCGGTGTCGTCGCCGCACGACGGCGGGACGGACGTGGACGGTGGACGTGGCAGCACGAAGCGGCATGGTGGGACTCCCCCCGAAGTCACTGGTCAGGTCGAGAGGACCCTAGGCCGCGCCGTCGTCCGCACGGAAGCCTCGGAACCAGACGTTCACCCGAACGTCATCAACCGCGTCCCTGCGCGCCCACGCCGGCCGTCGGCGGCGTGGCGGGAGCCGGCCGACCCAGGTGGTATCCCTGGAGCAGCCGGTAGCCGAGGGACTCGAGCGCCGTCTGCTGCTCCGCCGTCTCCACCCCTTCGGCCACGACGTCGATGCCGATGCCCTGGGCCATCGCGACCACGCCGGCACAGACCGAGCGCGCCCGACGCGAGTGCGTCATGCGGGCGACGAACGAGCCGTCGAGCTTGACGACGTCGACGGGCAGGTCGACGAGGTGCGCCAGGGTGCTGTAGCCCGTCCCGAAGTCGTCCACCGCGATCCGCACCCCGTGGTCGCGCAGGGCGAAGAGGTCGACGACCAGACCGCCCGTCACGTCGAGCAGCTGCGTCTCGGTGATCTCGAGGACGAGCATCGACGGCGGGAGCCCGACCTCGTCGAGCACCGACAGGACCCGCGTCACGAGGCCCGCGCGCCCCAGCTCGACGGCCGAGACGTTCACGTGCACCGGCACCGGCGTGCCCTGCGCGGCCAGTGAGGCCGCGTGCGCGCACGCCGCGCGGAGCACCCCGTCGCCCACCTGGTGCATCAGGTCGCTGACCTCGAGCACGGGCATGAAGTCGCCCGGGCGCAGCTGGCCCCGGATCGGGTGGTCCCAGCGCAGCAGGGCCTCGACCGCGTGGAGGTAGCCGGTGGCGACGTCGACGATCGGCTGGAAGACCAGCGAGAACTCGCCCGACGCCTGCGCCCGCTCGAGGTCGAGGAGCAACCGCGCCGACGACTCGATGCCGGCGTGCACGGTCGGGTCGTAGAACTCCGCCCGCCCGCGACCGCGGTCCTTCGCGGCGTAGAGCGCCTGGTCGGCGTGACGCAGGAGCAGGGGCGCCTCGGCCTGCTCGTCGGCGGCGGCGATGCCGATGCTGACGGTCACGGAGACCGCGGCGCCGTCCTGGAGCGCGACGGGCTCGGACAGCCGGTCCATGATCCGCTGCGCCTCGGCGGCGAGCTCCTCGCGCGTCCCCGCCGACGTGCACAGGACGACGAACTCGTCACCGCCGAGCCGGGCGACGGTCGCCCCGTCGCCGACGAGGGCCGAGAGTCGCTCGGCGAGCTCGACGAGCACCGCGTCGCCGACCGCGTGGCCGCGGCCGTCGTTGACCTGCTTGAAGCGGTCGACGTCGATGAACATGACCGCCAGCGCGGACCGCTCGGACCCGACGCCCTGCGCGGCGCGCTCCAGCGAGTCCGCCCAGAGGGCTCGGTTGGCCAGACCCGTGAGGTCGTCGTGGAGGGCAGCGTGGGCGAGTGCCTGCTCGGCCTCCTTCTGCGCCGTCACGTCGATCATCTGCAGCGTGATGGCCGCCGACGACGCGCCCGACCCCCCGAGCGAGAGGCTCGGGTCGAGGTCGGGGTCGACGAGCGCCAGCGCCACGTCGACCCATCCGCCGCCCCACGCGTCGTCGAGCCGCAGCTGGGTGCGCCAGCCGAGCGCGCGGCCCAGCGTCAGCTCGCAGATGCCCTGGCGGAACGCCTCGACGTCGTCGTCGACGAACCAGTCGCGCGGGTCGACCCCGAGGAGCGCGTGGCGGGGTCGACCGGTGAGCGTCACGAGCGCCGCGTTCACGGCGTCGACGTGCACGAACCCGTCGGGGTCGACCACCACGTGCGCCGATGCCAGCAGCGCCGCCTCCATGTGGTCCTGCAGCTGGTCGCGGTCGCGCCGGCTCTGCACGAGCGCGGCGTCGCGGGCGTCCTCGAGCGTCGCGAGCACCACGCCCACGACGGCCAGCACGAGGACGAAGGCCTGCGCCGCGACGACCCTCGCCTGGGGGTCGTCGAGCGACGCGAACTGTCCGTTGCCGGCGACCGTCGCGGCGACGACGAGCACGCCCTGCAGCGCCACCAGCACCGACGTCGCCTGCGCGCCGCAGCGCAGCGCCACGACGACGACGATCGGCACGATGGCGAAGTCGACCGGCCACGGCAGCCAGAGCAGCACGCCCGTGACGGCGAGCGCCGCAGCCATCGTCAGCGGGCACTCCGCGCCGCGCTCGCGGCGGGTGCGCCAGAGCTTGGGCAGCGCCAGCAGCGCGTTCAGCACGACGAAGGAGCTGACCACGTTGCGGAAGCCGATGATCAGCAGGCCCTCGAGGAACGGCTCGTCGAAGCGCCACCACGCGACCAGCGACCCCAGCAGGCCGCTGGTGGCGGCAGCCGCGGCTGCCACGGCGAGCAGCACGCCGACGTCGCCGAGCGTCGTCCACGTCGAGCGCAGCCACGCCGGACGCCAGCGGTGCAGCAGGGCCGCACCCACGGCGCCGTGCGACAGGTTGACCAGGCCGAAGAGCCAGGCGCCGAGGGGCTCGGTGCCGGTGACCTGGTTGAGGACACCGCTCACCACGATGACGACGACGCACGCGACCAGCCGCTCGAGCGCACTGCGGGCCACCAGCAGCCAGAGGATGACCACGCCGGCAGCGGGCCAGGCGAGCGCCAGCTGCGCCGGGGGCACACGGGTCGCACGACCGGCGAGGAACGCGAGCGCGAAGAGCACGGCGAAGCCCAGCGCCAGCGCCGCGGCTCGCGTCCGCGTGCGCGGGGCGCTGCTCTCGAGGCCGAGCAGCCGCTCCATCTCAGGCAGTCCCCTCCCGACGTTCCACCTGCGGAGAAGCGTAGACCTCGGTGAGGCCACGCGGGTAGGGATCGAGGCTCGACGTCCCGCTCAGGTGGACAGGTCCACGACGTCCCACGCGTCGTGGCCGCCGCTGCCGACGGTCCACTCCAGGGCGCGACGTCGCTCCCAGAGGACGGACGGATCGACGTGTCCGGGGTGCGGTCGGCCCGCGAGCCGTGCGTCGGTGATCCCCCACGTCAGGGCGAGGTGCAGGTCGAGCACGGGGAGCACGTCCTCGACGTCCCTGCGCCGAGGGCCCGTGCGGGAGCGCCACGCCGTCACCGGCTCACCGGTCCGCAGGTCGGGCATCAGCGACGCGAGCTGGTCGCCGCACGGTGTGCCCGCGTCGAGGTCGGGCACGAGGCCGAGGACCCAGGCCAGCGCCCACAGGGCCTCGACCTGCGCCTCGTCCGAGGAGTCCGGCTCGACCGCGCCTGACACGAGAGCGCGCTCGCGCGGGCTGAGGGACGCGAGCAGTCCCTGCTCCGCCAACCAGGTCCGCGCGAGCTCCGGTGGCATGCCGAGCGCCAGGTTGACGCGCACCGTCAGCACCAGCGCACGCTGCACCACGTGCTCCTCGTCCACGAGCACGAGGGGATCGGCAGCGTCGGCCACCAGAGGCAGGTGCGACGGGGGCTGCGGGAAACCGAGACCGGACAGCGCCGCGAGCGTACGGCGACGAGCCTCGGTGGCCGCGTCGTCGCGCTCACGCCGGGCGTCCCGACCCCGAGACCACCTCACCGTGGAGGGCCGAGGACGCTCGGCCGGTGCGGGTCCAGCAGCTCCGTCACGCCGTGCGCGTCGAGGCCGTCGAGGAGGCCGTCGACGCCCTCCGTCAGCTTCACCTCGAGCTCGTCGGGCAGCAGCGGCAGCATCGCCAGGATGGCGACGTCTCGACCGTCGTCGGTGCGGAAGGTCCGCGCCTCCTGTGGCAGCCGGATCGGCGGGGCGAGCAAGAGGCCGCAGAAGCGGGTGTCGTCGGCGTACGGCTCGGCCGGGTCGCCGTTCGGCAGCGAGTGCCACGCACCCAGCCAGGTCCCGTACTCGTGGGGGAAGCGGGCGAGCACCTTCAGCGCGCGCACGGGCCAGTAGGAGCGCTCGTCGACCCAGGACGCCTCGTCGACCGGCCAGTCCGGCGGGAGCATGACCATGACCTCGAGCCGGTCCGGCACCTGCCCGCGCAGGTTCTCCGGCACGGTCATCCTGCGGTCGGACATGCCCGACGTCGCCAACGTGTGGAACGGCCGACCCTCGCCGGCCGGCACGAGGTGCACGTCGACGTGCACGAGGTCCGACACGATCTCGTGGAAGACCGTCTCCACGGGCCCGACCCACTGCTCCAGGTGACGGTCGACGGCGTCCACCGTCTCCGAGCACCCGAGGCCTGCCGGCTCGAACGGTCGCTCCCGCTCCTGGTGGCGGATGGTCGTCGGGTGCTCCCGACGCCGCGCGCGCCTGCGTCCGAGCACGAGCCCTCCGTCCCTCGGTTCTCCCGGTGGGCACGACCCTAGCGTCGCCGCGGTGCCGGATCCAGGGTCAGCGGAACACCTGCACGACGTCGATCGTGCCGACGATGTGCTCGTTGAGGTCGGCGAGGTCCTCGGCAGGTATCCAGTACTCCAGGATGGTGTCGCCACCCGCCTGCTGGACGTCGTACGCGTCGAGGAACGACGTCTCGACCTCGAAGCGCGTCACGTAGCCCACGCCACTCGCCGGCACGTTCCAGTCGCGCGCGATCCGCACGGCGTAGTCCTCGTTCAGGACGGGGTAGAAGATCGGCTGGTCGGGCAGCCGTGGCGGCCACGCGCGCCACCCCGAGGCCTCGACCAGGGCGAGCTCCTGCGGCCCGGTCGGCCTCCAGAGCGTCGTCGTGTCCACCGCGCCATCCTGCCGCAGGACACGGTGGCGGACCCAGCGACGTCCGGCCCGCTCAGTAGTACCAGGGGAACGGCGACCAGTCGGGGTCGCGCTTCTCCAGGAACTGGTCGCGACCCTCCTGCGCCTCGTCGGTCATGTAGGCCAGGCGGGTGGTCTCGCCCATCAGCACCTGCTGGCCGACGAGCCCGTCGTCGATGAGGTTGAAGGAGTACTTGAGCATGCGCTGCGCGGTGGGGCTCTTCGCATTGATCTTGCGCCCCCACTCCAGGGCGGTCGCCTCGAGCTCGTCGTGAGGGACGGCCCGGTTGACCGTGCCCATGCGGACGCCGTCCTCGGCGGAGTACTCGTCAGCGAGGAAGAAGATCTCGCGGGCGAACTTCTGCCCGACCTGGCGGGCCAGGTACGCCGATCCGAAGCCGCCGTCGAAGCTCCCGACGTCGGCATCGGTCTGCTTGAAGCGGGCGTGCTCGGCCGACGCGAGGGTCAGGTCGGCGACGACGTGCAGGCTGTGCCCGCCGCCCGCCGCCCAGCCCGGGACGACGCAGATGACGATCTTCGGCATGAAGCGGATGAGGCGCTGGACCTCGAGGATGTGCAGCCGCGCGAGGCGGGCCTTGTCGATGGGCGACGGCTCCTCCGCGCCGGTGTCGGAGCCGGACGCCTCGCCGTCCTCGTACTGGTAGCCGAACCGGCCGCGGATGCGCTGGTCGCCGCCCGTGCAGAACGAGCGCTTGCCGTTCTTCTCGCTCGGGCCGTTGCCGGTGAGCAGCACGCAGCCGACGTCGGCCGACGTGCGCGCGTGGTCGAGCACCTGCAGCAGCTCGTCGACCGTGTGCGGGCGGAACGCGTTGAGCACGTCGGGCCGGTCGAACGCGACCCGCACGGTGCCGTGCGTGCGGGCGCGGTGGTAGGTGACGTCGGTGAGGTGCTCGAAGCCGGGCACCTCGTCCCAGCCGGACGGGTCGAAGGTCTCGGACACACCGGGGAGCGCACTCATGGCCGCGAGGCTACTGGTGGGCGGCTGCAGGGCGCGCGTCGGGAATCGGTCACACCCGCGTGACGCGCTCAGATACCGTCGGTATCTTGACGCCATGGCACTGTTCGCCCGCAAGGGCTTCACCGGCAAGGTCCTGCTCGTCACCGGCGCCGCACGCGGCATCGGCGCGGGCGTGGCACGGGCGTACGTGGCACAGGGCGGCAAGGTCGCACTGCTGGGCCTGGAGCCCGAGCTGCTCGAGGCGCTCGCCGCCGAGCTCGGCCCCGCCGCGGCGTGGTGGGAGGCCGACGCGCGCGACGGTCGCGCGATGACCGAGGCGATCGACGCTGCCGCCGCGCACTTCGGCCGCATCGACCACGTCCTCGCGAACGCCGGCATCGCGTCGTACGGCACCGTCCGCCAGATCGACGAGGCGTCGTTCGAGCGGGTCGTCGACATCAACGTCAACGGCGTCTACCGCACGCTGCACGCGTCGATCCCGCACCTGGAGCGCACCCGCGGGTACGCCCTCGTCGTCGCGTCGCTGGCCGCCTTCACCAACCTCGCGGGGCTCGCGTCGTACAACGCCAGCAAGGCCGGCGCCGAGTCGCTCGCCCTCGCGACCCGCCAGGAGGTCGCCCACCTCGGGATCAAGGTCGGGGTGGCGCACCCGTCGTGGATCGACACCGACATCGTGCGCGGCGCCGAGGCCGACCTGCCGACGTTCAAGCTGATCCGCGGCAAGCTCCCCTACCCCGCCAACAGCACCACCACCCTGGCCGACTGCGTCGACGCGATCGTCGCGGGCCTGCGCCGACGCAAGACCCGCGTGTACGTGCCGCGGGGCGTGCTGCTCGCCAACTGGACGAAGCCGCTGCTCAACTCCCCGGTTGCGTGGCTCTTCATGCGTCCGCAGCTCAAGCGCCACGTGCCCGACCTCGAGCGCGAGGTCGCCGCCCTGGGCCGCTTCCAGCACGCGCACGTCCCCCTCACCGACCCCAAGAAGCCGCTCGAGGAGACCCCCTCCGCCCCCTGACCCACCCCGGCCGCCCTTGGGGTGGGGCCCCACCCCAGGTGTGACTCCCCCACCCAGCGCTGGGGTGGGAGGCACCGTTTGGGTGGGGCCCCACGCAAAGGCGCACTTCCCCACGCAAGCGACGGCCGCCGGCGCACGTTGGGGTGGGGCCCCACGCAAAGGTGCACTTCCCCACGCAAACGACGGCCGAAAGTGCGCGTTTGCCTGGGGCCCCACGCAAACGCGCAGCGGCGGTCAGGCCTGGACGGACCCCGCGAGCGAGGTCATGTGGCCCAGGCGGGCGAGCTCGGAGGCGAGGAACTCCGGGCCCCCGTGCCGTCCGACGACGACGACGAACCCGCGACCCTGGCGGTCCTTCGCGTGCGTGCCGGCGAGCAGCGTCGACGACCACGCCTCGACACCCTCCAGGCGCGACGACGAGCGGATCGACAACCACTCCGCGGCCTCGGGCACGAGCTTGGGCGCCGACGGCGACGCGAACAGCACCGACGCCTCGCCGTCGACGCGACGCAGCGCCATGGCCCAGTCGGTGCGGAAGGTGGCCGGCACGACCTCGACGAGGCGCTCCAGGGCGTGCTCCGGCTCGGACGTGAACTGCTCGACGGCCTCGAGGTCCATGCTCAGGTTGGCGCCGGCGTTGTACCGCGAGATCCAGTGCACCCGCACGCCGTCGAGCTCGTGGCACGCCGTCACGAGGGCGTCGGCCATCACGCTCGGCGGCAGCTCGAGGAGCACGTCGTCGACCGCCTTGCCGTCCGCGCGGTGCTCCACGATCTCGATCGCCTCGATGTCGGCACCCGCACCACCGAGCGCCGTGGCCAGCGCACCGAGCGAACCCGGGACGTCGGGCAGCTCGACGCGCAGCAGGAAGGCCATGTCCCCATCTCACCACGAGGCTGTTTCCTTTGTGTGACGCCACTACGCTGTGGGTCGTGACCGATCCTGCGGCCTCCGAGACCGTCCCCCAGCCTCACGACCGGGCCCGGTCGGTGCGGCGCTGGTTCCGCATCTTCGCCTTCGCCGAGGCGTTGTCGTGGGGCGCACTGCTCGTCGCGATGTTCTTCAAGTGGGTCGTGCAGGACGACCCGCACACCGGCCTGGAGGGCGGTGTGCCGATCGTGGGCCCGATCCACGGCGTCCTGTTCCTCGCCTACTGCTCGCTCGCGGTCGTGGCGTGGTCGACGTTCCGCTGGAACCTCAAGACCCTCGCCCTGGCGCTCGCGGCCTCCATCCCGCCATTCTTCACGATCTGGTTCGAGACCTCGGCGGAGCGCCGCGGGCTGCTCACGTCGGTCGCCGACGACCCCGACCCTGCCCCCGGCGTCAGTCAGGTCTGACCCGGCTCCGGGCGACGTCCCTGCTTCTGCGCGTACATCCGGTCGTCGGCCCGCGCGAGCAGCGACGCGACGTCGTCGTCGGCGCGCGCCTGCGCCACCCCGCACGACCACGACGCCGGGGCACCCACCTGCAGCCGCCGCGCGACGACCTCCGCGACGCCGTGGTCGGCTCCGGGCATGACGACGAGGAACTCGTCGCCGCCGAGGCGGCCCAGCACGTCACCCTCGCGCAGCCCCGCCCGCAGGTGATCGACGACCGACGTCAGCAGCCGGTCGCCCGCCGCGTGACCACCGAGCGTGTTGACGGCGCGCAGGTCGTCGACGTCGAGGGCGAGGACGGTCAGCGGCGTCCCCAGCCGACGGCGGCGGACCAGCTGCGCGTCGACCACGGCCTGCACGCCCCACCGGTTGAGCGCGCCGGTGAGCTGGTCGGTGCGGGCGAGCCGGTCGAGCCGGAGCCGCAGCCGACCCAGGACCTCGGTCCCCACCAGCACCTGCACGACGACGGCGACCGTCGGACCGAGCATCTGCGGGTCGTGCTGCGAGGCGACGGCCAGCACCCACAGTGCGGTGCCGACGTACGACACCACGCGTGCCAGCGCGAGCGGAAGGAACCACACGGCGAAGACGGCCAGGGTCGGCGTGCTCGTGCCGTTGGCGAGGACGGCGATCTGGCGCTCGGTGCCCCAGGTCAGCACGGCGAGCGCCACGAAGCAGAGCGACACCATCACCGCGACCTCGCGCGGCTCGAGCAGCGGACCGCGCCTGACCGTCCAGCCGAGTCCGCCGAGCGCCACGACCACGAGGAGGTAGAGCACCCATCGCGGGTTGTTGTCCGGCTGCCAGGTGGCGAGGGTGAGCGCGAGCATGCACAGGGCGGTCAGGCTGAGCAGCACCGTCGCCGAGGTCATGGCCGGCCATCCCACGGCCCTCTGCAGCCCGGAGACCTTGCGCAGCACCTGGACCTCCCCTGGACGGCACTCCGACGACGCCCGCCATGATCGCAAGAAGGGGGTCTCTCGCGCCGCCGAACGTCGAAAACTGGGTGAATGTCCGGTCGCGTCGACGGCCAGGGTGCGTCGCCCAGGCCCCGGCGATAGTGTCGTGAGCAGAAGCATCCACGCCGACCGAGGAGCCGTGCCAGCATGTCGCTGAGGAAGAACAAGACCGTCCGGGACAAGGTCCAGGAGCGCCTCGAGGGCCGCCTCGACGACCTCGTCGCCCAGGCCGACAGCGTCCGCCAGCAGCTCGCCGACCGTGCGCCCGAGGTGCGCGACACCGTCGTCGCCAAGGCGCAGTCCGGTGTCGCCGACCTGCGCGAGCGTCTCCCCGAGATCGGGCACGACCTGCTCGACCGCGCGCCGGAGCTGAGCGAGAAGACCTACGACCGCCTCCCCAAGGGCGTCGCCGACCGTCTCCCCGACGAGGTGAAGCCGAAGAAGAAGCGTCGTCTGCGCCGCATCGTGGGGATCGGCCTGATCCTCGGCGCGGGCGCTGCCGCCTTCGCGACGCTGAAGGGCAAGCAGACGCCGCCCCCGCCGCCGTACCAGCCGGCGACGCCCCCGCCCGCCCCGCCGAAGCCGGCCGCCCCGGCCGACTCGCTCGACTCCGTCGACGCGCCGGGCACGAACTAGTCGACCGCATCACCCCACGCACGGGCCGGGACCTTCGGGTCCCGGCCCGTCGTGCGTCACGGAGTGGCCGCCGACCTTCCAGTGCGGAACACTGATCCCATGCGTTCGCTCTGGAAGGGGTCGATCAGCTTCGGCCTGGTCAACGTGCCGGTGCGCGTCTACAGCGCCACCGAGAGCCACGACGTCTCGCTGCACCAGGTGCACGCGGAGGACGGCGGACGCATCCGCTACCAGCGCCGGTGCGAGGTCTGCGGCGAGGTCGTCGCCTACGAGGACATCGCGAAGGCGTACGACGACGGCGAGAACACGGTGGTGCTGACCGCCGACGACCTCGCGTCGCTGCCGGCGGAGTCGGCCAAGGAGATCGAGGTGCTGGAGTTCGTGCCGGCCCAGCAGATCGATCCGATCCGGCTCGACAAGGCGTACTTCCTGGAGCCCGACAAGACCGCGATCAAGCCCTACACGCTGCTGCGCAGAGCCCTCGAGGACACCGACCGCAGCGCGGTGGTGAGGTTCGCGCTGCGACAGAAGTCGCGTCTGGCGGTGCTGCGCGTGCGCGACAAGACGCTGCTGCTGCAGACGATGCTGTGGGACGACGAGGTGCGCACCGCCGACTTCGACGTGCTGGAGACCGTGCCGCGGATCAGCGCGAAGGAGCGCGACATGGCCTCGCAGCTGGTCGACTCGCTCGCGGCCGACTTCGACGCGTCGCAGTTCACCGACGACTACCAGGAGCAGCTGCGGACGCTGGTGGAGGCGAAGCTCGAGCAGGGCGACACGATCGACACGGCGGCCACGTTCGGCACGAGCGACGACGAGGGTGACGACGCCGAGGTGGTCGACCTGATGGAGGCGCTCAAGCGCAGTGTCGAGCGGAGCAAGGAGCGTCGCGGCCAGGGTGGCAGCAGCGCGTCGACGTCGCGCGCCCGCAAGAAGGCCTGACCCGGCGGCATGCCCAGCCGCGGGTCGTCGAGCAGCCAGACCGTCACGATCGACGGTCGGCGCCTGCGTCTGACGAACCCCGACAAGGTGCTGTACCCGGCGACGGGCACCACCAAGGCCGAGGTGATCTCCTACTACGTGGCCGTCGCGGACCGCCTCCTCCCGCACGCCTCCGGACGACCGGTCACCCGCAAGCGTTGGCCTGACTCAGTCGGCACGATAGATCGACCAGGCGACCTGTTTTTCGAGAAGAACCTGCCGGACTCCGCGCCCGACTGGGTGCGCCGCGTGGTGGTGCGCCACAAGAGCCACGTGAACGTGTACCCGCTCGTGGACGGTCCGGCGGCGCTGGCGTGGCTGGGCCAGGTGGCGGCGCTGGAGCTGCACGTGCCGCAGTGGCGGGTGGAGGCCGACGGGACGCCGCGCCACCCGGACCGCCTGGTGCTCGACCTCGACCCCGGCCCGGGCGTGGGGCTGGCGGAGTGCGTGGAGGTGGCGCACGCGGCGCGTGACCTGCTGGCCGACGTCGGGCTGGAGGCGTTCCCGGTGACGAGCGGCAGCAAGGGCCTGCACCTGTACGCGCACCTGACGGGCGAGCACGACGCCGACTACGTCAACGCCTTCGCGAAGCAGGTGGCTGCGGCGCTGCAGGACGAGCTGCCCGACCTCGTGGTCTCGTCGATGAAGAAGTCGTTGCGCGAGGGACGTGTGCTCGTCGACTGGAGCCAGAACAACCAGGCGAAGACGACGATCGCGCCGTACTCGCTGCGCGGGCGCGCCGCGGCCGACGGCGAGGGTCCGTTCGTCGCCGCGCCGCGGTCGTGGGACGAGCTGGGGCCCGACCTGCGCCACCTGACGATGGAGGAGGTGCTGGAACGTGACGACGACCCGCTCGCGGGGCTGGACCCGCAGCCGACGTCGGGCGACGAGACGCCCGCGGCCGCGCCGGACCGGCTGACGGTCTACCGCTCGATGCGCGACGCGTCGCGCACTCCTGAGCCGGTGCCCGCGGAGGCGCCCACGGAGCGCGGCGACGACCCGATCTTCGTGGTGCAGGAGCACCACGCCACCCGCCTGCACTACGACGTCCGGCTCGAGCGCGAGGGCGTGCTCGTGTCGTGGGCCGTGCCGAAGGGGCCGCCCACCGACCCGAGCCGCAACCACCTCGCCGTCCCCACCGAGGACCACCCGATGGAGTACGCGACGTTCGAGGGGACCATCCCGAAGGGCGAGTACGGCGCGGGCCAGGTCAGCGTCTGGGACCACGGCACGTACACGCTGGAGAAGTGGAAGGAGGGCGAGGTGATCGCCGTGCTGCACGGCTCCGCTGGCGGCGGGCTGGGCGGCAGCGTGCGGTTCGCCCTCATCCGCACCGGTGAGAACTGGCTGATGCACCGCATGGACCCGCCGGCGGCCCCCGATGCTGCCGCCCACGCCCCAGAGGCGCGCGACGCTGCGACGACGGACGAGCCCGACGGCGGGAGTCCGCCCGACGCCGGCCGTCTCGAGACCGTCGCACCCATGCTCGCGAGCCGGCCCGACGGCCTCGACCCGCACCGCGACGCCGACGTCTGGGCGTTCGAGATGAAGTGGGACGGCGTCCGCGTGGTGGCGACGTGCGACGGCGAGGCCGTGCGCCTCGTGGGACGCAGCGGCAAGGACGTGACGACGACCTACCCGGAGGTCGCCGAGGCCCTCGCCGGGCTGCACCTCGACGACGCCGTCGTCGACGGCGAGGTCGTCGCGCTCGGCGACGACGGGGCGCCGTCGTTCGGGCGCATCCAGCAGCGCATCGGGCTCGTCCGGCCACGCGACGTCACGGCTGCGCGCCGGGCCGTCCCCGTGCGGTACGTCGTCTTCGACCTGCTGCGGCTGGGCGGGGCCGACGTGACGGGCCTGCCCTACGTGCAGCGACGCGAGCTGCTCGAGGGTCTCGACCTCGACGACGCCGACCGGCTCGACGTGCCCTTCGCCTTCGACGGCGACCTCGACGCCGCGCTCGCGTCGAGCCAGGAGCTCGGCCTCGAGGGCGTGGTCGCGAAGCGGCGCAGCAGCCGGTACCGACCCGGCAGCCGCTCGGCGCACTGGGTGAAGCTCAAGCACGAGGACCACGTGGAGGTGGTCGTGGTCGGGTGGCGACCTGGCCGCGGCGGGCGCACCGGCGGGGTGGGCTCGTTGCTCGTCGCGGTGCCTGACGCGACCGGCGGCCTGCGCTACGCGGGTCGGGTGGGCACCGGGTTCGACGAGCGCGCGCTGACCGACCTCGCGCGACGGCTCGAGCCGCTGCGGCGTGAGCAACCGACCGTCCAGGCCCCGCGCGACGTCGCCCGGGAGGCGGTGTGGACCGCGGCCGAGCTCGTCGGCGAGGTCACCGCGGCGGGCTGGACCGACTCCGGCCACCTGCGCCACCCCGTCTGGCGCGGTCTGCGCGCCGACAAGACCGTCGCCGACGTCGAGACCGTCCCGGACCACCGACCCGGCCCGACCTGACGCTGCCCCCGCCGACCACCACGGGCGTCCGTCGCACGACCACGTCACGTCCAGTCGGCATGCGCTCCACCACGGTCGCTCCTAGCGTGGAACGTGACCCCGTTCCCCTGACGCCAGGACGTGTCGTGAGCTCCTCCTCTTCCCTCCCTCCGCAGGTCGTCGTGCTGTTCGGCGCGACCGGTGACCTCGCCAAGCGCAAGCTGTTCCCCGGTCTCTACCGGCTGGCGCTCGCCGACCGGCTGCCCGCCGACTACCGCGTCATCGGGTCCGGGCGCCACGAGCCGAAGAAGGACTTCCGCGAGCAGGTGATGGACGGGCTCAAGGAGTTCGTCGACGACCTCGACGTCGACGTCGCCGAGCAGCTCGTGTCGCGCACCAGCTTCCAGACCTCCGACGCCGACGACGGCAGCGACCTCGCGGCCGCCGTGCGCGACGCCGAGTCCGAGCTGGGCGACGACGCACGCCGCCTGGTCTACCTGTCCGTCCCGCCCGCGGCGATGGAGCCGATGATCCGCATGCTCGGCGAGACGGGCATCGCCGACGGCGCACGCATCGTCGTGGAGAAGCCGTTCGGCACCGACCTGGAGTCGTCGCGTTCGCTGCAGGCGACGCTCGACGAGGTCGCCGGCGAGGACAGCGTGTTCCGCATCGACCACTTCCTCGGCAAGGAGGCCGTGCAGAACGTGCTCGCGCTGCGCTTCGCGAACGGTCTGCTCGAGCCGTCGTGGGACGCCGAGCACGTCTGCGCCGTGCAGATCGACGTGCCGGAGGAGCTCACCATCGAGGGCCGCGGCAGCTTCTACGAGGCCACCGGCGCGCTGCGCGACATGGTCTCGACGCACCTCTCGCAGGTGCTCGGTTTCCTGGCGATGGAGCGGCCCGAGAGCATCGACGCCGACCACCTCCGCGACGCGAAGGCCGCGGTGTTCGCCGACGTGCAGCCGCTGCGCGCCGAGGACGTCGTCCGGGGCCAGTACGAGGGCTACCGCGACGAGGAGGGCGTCGACGACGACTCCGAGGTGGAGACCTTCGTGGCCGTCCGCGTGCACGTCGACAACGACCGCTGGCGCGGCGTGCCGTTCCTGCTGCGCACCGGCAAGGCGATGGCGGCGACCCGCCGCACCGCGACGCTGTTCTTCCGCGCCCCGGAGCCGCTGTTCGACGAGCGTCAGGACGGCGACGACCGGCTCGTGCTCGAGCTCGGCGAGGCGCCCGAGGTGACGGCCGCGCTGCACGTCAAACGACCCGGCCCGACGTTCGAGCTGACGCGCGCCTCGGCCACCTTCAAGCTCCCCGAGGACGACCCCGAGCACCGCCCGCTCGAGGCGTACGAGCGGCTGCTGCTCGACGTCATGCACGGCGACCAGACGCTGTTCACGCGCGGCGACGAGGTCGACCGGCTCTGGCAGGTCATCACGCCCGTGCTGGAGGACCCGCCGCCGGTGCAGTCGTACGAGAAGGGCTCGTGGGGCCCGCAGGCGGCGCTCGACCTCGCGGGCGAGCGCGGCTGGCACCTGCGATGACGGGATCCCCACCGGGTCCGACGTCGGGGCCGCTGCCGATCTCCGACCACGGCCTGGTCGGGGACCTGCGCACGGCCGCCCTCGTCGGCACCGACGGGACCATCGGCTGGTTCTGTCCCGGGCGCTTCGACGCGCCGAGCGTGTTCGCGTCGGTGCTCGACGACGAGCGCGGCGGGGCCTGGGAGCTCGAGCCGGTCGACGGGTCGGTGCGGTCGCAGCAGTTCTACTTCCCCGACACCGCGATCCTCGCCACCCGCTTCCTCACCGACGACGGCGTCGTCGAGGTGCACGACTTCATGCCCGTGCTCCGCGCGGAGGACCCCGACCACCGCCAGCGCCTCGTACGTCGCGTCGTGGCCGTCCGCGGACGCTCCGTGGTCCGCACCCGGGTGGCGGCCCGCCCCCACTACGGGCGCACGACGCCCGACCTCGAGCCGCTCGACGTCGCGTCGGGCCACGGGGTCTCCCTCACCTGCGAGGGCCGGGGTGACGACCCGGGCGTGCGCATGGCGTTCGGCGCGACGGTGCCGCTCGAGGTCGATGCGGGCGACGTGACCGCCGAGTTCACGCTCGAGGAGGGCGAGCGGGCCCTGTTCGTGCTGGAGGTGCTCGACCCGCACGCCGACACCCCCACCGACGGCTGCGACGACACCGACACGTCGGCGCTGTTCGAGGCGACGTCGCAGTTCTGGCGCAGCTGGCTGTCGCAGTCGACGTACGCCGGACGCTGGCGCGAGACGGTGCACCGCTCCGCCATCACCCTCAAGCTGCTCACCCACGAACCCAGCGGCGCGGTCGTCGCCGCCCCCACGACGAGCCTGCCGGAGACGATCGGCGGCACCCGGAACTGGGACTACCGGTACGTGTGGATCCGCGACGCCGGCTTCAGCCTGTACGCGCTGCTGCGCCTGGGGTTCACGTCGGAGGCGAACGCGTTCACGCGCTGGCTGTCGGAGCGGCTCGGCGAGGAGCGCGACGACGAGGCCGAGCTCGGACCGCTGCGCGTGCTCTACGACATCGACGGATCGGCCCCCACCGACGAGCACGAGCTCGACCACCTGGCGGGCTACCGCGACTCGCGTCCGGTGCGCGTCGGGAACGCGGCCGTCGACCAGCTGCAGCTCGACATCTACGGCGAGGTCATCGACGCCGTCTACCTGTTCGACAAGTACGGTCCGGGCATCAGCCACGACGCGTGGAACGACCTGCGGCGCGTGCTCGACTGGGTGCTCGAGCACTGGGACGCCGACGACGCCGGCATGTGGGAGATCCGCGGCGACGTGCGCGCCCACACCACGAGCCGGCTCATGTGCTGGGTCGCGGTCGAGCGGATGATCCGCATGGCCCGGCGCCGCGGGCTCCCCGGCGACGTCGGCGCGTGGTCGCGGGTGCGCGACGAGATCCACGAGCGGATCCTCAGCGACCACTGGGACCCGCACCACGAGACGTTCCTCATGGCCGAGCACGACCCGGACGCCGACCCCGACGCCGACCCGGTGCTCGACGCCGGCGTGCTGCTGATGCCGATGGTGAAGTTCTGCTCGCCCGTCGACCCGCGGTTCCTGTCGACGTTGGCCGCCGTCGAGGAGCAGCTCGTCGCCGACAGCCTCGTCTTCCGCTACGACGTCCACGCCGCGCCCGACGGCATCGAGGACGCCGACGCCGACGGCGACGGAGTGGGCGACGGCGAGGGCACCTTCAGCCTCTGCTCGTTCTGGTACGTCGAGGCCCTCACCCGCGCCGGCCGTCTGCGCGAGGCCGAGGTCGCGCTGGAGAAGATGTTCACCTACGCCAACCACCTCGGCCTCTACGCCGAGCAGATCGGCGCCACCGGCGACCAGCTCGGCAACTTCCCCCAGGCCTTCACCCACCTGTCCCTCATCAGCGCCGCCATCAACCTCGACCGCGCGCTGGCTTGACGCGGGGCCTGTGCTGGCCGGTGCGCTGGCTGCGGGGGTCTCGGCCTGCTGCTGCGCGGCCTGCGGGGGTCTCGTCCTGCTGGTGCGCTGCTTCGGCTGGCGCTGGGAGTGGTCTCCGAGAGAGCCTCGACCGGCAGCGGGCCCGGGGCTGGCTTCGGGTCTCGGGGTCTGGTCTGGGCCTGCGGGTGACGCACGATTCTTCTTTTCTGCGTTCTCGGGCCAAGGTTCTGCGTTCGCGCGTTCCATCGGTGGATCTGCAACCGCAGGAGCGCCCCTGCGGTTGATGATCCGCCGATAGCGGGCGTCATGCCGGAACGATTCTGCCTTGACGTGGACCGTTCCACATGAACGCAGAATCCTGCCCCCACGCCGAGCACCAATCCACAGCCCGAGACCCCAGACCAGCGCCGCCGCCAGCCGCCCGGTCGAGGCCTTTCGGAGACCAGACACAGCGCCAGCCGAGGCAGCGCACCAGCGAGCACGAGCCTCCCGCGGCAGCGCACCAGCAAGCACAGACCCACCGAGGCAGCGAACCAACGAGCCGAGACCCCTGAGGCCCCGCCCCAGCAAGACCCCCGAGATGCCAGGATCTCCCGCATGGGCACCCCGACGACGACGCACGCAGGCTCGACGACGAGACGCCTCGTCGCGGCCGTCGCCGTCCTCCTCGCGCTCGCGGGCTGCGGGGCTCCCGGGGGCCCTCGCTACGACATCCCTCACGACGCGGAGTCGGGCGGGCAGACGTTGCGCCAGGCGCAGGCTGCCGTCTCGAGCATCCCCGGCCTGACGATCGACCTGGCCGGGGGCGAGCCGCCGAACATCAAGGGCAACACCGGCTACGACGTCCGCGTCACGGTCGCGCCGGGGTACCGGATCGTCGACGGGCCCGCGCTGGTCACCTTCCTCGTGGAGTCGGCGTGGTCGGTGCGCACCGGATACCTGCCGAACACGCAGATCACGGTCAGCGTCGAGACCGGCGACGGACCCGAGTTCGAGGTCGACGCGGCAGCGGCCGAGGCCGGGTGGGTGGAGCGCGGCGAACCCGTGCCGGGACAGACCGCCTTCAGCCTCGTCAACGTCCGCACGGACGACGGCTCACCCGGCCGCGAACGGTTGGGCGACTGGCCCGGCGACGTCCCCGACGTCCCGCGCGACGTCACCGCCCGGCGCTGATCCGCGCGGCCCCCGTCCGCTTCGCGTCCGCCGGCCCGTTTGCGTGGGGCCCCACGCAAACCCGCTCCCCCCACCGCAACCATGCGTCGTTCTTGCACGTTCGGGTGGGGCCCCACGCAAACGCGCGGGTGGAGGCGGGTCGGGTCAGCGGCGACGCGAACGGAGCGAGTCCGACAGGATGCCGACGAGCGCCTCGAGCTGGACGTCGGTGACGTCGACCTCGGTGTCCTCGCCGTCGAGGGCGCGCGCGGCGAGCCCGGCCTTGCTGTCGATGAGCTCCACAATGCGCGTGTCGATCGTCTGCGAGGCGATGATGCGCCACGCGGTGACCGGCTCCTCCTGGCCGATGCGGTGCACGCGGTCGATCGCCTGCATCTGCTCGGCGTCGGTCCACGACAGCTCCGCGAGGACGACGTTCGACGCCACCTGCAGGTTGATGCCGACACCGGCCGCCGTGAGCGAGCAGACGATGATCTGCGTGCCCGGGTCGTTCTGGAACGCGTCGATCGCCTTCGCCCGGGCCGCGGCGGTCTGGTCGCCGCGGATCGTCGAGTAGCCGATGCCGCGCTCCTCGAACGCCTTCTGCGCGGCGTCCATGACGTCGAGGTGCTTCGCGAAGAACACGACCTTGCCGACGCTGCGCGCCAGCTGGGCGGTGTAGTCGGCGGCCAGACCGGCCTTGGCCTGGCCGATGCGACGCACCATCGAGAACACGTTCTCGCCGGTCGACTCGTTGGCCTCCTCGCGCTCCCACGCGGCGACCTTGCGGACGAGGTCGAGGTCGAGCACCTCGGCCACCGGGTGACCGGCCTCGACGCGCGCGGCGGCCGCCCGGTCGTAGCGGGCGACGAGCCGGCGGGCCAGCTCGGCCTCGGCGGCGCGGATGGAACGGCCGGCCTCGCCGTCGAGCTCGACGGGCATGTCGGCGATGCGGCGGGCGGGGATGTCGGCGGCGACGTCGATCTTGCGACGGCGGACGATGCCCATGTCGATGACGGCCTGCCGGGCGGCGGGGAAGAAGCCGGGGTCGAGCGGCGTCAGGCCGGTCTCGTCGAGCCGGTGCATCAGCTCGGGCAGCGGCTTCTTCTCGTCGATCCAGCCGAGGAACTGCCAGATGGCGCGGAAGTCCTCGACGTCGTTGATGAGCGGGGTACCGGTGAGCGCCATCATGAGCGGTCGCGCGGTGCGGCTGCGGATGCGGTCGGCGATGCGGAGCACGTGGCGCGACCGCTGCGACGACGTGTTCTTGATGAAGTGGGCCTCGTCGAGCACCATGCCGCGGAAGCCGAGGTCGCCGAGCCAGCCGGCGTGACGGTCGAGGATCTCGTAGTTGACGACGACGATGTCGGCGAACGCGTCGATGTCGTCACCGTTGCCGTGCACGACCGTGACGGCGCGCTGCGGCGTCCACAGCCCGACCTCGCGCGCCCAGTTCGCCTTGACGACGTTCGGCACGACGACGAGCAGCGGGTACGCCTGCGCGGCGTGCGCGGCGAGCAGCGACTGCGCGGTCTTGCCGAGGCCGGGCTCGTCGGCGAGCAGGAACGTGCGGTGTCCCTCGGCGGCGGACGACACGAGCTGGGCCTGGTGGCGCATCAGCTCGGGTCCGCGGTGGTTCAGCGGCAGGGGCTCGGGGAGCTCCATGCAGGCGGGCGCGCCGGCGGCGGCCCGCTCGAACGACGACAGCAGAGGGCCGATGAGCTCCCACGTCGCGAGTCGGCTCGGCCCGGTGCGGGGCGGCGGCTCGGGGGAGAACTCCGGCGGCATGAAGGGGTTCGCAAGCTGGCGCGCGACGACGGAGCGGGGCACGACGGAGCGGTCGACCCGCAGCTCGGTGGTGGAGGCGGGCGGCTCGGCGGCCAGCTCGAGGCCGGCGGCTGCCATCAGCTCACGCTTGAGGGCGAGGGTCGAGCTGGAGATCTCGGCGTCGTCGGTGAGCAGCATGAGCAGCGCGGGCTCGCGCGTCGCGGTCTTGGCCAGGATGGTGGCGACGCCGTCGAGGCGCTTGAGCTGGTCGGCGCGCTGCGGCTCGGTGAGGTCGGGGTCGGTCTTCACGCGGGCGCGCTCCTCGCGCACCAGCAGGCCGACGGCCTGGAAAGTGGCGCGGGTCGACGCGGTGACGCGTCGTCGCTGCACGGCGTTCTCGACCTCGCGCACCGCCTTCGCGAGCACGGGCATGAGTCCGGTGTCGTCGTCGTGCTTCTTGCGCCGGGCCCCGCTGCCGTTCTGGCGTGCCTTCTGCGGGTTCCGCTGCTGCGTTCTCGTGGCCAACAGGCTCCTCCTCCACGGCCGGACGTCTGCCTCGGCCGGCGGCGGACGGGTCGTGCCCGTCACCGCGACAGGGCGTACGGCGACTCGGCCGCCAGTGATCTCGGCGGCGGGTCGGTGGCTGAGCACCCACCCACGAGTGCGGGCCGTACGGCTCCTGCTCCGGCAAGTGTAGACGAGAGGGGTTCCTTTGGCGCGTTCTGCCCAGTTGTGGCGCCGGATCCACGTGGTCCCGACGGGGTGGTGCCCGTCGGGTCTCGTCCTGCTGGTGCGCTGACTGCGGTGGTCGTGACCTTGCTGGTGCGCTGCCTCGGCCTTCGCTGGTGGTGGTCTCCGAAAGGGGCCTCGACCGGCAGCGGGCCTGGAGGTGACTTCGGGTCTCGGGGTCTGGCCCGGGCCCGCCCATGGACGCACGATTCTTCGTTTCTGCGTCCTGGGGCCCAAGAGTCTGCGTTCGCGTGTCCTATCGGTGGATCTGCAACCGCAGGAGCGCTTCTGCGGTCGCGGATCCACCGACAGGGGGGATCGCGGCCGAACAAAGATGCGTTCGCGACGGGATCCCGTGACAAACGCAGAAGCCTTGGACTTCGGACGCACGAACGCAGAATCCTGCGCCCACCCCGTGCCCCACCCGCAGCCCGAGACCCCAGACCAGTGCCGCCGCCAACCGCCCGGTCAAGGCCCTTGCGGAGACCACCCCCAGCGAAGGCCGAGGCAGCGCACCAGCAACCCCAGGCCCCTGCGGCAGCGCACCATCAGGACGAGACCCCCCCGCCTGCGCACCAGCGAGGGTCAGACCCTCAGTGCACGACCTCCCCCGACCCGCTCGCCTTGCGCAGGAAGGGGGAGAAGGCGACGAGCACGAGGCTGAGGATCGCGCCGACGAGGAACGCGCGCTGCACGCCGTCGACGAAGGCCGGACCCTCGCCGAGCCCGGCGTCGACGCCGCTCGCGGAGACGACGGTCATGATGGTGATGAACAGGGCTGCGCCGGCCGCGCCGGCCACCTGCTGCAGGCTGCCGACGACGGCGCTCGCGTAGGAGTACAGACGAGGCTCGACCGACCCGAGGGCGGTCGTCATCAGCGGCGTGAACGTGGCCGACAGACCCAGCATCAGCACCAGGTTGGCGCCCACCAGCCACGCGACCGACGTGTCCGCGTCGACGTCGACCAGCAGCCACAGGCCCGCCGACACGAGCAGCGAGCCAGGCACGACGAGCACGCGCGGACCGAGCCGGTCGTAGAGCCGGCCGACGAACGGTCCGGTGACACCCATGACCACCCCGCCGGGCAGGGTGATGAGTCCGGTCTCGAGCGCGCTGAGGCCGAGCGTCTGCTGCGCGAAGAGCGGCAGCAGGAGGAACGAGCCGAACATGGCCGCCATGGCGATGAGCATCGCACCGGTGGCGATGCGGAACTGGCCCGACGTGAACACGCGCAGGTCGAGCAGGGCCCGGTCGTCACGCTGCAGCTGCAGCTGGCGGGCGACGAAGGCGGCCAGGGCCACGCCGCCGACGACGAACGGCAGCCAGGTGGGCGTCCCCGACGACCCCTGCGCGTGCTCGCCGATGCCGACGAGTCCGTACACGAGGCCGCCGAGGCCGAGCGCCGAGAGCGGCACCGACACGACGTCGATCCTCTGGTCGCCCGTGGCTGCCACGCTCACCACGTACCGGGCGCCCACCACGAGGGCCGCGAGCGCGACGGGTGCGACGACGCCGAAGATCCAGCGCCACCCGAAGTGGTCGAGCACGAATCCCGAGAGCGTCGGGCCGAGCGCGGGGGCGACCGCGATGACGACCGTGATGTTGCCCATCATCGCGCCGCGCCGGGCGACGGGCACGATCGTCATGACCGTCGTCATGAGCAGCGGCAGCATCACCGCGGTGCCCGACGCCTGCACGACCCGCGCGACCAGCAGCATCGCGAAGCCCTGCGACGCGAACGCGAGCACCGTGCCCGCCGTGAACAGCGACATCGCCGCGACGTAGAGCGTGCGGGTCGCGACGCGCTGGATCAGGTAGCCGGTGAGCGGGATGACGACGGCCATCGTGAGCATGAACGCGGTGGTCAGCCACTGGCCCGTCGACGGCGGCACGCCGAGGTCGTCCTGGAGCACCGGAACCGCCACGCTCATGACCGTCTCGTTGAGGATCACCACGAACGACGCCACCAGCAGCGTGCCGATGACGAGCAGGTGCTCGCGCGGCAGCGGCGGCGTGTCCGTCGTCGCGGTCGGGTCGGTCGTGGCGGTGCTCATGCGGTCCCCTGGGGTCGGTGCCGGGCGTGCTCGTGGCGCGCGGACTCCATCGTCGACCACGGCGCAGACCTGGGGGTGAACGTCAGGAGGCAGCGGGATGTTCCCGCCCCGCCCTGCCCCGAGGTCCGGTCCAGCGGCAGATGCCTCAGAGCCGGTTGAGCACCTGCACGAGGTCGTCCTCGGTGTCGCTGCCGATCTTCTCGAAGACCAGCTTGACGACAGGCGTCGCGAGCTTCGCGGCACCCTTGAGCTGGATGTCGGCGACGTAGGTGATCTCGCTGCCCGAGCCGTGCGGCTGGACGGTGATGGTGTCGGTCGAGTGGGCGGTGTCGTTGGTGCCGACGAACTGCACGTGCGTGTCGTCGAGCTCGGTGAGCTCGTACTCCAGCTCGGTGCTCACGCCCGCGATCTTCGACGTGTTGCGCCACCGGCTGCCGACGGCCACCGGACCGTCGTCGATCCGCTGGCACGACTCCGTGCCCGGGTCCCACTCCTCGGCGTGCGAGAAGTCCTTCAGGTAGTCCAGGACGGTCGACGGAGCGGGCTGGACGGTGAACGTGCGGCTGATCTCGGTCATGCCTCCAGGTTCGGCGACGATCCCGACCCCTGCACCTCGAGCCGCCGCAGCGCCACCCGCGCCGCACGCCGTCCGGGTCCAGGCCCGCGGCGTTCGGGAGGCGCACCTGCCCACCCCGTCCTACGGTCGAAAGGACCCCCGAGACGAGGAGCCACCATGAGCGACACGACCGACGAGAAGACCCTCGACGACCTGCTGACCGACCTGCGGATCGCGATGTTCACGACCATCACCGACGACGGCACCCTGCGCAGCATCCCGATGGCGCGCCAGGACACCGACCTCGACCCCGCCGAGCTGTGGTTCATCACGGCGAAGGACACCGAGCACACCCGCGACGTCGCACAGCGTCCCGACGTGCAGCTGACGTTCAGCTCGTCGGACTCCTGGGTGGCGCTCACGGGCCACGCGGAGGTCGTCGACGACCTCGCCAAGCTGAAGGAGCTGTGGAACACCTTCGCCGAGGCGTGGCTGCCCGAGGGCCCCGAGGGCGAGAACTCGACGCTGATCAAGGTGCGCGTCGACAAGGCGGAGTACTGGGACACGCCCGGCAGCAAGGTGGCGTCCGCGATCAGCCTCGTGAAGTCGAAGCTGACCGGCGAGCCGTACAAGAGCGACCACGGCGTCGTCGAGAACCCCTGATCAGCCTGACGGAGGAGGTCCGACGATGAGCGAGGGCAAGCACCAGCCGCCGAAGGGCGTGCAGGAGACCGCACAGCGCGCGGTCCGCTGGATCGAGGACGGCAAGGCCGGCAAGGGCTTCACCGACACCGGCGACCACCGGGCCCACCAGCTCGCGAACGGCGAGAAGCTCACCGACGAGCAGGCCACGAAGATGCGCGCCTACTTCAAGCGGCACGACGTCGACAAGGACGCCGAGGGCTTCAAGAACGGCTCCGACGGCTTCCCGTCGCCCGGTCGCGTCGCCTGGGACGCGTGGGGCGGCGACGAGGGCGAGCGCTGGGTGGGCACGCTCGACCTCTGAGCCCCACCCCCGATGGGCCGAGGGCTCGCAGCAGGGGGAGAGCGTCGAGCGACGCTCTCCCCCTGCTGCGTCCGCGGAGGGGTTGACCCCCTCGGGCACGGGTACCTCCTGGGACGCGACCGGTCCGCGGTCGCCCACAGCCTCGAGGGGGTCAGTCAGCATGCCGCTCGCCGACACGGAACCGTCCAGCGGGCAGTCCACGGCCTCACGCCAGGGTCGGCCCGAGATCAGGATCGCGTCCGTGCCCTCCGGGCACGTGTACGTGCGGCACCTGTCGTCGCCCGACCGCGACCTCGACGACCCCGTCCGCCGCCTGGCCGACCCCGCGCCCGGGGGTGGCCCGGCCGCCGCGGGCCAGCCGTGGTGGCCGCCCGCCATGCTCGACGCAGCCTGGGTGGAGCGGTCGCACGACTCCTTCGACCTGATGCACGTGCACTTCGGCTTCGATGCCCTCGCCCCGGCGCAGCTGACCGCGCTGGTCGAGGCGCTGCGCACGCACGGCAAGCCGCTCGTGCTCACCGTGCACGACCTGCGGAACCCTCACCACCTCGACCGCGCCCTGCACGACGCCCAGCTCGACGTGCTCGTGCCCGCGGCGTCGGTCGTCGTCACCCTGACCGACGGAGCGGCGGCCGAGGTGCACCGGCGGTGGGACCGCGACGCGCTGGTGCTCCCCCACCCGCACGTCGTCGAGCCCACCACGATGGAGCGGCTCGCCCGACACCGTCCCGCACCCGCGGAGCGCGGCGGCGAGTTCCGCGTCGGCCTGCACGTCAAGAGCCTGCGCGCCTGCATGGACCCGGCCACCCTCCTGCCCCCGCTGCTCCGCGCCGTCCAGCAGGTGCCGGGCGGCGTGCTGCAGGTCGACGGCCACACCGACGTGCTCGACCCGGGCGGCGCGCGCTTCGACGCCGACCTCGCCGCCTGGCTCGCCGACGCCCCCGTCGTCGTCGACGTGCGCGTGCACGACTACTTCACCGACGACGAGCTGGTCGACTACCTGGCGTCGCTGGACCTCTCCGTGCTGCCCTACCGCTTCGGCACCCACTCGGGCTGGCTCGAGCTCTGCCGCGACGTCGGCACCCCCGTCGCCGCTCCGAGCTGCGGCTACTACGCCGACCAGGGGCCGGTGCACGCGTTCACGTTCGACGAGCACCGGTTCGACGCCGACAGCCTCGTGGCCGCGGTGCGCGACGCGTGGACGTCGACGCCCACCCCCGCACCCACCGTGGCGCAGCGGCTGGCGCAGCGTCGCCAGCTCGCCGAGGCCCACGCGACCGTCTACACCGACGCCCTGACGGGTGCCTGCAGCATCGCGACCGTGGGTGGCCGATGAGGATCTGCCTCGTCGCGTCCGCCCGCTTCCCCGTCGCCGAGCCGTTCCAGGGAGGCCTCGAGGCGCACACGGCCACGCTGGCCCACGCGCTCGCCGACCGCGGCCACCGGGTGAGCGTCTTCGCCGCACCCGGGTCCGACCCCTCGCTCGACGTCGAGGAGCTCGACGTGCCGCCGTTCGAGCCGAGCGCGGCAGCGCGCGCCGACGTGGGGGCCCATCCGGACGCATGGATGCGCGAGCACCACGCGTACCTGGCGCTCATGCTCCGGCTCGCCCGCGGCGGGCAGTCGCGCTTCGACGTCGTGCACAACAACAGCCTCCACCACCTCCCCGTCGCGATGGCGCCGATGGTGTCGGTGCCGATGGTGACGACGCTGCACACCCCGCCGCTGGGCTGGCTCGAGTCGGCCATCGCGATGTCGGGCGACGCGTCGACGTTCGCCGCGGTCAGCCGGCACACCGCCGCCGCCTGGTCCCACGCCGTGCAGGCCGAGGTGGTGCCCAACGGCGTCGACACGTCCCGGTGGCAGCCGGGTCCGGGGGGCGGGCGGGCGGTGTGGACCGGCCGGCTGGTGCCGGAGAAGGCTCCGCACCTGGCCATCCTCGCCGCCCGACGCGCCGGGCTCGCGATCGACCTCGCGGGACCCGTGCTGGACGCCGACTACGTGCGTCGCGAGGTCGAGCCGCTGCTCGGCGACGACGCCCGCCTGGTCGGCCACCTGCACACCGACGCCCTCTGCGACCTCGTCGGGCGCGCCGGCGTGGCGCTCGTGACGCCGCAGTGGGACGAGCCGTACGGCCTCGTCGCGGCGGAGGCCATGGC
>NZ_JAMXRU010000001.1 GCF_024124745.1 Aeromicrobium sp. CnD17-E
CGACCCGGCGCTCACGGTGCTGCGCGCCCGGTACGCCGACCGCGAGGCGACACCCGAGGCGCTGGCCGCGGTCCGCGCCGAGCTCGGCCTCGACGCCGGACCGTTCGCCCTGCTCGGCCAGTGGGTGTTGGGGCTGCTGCGCGGCGACCTGGGCACGTCGTGGATCAGCGGACGTCCGGTCGGGCCGGGCCTGCTCGACAACCTGAGCGTGTCGCTCACGCTCGTGGGCTTCTCGCTCGTGGTCGCGTTCGTGGTGGCGGCCGCGAGCGTCGCCGTGGCGATGCGGGCGGGTCTGCGCGGGCGTCCGTCGTTCGGGTCCGGGTCGGGGTCGGTGCTGCTGACCGCCCTGCCGGAGTTCCTGCTGGCGACGGTGCTGCTGCTCGTCGGTGCCGTGTGGCTCGGCTGGTTCCCGCCGTTCGGCTGGGACGGTCCGGGCCAGGCGGTGCTGCCGGCCCTGGCGCTCGGCCTGCCGGCGGGCGGTCTGCTCGGCCGGCTCACGGCCACGGCGGTGACGGCCGTGTTCACGGAGCCGTGGGTGACGACGTGGCGTGGCGCCAGCTTCAGCCGCCGCGAGGTGGCGCTGGCGGTGCTGCGTCGCGCGGTGCCGTCGGTGCTGCCGCAGCTCGGTCTCGTGGTCGTCGGCCTGACGGGCGGCGCGGTGGCGGTCGAGGAGATCTTCGCGATCCCCGGCATCGGTCGCGCGCTGCTCGGAGCGGCCGCCGCGCAGGACCTGCCCGCCCTGCAGGCCGGTCTGCTGCTCCTCGTGGTCGTCGCCGCCGTCGCGGGCGGGCTGGCGTCGCTGGTCGGCCGGCTGATGCTCGGTCGGGCCGTCCGGTTGTCGGCGCTGTCGCTGCCGGAGCCGGTGGTGGTCCTGCGTCGTCGCGACCTGCTCGTCCCCGGCGTGGCCGGCGCGCTCCTGCTCGTCGTCGTGGTCGCTGGCCTGCTCGGCGACCCGTCGACGTCGGCGCACCCCCGCCTCGCGCCGCCGTCGCCCGGGCTCTGGCTGGGTGCCGACGCCAGCGGTCGCGACCTGCTCGCCCGGGTCGGTCACGGCGCGCTCACCACCGTCGGCACGGGGCTCGTGGTGCTGGTCCTGTGCCTGCTGATCGGGCTGGCGATCGGGTGTCTCTCGCACGCCGCCACCGGACCGATCGAGATCGCGAACGCGGCGCCCCCGGTGCTCGCGGGCCTCGTCGTGGCCGCGGTCGCCGGACCGTCGCAGCTGGGTGCTGCGGTGGCGGTGACGGCGGTGAGCTGGGCGCCGCTCGCCGCGCACACGTCGGCGTTGCTGCGCGAGGCGAGGTCGCAGCCGCACGTGGCCGTGCTGCCGGTGCTCGGGGTCGGGCCCGTGCGCCGGCTCGTGCGGCACACGCTGCCCGCCGTCGTTCCGGCCGTCACCCGCCACGCAGCGCTGCGGCTCCCCGGCATCGTGCTCGCCCTGGCGTCGCTCGGCTTCCTGGGTCTCGGCGCGCGACCCCCTCGCCCGGAGTGGGGTCTGGTGCTCGCCGAGGGCTCCGCCTACGTCGAGCGTGCCCCGTGGACGGTGCTCGGCCCGGCGGGTGCGCTGGTGCTCGTGTCGGTGCTGTCGGTCGGCGCGACGGCCGTCCTCACCACCCGCCGGAGCGGGCGCGCCACCCCTACGGCTGCGTGAACTTCTGGCCCTGGTCGTCGCTGACGTAGCTCTGTGGGTCCTCGCCGACCACGGCCGCGACGAGGGTGTCGTTGGCGGCGATGCCCCGGGCGGGGTCGCCGACGATGCAGCCGCCCGGCGCCCACGTGCGGCCCGAGTCCTTCGTGCTGAACAGCTGGGCGGCGCAGCCCTCGAAGCGGGCGAGCGCGTACCCGGCGTTGAACGTCGTGAACACGGCGGTGCGGCTGTTGTCGAGGCGACCGAGCAGCAGCCACTTGCCGCCACCGTCGCCGCTGCCGACGACGTCGCCGTCGATGCACGTGACGCGCGCGAAGTCGTCGTCGATCTGCGACAGCGACGAGAAGGTGCAACCGGGCTTGGACTCACCCTTCGAGGGCGACACGGCGACGGTGGGGTCGGACGGCGACGTGTACCACCGGGTGATCGTCGGGTCGTCGACCCACGTGGCGCCGCCGTCGGTGGACGAACGCTGGCGGGCCTGGCAGTCCTCGCCGGCGCCGACGACGGTCACCTCGCCACCCGAGCGGGCCTGGACGGCGGTGATGACCTTGAGCTCGGGGTCGCGCTTGGTGGGTGACGCGCCGTTCTTCGTCGAGGTCCAGAGCGTGGCGTTCGTGCGGCCCTCGCAGGCGCCGCGGGTGGCGAACACCCAGGTGCCGTCGTTCGCGAGGTCCATGCTGGCGGCCTGGGCGGGCTTGAAGTCGAACGCCTGCTGGTTCGTCTTGCGCTCCGGGGTGGGCGACTCGGTGGCGGCAGCCGGGCCGAGGCCGCTGCCGGGCGGCGCGCGGTGGACGTGCTGGAAGACCAGGACCACGAGCACGACGTCGACGAGGACGAACGCGACGAGCGCGATCAGGGACAGGGGCTTCGGCACGTGGCCGAGTCTAGGGGCCGGACGGCCCACCGGGGCCTACTCGCGCAGACCGGGTCACGTGATGTCGTCGGCGTCCCGACCCTGGGGTTCGGGGTAGTCGCCCACCCACCAGTCGGCGGTCTCGCGCAGCAGCGCTCCGGCCTCGGCGTGCCGCGGGTGTGCCTGGAACGCCCGGAACGCCGCCTCGCTCTCGAAGAGCGCGTTCTCGACGACCACGACGCCCTTGCGGGTGTCGTCGGAGACGCGCACGGTCCACTCGAGGACGCCCGGCAGGTCGTGCAGGCTCGCGAGCGCCGCGACGGCCGCGTCGCGGGTGGCGTCGTCGGTGCCGTCGTGCAGCCGGAAGAGCACGACGTGCCGGTACGGCTCGCTCACTGGGCGGGGCCGTCGACGAGCTCGTCGGTGATGCGTCGGTCGTGCGCGGGGACGACGAGCACGTCGGGCAGGGAGGCGAGGCGTCGCAGCTCGCGGTGGTTGGCGCGGATGCGGGCGCGGTCGCGGCCGACGGTCTGCTCGAAGGCGCGGAGGGTGCGCACGGGCGCGAGCCGCTGGCCGTGGGGGCTGTGGTCGCTGACGTGGCTGGCGTCGAAGACGGCGTCGCCCGCGTGCACGACGACCCCGTCGGGGGTCTCGACGGCGACGGCCGCGTGCCCGCGGGAGTGGCCGGGCATGGGCACGAGCACGACGCCGGGCAGCACCTCGTGGCCGGTGAGGCCGTAGCGCCACTCGTCGCCGCGGCCCTCGTGCAGCACGAAGCGGGGGCCGTGCTCGAGCTGCTGCGGCCGGTAGCGGGTGCGGTCGAGCAGGTCGGGGTCGGTGACGGCGGCGGCGTGCTCGTCGGCGGTGGTGTGCACGGCGGCGTCGGGGAAGTCGGACAGTCCGCCCGCGTGGTCGAGGTCGAGGTGGGTGAGCACGACGTGGGCGACGTCGGACGCGTCGAAGCCGCGGGCGCGCAGCTGGTGCAGGACGGTGCGGTCGGGGTCGCCGTCGGGTCGCAGCAGGTGGCGGATGGGCCCGAACCGGCGCGCGGGGTCGGTGACGTCGGCGGTGCCGAAGCCGGTGTCGACGAGGACGAGCCCGTCGTCGGTGTGCAGCAGGAACACGTGTGCGGGGAGCCCGGGGAGGGTGAGGGGGTTCATGACGGCTGCCCTGAGGTGCTCGACGCGCATGTCGCTCATGGTGGCAGAGGTGCGGTGTGTTGGGTCACGAACGGCGGTGGCCGGGTGGGGGCGCGCCCTAGGCTCGGGGGATGCGCCGCTCCCCCACCCACGTCGTGCTGGCGCTCGCGTACCTGGCGGTGCTGGCAGCGATCGCGTTCTGGCCGACCCCGGTCGACCAGGGGGTGGACGTGCTGAACTCCTGGCCGGTGCGGTGGCTGGAGTCGTCGTTCGGGATGCCGCGCCCGACGGGTTACGACGTGGTGCAGACGGCAGCGAACGTCGTGCTGTTCGTGCCGCTCGGCTGGCTGGCGGTCGCGTTGACGCGGCTGTCGTGGTGGCAGGTGACGGCGGCGGGCTTCGTGCTGTCGTCGGGCATCGAGGTGGGTCAGGCGCTGCTGCGTCCGGAGCGGTTCGCGACGGTGTCGGACGTCGTCGCGAACACGTCGGGGGCGCTGCTGGGCGCGGTCGCGGCGACCGTCGCCCTGCGTCGTCGCGTGCCGGCGAGAGCCTGAGGGTCGGCCCGATTCGTCCTGCGCGGCGGGGCCTCGCTATCCTGTACCGGTTGCCGCCCGGCGGCGACGTGGAGATGTCGCATAGTGGCCTAGTGCGCCCGCCTGCTAAGCGGGTTGAGGGTTAAACCTCTCGCGGGTTCAAATCCCGCCATCTCCGCCGAATGCCGAAGGCCCCCAGCGCTCTTTGCTGGGGGCCTTCGGCATTCGATGAAGGACGTCGGGATTTGGGAGGAGCGAGGAACGAGCGACGGTTCCCGCCATCTCCGCCAAACGATCGAGGACTCCCAGCGCTCTTTGCTGGGGGTCCTCGATCGTTTAACGAAGGCGTCGGGATTTGGGAGGAGCGGCGAGGGACGAGCGACGGTTCCCGCCACCTCCCCCAGCCCCGCCGACCTCAGCCTGGTCTACCCCTCCGAATCCACTGGTAGTCGCGGACCGATGAGAACAGCATCAGCGCACAGAGAGCTAGGGGAACACACGCGAGACCCACGAGGAATCGGCGGTTGCTCTCCGGCTCCCCTGCTCGCATGAACAGGATGAGCCACGCGAGGGCGAGGAAGAAGGCCGTCCGCAGGACGGCTTGCACCACGACGCACCTGCCCGTCTCGCACCGGCGGACCGATCGAGTCATTTCTGATCCATCCTCACCGATCGCGCCCCGATGCCACGGAACCCTGGACAAGGTCTGACGACGCCCTCTGCGACATCAGAAGCCCCGACCTCAGTCACCGAGAAACCGCAGCTCGACCTGACCCGACAGTTCGACCCCGATCCTGCACAACTCTCGGATTCGCATCAGGGCGTCCCTTCGGTTGTCTGCGATCTCGGTCGAGAGGCGCTGCAGCTCCATCTCGAGTGCCGGGAGTTCTCCCCGCGCAAACGTCGCGCAACCATACGGGTCGATCCTACGAACGAGCGGGGAACCAGCTTGATGGTCGTCCGCAAGGACATACATCTCGAACAGCTCCCACCACACCTGAAGACCGTCGACGATCGCATCATCTCGCCACAGCTCAACGTTGATCGCCACCGCAACATCATCCAGAACAGCGTGCGCCCAAAAGGCTAGAACTCACAGAGTTCTCCCTCACATCCGGTGGGAGACGAGGCGCGGCCAACGCCCTGTGCTCGAGCCTCACACGTGCGAGCCTCAGAGGCAGGGCGTATCGGACCGTGACGGACCACGCTCGCTCAGACGCCCCCTACGTCGATGTCGATCGCGTAGATGCGGCGAATGTCCTCTGCGAACTCCCCGCCTCCGTGGGGCGGGAGGTGAGACCACCACCATGGGCGGCCAGGCCGCACCTCGACTCCGTTCTGCAACAGTCGTCGTAACCTCGTATCGGTCCTCTCGATTGAGGCTTCGTAGGCGAGCCAGTCCGGGAAGGTGCTTAGTTCCGGATCTCCCATGACTTTCTCAAGAACGTCGCGCACTGATAGCTCGTTCTCGTACTCATAGAGACTCCCCGAGTAGCCGCTCAGGACATCAGCAGTAAATCCCTCCCAGTCCTCGCAGTACTCGCTCGGTCCGCGATCTGATCGCACTCCGCTCGGCAGGACCTTCGCGATGAACATGTCACGAAGCGTCATCACTGCCTCCAAAAGTACTCGACGGGATCGCCGTCAGGTCGGAAGAACGTTCGAATCCTTCCATCCGATGTCCGCACCCCGAAGTGTCCAGTGCTTGGGTCGACCCTGAGCAGGTCCGTTCCTCTCATCTTCTCCAAAACACCGTCCCCGGCTGCTCCGCCCATGAAGTCCCTCGCTGCAACTCGGTATTCGGCCAACGAGGCAAACTCTGGCATGTCGGCGCCACCTCGTTTCACAGCCGCGTCGCCTTTGTCGAGTACTACTCCCTTTGAATGCTTCGCGTAGTGCTTGAAGGCTTCGGCCTTCGATCCAAAGTCCGCAACCGATTCCACGGTTCCGCAGTTGTGAACAAGAGAGCCTGAGGCACCGACGTGATAGGTGTGAAGGCCTGACACTGTCAGGTTGTAGGCCGTTCCGCCTCGCCAACTGGACTGGTCGAGCCGACTAGAGCGACTCGTACCTCTGTCCCAGCGCAGGAGCAGCTCACCGCGTCGGAGCTCTTCGGCGTCCTTGAACCGGCCCTCGCTCTCGGACCAGAACGGGTGGTCCTCGGTCGTGGTGATCGTCTCGCCGTCGACCTTCAGATCCACCAGCGCATCACGGTGCTTCCACACGTGCGTTACGGTCCGCGGACCCTTCTCGCCCGTCTTGGGATCAGTGGCCCAGACCTTCTCGCCGACCCTGACCTTCTCGATGGGCTTCTTGGACTTGTCCCCCATCAACACCAACGTGCGACCAGCGAACGAGTTCAACGAACACGCATGCTCACGTGGGCCCGAGCTCTTGCTGCTGCCCCCTCCGCCGCGCCTCGGAGCCTCCGTCTTCGCACTCGCCTTGCGCGCACCACCAGCACTACTGCTCGGTGAACGCTTGACCTTCGCCGCCAGCGACTTCAGCTCCGCAGCCTGCTTCGAGATCTGCCCATCGAGCTTGCTCAACGCCGCCGACGCAGCCCGCTCCGTCAGCACGTCGTTGAACGAACGGACGTTGTCGATCAGGTTCTTGACCTTCTTGATCGTCTTGCCGGCCTTGAAGATCGCCGCCCCAGCCGTCCCCGCGACCGCCCACGCGCACGCGCCGACATCGCGGTCCATCACGCACCGCTTGATGTCACCCAGACCCGAGGCCTCCACCCCCAGATCGACCAACGCGCCCTTCCAGTCGAACTCCGCAGCAGCCTTCTTCGCCAACGCCTCGCGACGCGACATCGACGCCGCCAGCTCCGCCTCACCCCGACGCTGCAGCTCAGCCGCCGTGTAGATCGACCCGTCCGGACGAACCGTCTTGCCCGTCTCACGAGTCTTCCCGTTCTCCGTCACGCGGCACGGACTCGGCCCTCCGTGCACGTCACCCGGTGACCATCGGGATCCATCATGTTCACCGGATTGCCGTTCACGTACGTGTACGTGTTCGCCGTCAACGGATCCGTCGTCACCGACAGGTCCGTCGGAGGCGCAGCCACCCGATACGTGTCCGGCGTCGTGAACGCCGCATCCGACGGGTCGTACGTGCGCGTGCCCAGCTGGTAGGAGCCCGTCGACCCGTCACGCGCCTGCCCGCGGTACCAGAGGCTGTTCGCCGTGGCGCTCATCGCCGTCCCCGAGCGGCAGACGTCGTTGCCGCCCGTGGTCGCCGGGTTCACCGGGTTGCCGAACGGATCCAACGGCGCAGCACATTGCACCGCATCATCGGTCCCGACGACGGTCGTCACGTTGCCCCGACCATCGGTGTCCAGGAACGCCTTCCCCGCACCCGCACCGGACTGCTCGTAGGCCATCGCCTGACCATCGGCACCCAGCTGGTAGACGATGTCCGGCGCCGAGTTCGCGCCGTTGACCGCATCGGTCTGACCCACCATGGTCGTCGTCATGCCGTCATAGACGTTGCGGGGCGTCACGTTCGCCGCCGCGACACTGTCGCCCGTCACCGCCATCGAGCGCTGACGATCCAGCCCGTCATAGGTGTACGTCGTCGAGCGCCCGCCATCGGACCCGCAGCGTTGCGCCCCGGACTGGTCCTGGGTCTTGATTGGCGGTAACGGCTAGAAGACGAAGAGGTCCGCCGTCGGCGACCAGACCACTGACACGAACCGGCCGTCGGCGCGGACGGCGGCCCGCCAGCCCGTCCACGACGTTTCAGCCTCGACGGCGCACGACTCTCCCTCGAGCACTGGGCTCTCGACAGCCGGCCGACCCGACCAGCGCTCGAACCGGTCGGCGAGCTCGGGGCAGGTGACCTCGGAGTCGTCCCACACCCGCAGCGCCTCGGGCGGCTCGTCGGGTGACGAGTCCGCGGCAGGCTCGTCGGGCTGCGCCGGTCGGCTCTCGCCCCCGGACGGGAAGTCGGCAGCTGCCGACGCGAGGCGCGCGTCCACCCGGGCGGCGTAGAACGCCATCGCTCCGCCGACGACGACCGGCACGAGCACGGCGGCGGCGCAGAGCGCGGTGGCGAGTCCACGCCGGCGCGGGAGGAGCAACGCCGTGACCACGGCCAGCGCCGCACACGCGAGACCGATCCAGCCAGCCCACCACATGACCGTCCCTGCGGCGTCCGACGTCCCGAGCGCGATCCAGAAGCCCGCGGCCCCGCACACCACCGGTACCGGCGTGGCCAGGACGGCGAGGGCCGCGCGGGGCACCCTCCGCCGGCCTGCCTGCGGGGCGCGGCCGAACAGCGCCACCAGCACCTCGACGAGACTCCAGGCCAGCAGCCCGACGGCGATGCCCGACCACAGCGCCGACTCCAGCACCTCGATGCCGGAGCCCAGCGTCGCGACCACGGGGATGCCGACCGCGGGCGCCACGAAGCTCCCGACGAACCTCCACCACCCGGCCGATGCCATGAGGCACGCTAGCGCCCGGACGGTGCACTGCGCCTCGGCTCGTGAGCCCTGACGGAGCTACGGGTCGCTGACTACTGCGCGACCCACGACGCCGTCGGCGACCAGGCGGCGACGAGCAGGGTCCCGTCGGGTCGGAGCGCGGCGCGCCGGCCGAGCCATGCCGAAGTGTGCTCGAGCCTGCACGTGCGGTCGCCAGGAACGGACGCCACGGCACGTCCCGTCCAGTCCTCGAACCTCCGCGCGAGGTCGGCGCAGGTCAGATCAGCACCAGGCCACGCGCGGACCACCTCGACCATCTCGTTCTCGGAGAGATCGACCGCTTCGTCTCCGTCCGCCGGGCGGCTCGGGCCGCGCGCCGGGAAGTCGTCCACGGCCGCCTCGACCCGCTCGTCGGTACGCAGGGCGACGATCCCCATCGGGACGGCGACCAGTGCCGGCACGAGGGCGCCGACGAGGCACAGACCCACGCTCACCTCGCGAGCGCGCGCAGCGAGGACACCGAGGACCACTCCGACGACGAGGCACCCGGCTCCGACCTGGACGCCCCGCATCATCCAGCCGGCCGCAGCCTCCGAGGCCGCCCCGCCCACCCAGATGCTCGCGACGAAGCACACGACCGGGACCGCCGCCGCGCCGAGGGCGACGGCCAGCACCGGCATCGGCCGCCCGAGCGACTCGGCGTGCTGCGACGAGGCCACCGCCCACCCGACCAGGCCGGTCAGCACCCCGATCGTCGCGGCCGCCCCGACGTTCTCGACGCCGAGCGCGAGGGCGAGCAGGACGGTGGTCGCGACGGCGGGGAGCACACCCGCCTGCACGAACCTCCGCCATGCCGTCGACCCCATCCCGGCACGCTAGCCGGGGCGAGGGACCAGACGCCGTGTCGTCCGCGCGGAGTCGGTCGTCCGCACGGCGTCGTCGACGGTCGGACGGCCGCGATCCGCTGTCGGCTCGGCGCCGGTGTGGACGCCTGACTTGCGGCCACCTGCAGCGGTGAGTCAGGGATGACGCGGGAGCACGGCGGCGAAGCGGTCGAGGGTGGCGCGGACGGCGTCGAGGACGCTGTCGTCGTGCTCGGCGAGCAGCGCCTGCAGCGCCAGACCCGCCTGCGTCGTGAACTCCTCCGCCCGACGTCGTGCGGCCGGCGTCGGGCGCAGCGTGACCACCCGACGGTCGTCGCTCTCGCGGCTGCGAGCCACCATCCCGTCGCGCTCGAGCCGGTTGACCAGGGCGTTCGTGGCGCCCGACGTCAGCCCGACCCGCTCCGACAGGCGGGCCGGCGACATCGGCCGCCCCGTCGCCTCCGCCCACAGGACCTCGCCGAACGCGGCGCCGTCGGACAGCGGCAGGCCCATCCAGCGCGCAAGGTCCTGGACCGACTCCTGGTACGCGACCACGTAGCCACGCAGCGCCTCGAGCATCCTCGCCGCCGACTCGGTCATCCGGCACCTCCTGGTCGGAGCAGGACTCTACGCCGCCGGACGCCCCTCGCGCCGGGAGAACGCGTAGTCCGGGAGGATCGGCTCACCCTTGCGGTCGGGCAGGAACACGCGATCGAGCAGGGAGCTCAGCGGCTTCGTCCCCGCCAGCCGGAACATCGTGTTGATCACCCGCACCCCGAAGCGCGACGACGGGTGCATCACCCGGGCACCGCCGGGCGGCAGCGACTGGTGCCGGTCGACGTAGGCGCGCAGCGTCGACTCGTACGTCGCGAAGGCGTCGGCGTGGGTGCGCTCCTCGTGCAGCGTGCGCTCCAGCTCACCGGCGAGGACGTACGCCCCGACGAGCGCGAGCGTCGTGCCCATGCCGGTCGGACCCGACCCCCACGCGGCGTCGCCGAGGAACGCGACCCGACCCTCGCTCCACGTCGGGAGCACGATCTGCGCGAACCGCTGGGCGTACAGCTCCTCCGGGTGCTGCTCGAACCCGTCGAGGACCCGCTCGGTCTGCCAGCCGGCGTCCGCGAAGCGCTCACGCAGCACCGTGAGCTGGGCGTCGGTGTCGAGCCGCTCGAACCCGAACGGCTCGCACGCGAAGGTGAGCGTGGCGCGGATCGTGCCGACGTCGTCGGGCCGCAGGGTGACCGACCGGCCGCGCGGGGCGGTGTACCAGTCCCAGAAGTCGGTGTCGTCGGGGCGACGGTCGATCGTGCCGTACGCCATCGAGACGCCGGCGTCGCGGACCTCGGTGCGGTCGCCCATGACGAGCCGGCGGGTGCGCGACCCACGCCCCTCGGCGACGAGGAGCAGGTCGTACCGCTCGCGCGTGCCGTCGGCGAGCTCGACGTCGACGCCGTCGGCATCCTGTTCCACAGCCGTCACGTAGGTGCCCCACCGCTGCTCGACGTCGGACGGCACGGTGCCGAGCACGATCTGCGACAGGCGTCCGCGGAGGATCTCGATCTCGGCGGTGGGTCCGTCGACGTCGGCGCCCTCCTGCTTCGGCAGGACGGAGACCGGGGTCCCGTCCGGGCCGATGAATCGGGTGCCGTCCTCCCCGGTCAGGTGCGCCAGCACCTCCTCCTCCACCCCCATCCGACGCAGGACCTGTCGGCCGAGGCCGCGGACGTCGATGTTCTGGCCGGTCGTGCGCGGCTCGGGCGAGCGTTCGAGCACGGTGACGTCGAAGCCGGCGCGCGACAGGCCCCACGCCAAGGCGGGTCCGGCGATGCTCGTGCCGGTGACGAGCACGGTGGGTCGGATGGTGGACATGGTGGCTCCTTCGACAGAGATGTCACTTCACTGTGAAGTCTTCGTCGCCACTTCGCACCTCCACCGAGACGTCGACGCCAAACATCGGACAGATGTCCGATGTTGGGTGTACCCTGGCTCACACGCCAGCGAGGGAGCCCGTATGTCCGAGAACCACCCCACCCAGCGACCCCTGTCCGACCGGGTCGCGCGCCGCGTGGTGCGCACGCTCGGTCGCCTGCCGCAGCCGCTCAAGCGCGCCATCGCCGGAAAGCCGATCTCGATCGACGGGCAGACGCTCGACGTCGAGGCCCAGGTGGGGGTGCGGCTGCTGAACCTCGCGGTCGGCGAGACGTTCGAGACACTGCCCGTCGACGAGGGCCGCCGCCAGATCGACGGCGAGGCATGGGTGTTCGGCTACGAGCACCCCGTGCACGACGTACGCGATCTCATCCTCCCCGGACCCGGCGGTGACCTGCCCGCTCGGATCTACCGTCCCGCCGGGCTGCCCGCGCTGTCCGCCGGCCTCGTCTACTTCCACGGCGGCGGGTGGGTCCTCGGGAACCTGGGCTCCGCCGACTCCGTCTGCCGCTACCTCGCCGACACCGCCGGCGTCACCGTGGTCTCCGTCGACTACCGCCTCGCCCCCGAGCACCCCTTCCCGGCCGGCGTCGACGACGCAGTCGCCGCGTTCCGCCACGTCGTCGCTCACGCCACGGACCTCGGCATCGACCCGTCGGCCGTGGCCGTCGGCGGCGAGAGCGCGGGCGGCAACCTGACCGCCGTCGTCTCCCTCGTCAGCACGCTGGAGGCCCGCACGGACCCGTCCGTCCCGGTACCCGCCTTCCAGCTGATGTTCATGCCGGTGACCGACCTGACCACCAAGCACCGCTCGTACGAGCTGTTCAGCGACGGCTTCTTCCTCAGCGACGCCCAGATGGACTGGTACAAGGCGCACTACCTGACCGACCCGGCCCAGGCCCACGACCCGCGCGTCTCCCCGCTGCTCGCCGCCGACCTCGAGGGACTGCCGCCCGCGCACGTCGTGGTCGCCGGGTTCGACGTGCTGCGCGACGAGGGCGAGGCCTACGCCACCCGACTGCTCGAGGCCGGCGTGCCCACCACGTTCATCCGCCAGGAGGGCATCGTCCACGGGCTCGTGAACGCCACCGGCGTCGGCACCGTCGCCCGCCGTGTGCTCGACGAGGCCGCCGGCCAGCTGCGCGAGCGGCTCGTGCCGCTGGCCGCGGAGGAGGCGGTCCGATGACCTCGCGGGAGCGCCGCAGGGTCGACGTCGTCGTGGTCGGGGCCGGGCTCGCCGGCCTCACCGCGGCCCGACGTCTGCAGGAGCGTGGCCGCTCGGTGCTGGTGCTCGAGGCCCGTGACCGCGTGGGTGGGCGCACCCTCAACCACGACCTCGGCGACGGGCAGGTGGTCGAGTCCGGCGGGCAGTTCGTCGGGCCGACTCAGGACCGCGTGCTCGCGCTGGCAGCCGAGCTGGGCGTCGACACGTTCCGCGCCCACGACGTCGGCGACACCGTGTACGTGCACGGGAAGGCGGTGCGCCGGTTCAGCGGCGACATCCCCCCGGCCTGGACCACCCTCCCCGACCTCGGTCTCCTCATGGCCCGGCTCGACCGTGCGGTGCGGCGCATCGACGTCGACGCACCGTGGCGCTCCCCCGACGCCCGACGCCTCGACTCGATGACCACCGAGTCGTGGGCGCGTTCGTTGTCGCTGGGCGGCGGCGCCGTGGAGGTCCTCGAGATCCTCCTTGGCTCCGCGTACGGCACGACGGCCGCGGAGGCGTCGGCGCTGTTCACCCTCTGGTACGTGGCCGGCGCGGGCGACGAGACGCACCGCGGCACCCTCGACCGCATGATCGGCGTCGACGGCGGGGCACAGGAGTCGCGGTTCGTCGGCGGCTCCCACCGCCTCTCCGCCCTGCTGGCCGCCGACCTCGGCGACGCGGTGGTGCTCGACGCCCCGGTGCGCCGGATCGCGCAGGACGCGTCGGGCGGGCGGGTGTCGACCGACCACCTCGACGTCGACGCGCAGCACGTCGTGGTCGCGGTGCCGCCGCACCTCGTGGCCGGCATCGACCTCGAGCCCGCGCTCCCCGCCCCGCAGGCCGAGCTGTTCCGCCGCATGACGTTCGGGACGCTCATGAAGTGCGAGGCCGTGTACGACGAGCCGTTCTGGCGTGCGGACGGGCTGTCCGGACAGGGGCTGTTCCGTGGCGACGCGGAGCCGGTGTGCTCGATGTTCGACAACACCCCGCCGTCCGGCGCCCCGGGGGTGCTCATGGGATTCCTCGGCGCGCACGCCTGGAAGACGTGGGCCGACCGGCCGGCCGCGCAACGGCGAGGGGCGGTGCTGCGCAGCTTCGCCCGCGTCGTCGGGCCGCGCGCGCTCGAGCCGACCGACTACTGGGAGCAGGACTGGACCACGGAGCCGTGGACCCGCGGCGGGCCGACCGCCGTGCTCGCGCCCGGCGTGCTCACCGAGCTCGGACCGTGGCGCGACGTGCCCCACGGCCGCGTCCACTGGGCGGGGGCCGAGCACGCGAACCACTGGAACGGCTACATGGACGGCGCCGTCCGTACCGGCGAGGACGTCGCCGACCTCATCACCCGCACCACCCGCCACGAGGAGACCGCATGAGCCAGCACCGCGTGCGCGCCGAGCGCCGCATCGACGCCCCCGTCGAGGACGTCTGGGCCGTCGTCGACGACACGTCCCGCTACGCCGAGTGGGTCGACGGCTGCCTGGAGGTGACCCGCCACCACGGCAGCGCCACCGTCGGCGACACGTACGGCGAGCGCAACAGCACCCTCGGACCGCTCATCGCCACGACGACGTGGACCGTGCTCGAGGTCGAGCCGCCCGTGCGGCGGGTCGACGCAGGGGAGGGCCTGGCCCCCTTGCGGGACTTCCGGAACGTCTTCACCTTCACGCCGACGTCGGACGGGCGGGGCACCCTGATGACGTACGAGGTCACCTTCGGCCTCGCGCTCGGACCGCTCGGTCGCGTGCTGGCGGCCGTCCTCGGCCGGTCGTTGCCGCAGGAGTTCCAGCGGTCGATGCAGAACCTCGACACCCTGCTGCGCTCGGAGCGACCCCTGCCGCGGGAGGCCCGATGACCAACCCTGAGACCGACGACCCCCGCGAGGCGCTCGCCGCCGCCGCCCGCGAGCTGGCCGACGCCGGCCTGCTCGTCGGCACCGCCGGCAACGTGTCGACCCGCCTCGGCGACGACCGTGTGCTCGTGACCGCCACCGGCGTGGTGCTGGGGCGCTGCACCGCCGACGACGTCGTCGAGACCGACCTGGCGGGCACGGTCGTGTCGGGGCGGCTGAAGCCGACGTCGGAGCTGACGCTGCACCTCGACGTGTACCGCCGCACGTTCGCCCGGGCCTGCGTCCACACGCACTCCCCCGCCGCCACCGCCGTGGCGTGCGCCCCCGCGCGCTTCGGGTCGATGCCGGTGCTGCACTACCAGCAGATCCTGCTCGGCGGCGAGATCCGCGTCGCCCCGTACGCCACGTTCGGCACGCCCGAGCTCGCCGAGCACGTGCTCGCCGCGCTCGACGGACGCCAGGCGGCACTCATGGCGCACCACGGCGCCGTCGCCCTCGGGCAGGACCTGCGGTCGGCCGTCGACCACGCCCTGCTCGTCGAGTGGCTCGCCGAGCTGCTGCTGCGCGTGAGCCAGGTGTCCGAGCCCGTGCCCCTGACCGAGGAGCAGCAGCTCGCGGTCATCACCCAGGCGCTGGAGCGCCACTACGGAGCCGTCCAGGAGAACCCATGAGCACCTCGTCCACCCCCGCGTCCTCCAGACCCGCGCCCGCCACCCCCGGGACCGTCACCGTCGCCGCCGTAGGCGTGCACGTGCTCGACGCCCACGCCGTCGGCATCGAGTCCGTGCCGGAGGGCTCCGAGGGCCAGCTCGTGGAGTCGATCCGGCTGTCGGCCGCCGGCACCGCCGGCGGCGCCGCCCTGGTGCTGAGCCGCCTCGGCGCGCACGTGCGGTCCTACGGCGCGGTCGGCGACGACGCGGCGGGCCGCACCCTGCGCGCGCTGCTGGAGGACGAGGGCGTCGACGTCGCCGGCCTCGCGACCCACCCCACGGAGCAGACGTCGGCCTCCGTCATCCCCGTGCGACCGAACGGCGACCGACCGGCGTGGCACGTCATCGGCGCGAACGGCGGGTTCACCCTGCCCGACGTCGCCGACCTCGCGGGCGTCGACCACCTCCACCTGGGCGGACCCGAGTTCGTCGGCGGTCCCGCCGCCGGCGAGCTGCTGGCCGCCGCCCGCGCCGCGGGCATCACGACGTCGATCGACGTGCTCGCACCCGGCGACCCCGGCATGCTCGAGTGGATCCAGGACGCGCTCCCGCACTGCGACGTGCTGCTCCCGAACGACGAGCAGGTGCTCGGCTTCACCGGTACCACCGACCTGGTCGAGGGTGCACGCGCCCTTCTGCAGAAGGGTGTCGGCTGCGTCGCGGCGACAGCCGGCGAACGCGGGGCCGTGGTGGTGACGGCCGACGAGGTGGTCGAGGTGCCGGCGTTCGCGATCGACGTCGTCGACACCACGGGCTGCGGCGACGCGTTCTCCGCCGGTTTCGTCCTCGGGCGCGCCGCGGGTCGCTCCGCGGAGGAGTCGGCTCGACTGGGCTGCGCCGTCGCGGCGCAGGTGGCACAGGGTCTCGGCACCGACGCCGGCTCCTACGACCTCGCGTTCGTCGACGCGTTCGCCACCTCCACGCCCACCCGCTGAGCCCACGTCGGCCGAGGCCCGTCGGCGGCAGCCGCCGGGAGCACCAGCGCCTCCCAGACGAGCCGGTCGAGGTCGGTCGCCGACGTCGCCCCAGGGTCGAGCAGGCTCTGCCCGACGACGCCGCGGTGCAGCACGATGCCGAGCTCGACGAGCCGGTCGACCTCGACCTGCAGCACGAGGCCGAGGTCGGCCACGGACCGTCCCACGACGTCCACGACCTGCTCGTGGACCTCGCGTCGCACCCGCAGGTACTCACCCCCGACGTCGGGGTGGCGCACGGCGCGGAGCATGTACTCGGTGCTGACGAGCCACCAGCGACGGTCCGAGAGCTCCGCGCCCACCGCGTCGGCCACGGCGGCCACCGCGGAGGCGGGCTCCACCGGCGCACCAGCACCGGCCTGCCGCCGACGCCGCGACACGAGCCGTCGCAGGCTGCGGTCGATCGCCGCGACCCGGTCGAGGGCCTCGCGGCGGTAGAGGGCGACGAAGAGGTGGTCGAGCGTGGCGAACTCGGCGTAGAAGGCCGCCGGCGTGGTCCCGGCGCGAGCGCACAGCGGCTCCACGGCGGCGTCGCGCCAACCCAGCTCGGCGACGGTGGCGACGGCGGACTCCAGCAGCCGCTCGTGCAGGGAGGACTCGTCCATGAGTCGATCCTAGCGAACATCGGACAAGTGTCCGATGTTCGCTAGGATGAGTCCATGGACACCATCCTCCTGCGCTCCTCCCCGTCATGGCGGATGCGCCTCGTCTGCCAGGTCCTGGCCGCGCGCGGCACCAAGCGCGTGCTGGGGTCGGCCGAGCAGACGGAGCACGACCGTCGGCGCAACGTCGCGCGTGGCGTGCCGGCGCCACGCCGGCGCCACTCGGCTCGGTACGGGTTCCGCGAGACGACCCTCGCCGACGTGCGGTGCCTGGAGGTGGTCGACTCCCGACGTCCCGACCCCCGCCGCACCATCGTCTACGTGCACGGCGGCGCGTACGTGAACCCGCCAGTCGTGCAGCACTGGGACCTCATCGCCGCGCTGGCGACCGAGAACGACGCGCGCGTCGTCGCGCCGCTGTACCCGCTCGCGCCGGCAGGCACCGCCGCCACCGTCGTACCGCTGATGCTCGACGTCGACGCCGCGGTGCGCGCCAGGTACGGGCCACGGGTCGTGTGGGCGGGCGACTCCGCCGGCGGTGGCCTCGCGCTCGCCACCGCGCTCGCCCTGCGCGACCAGGGCAGGACCGTCCCCGACCACCTCGTGCTCGTCGCGCCCTGGCTCGACGTGACGATGTCCAACCCCGGGGTCGGCCAGGTGGAGCCGCGCGACCCGTCCCTCGCCGTGCCTGGCCTGCAGCACGCCGGGCGGCTCTGGGCCGGCGGCACCGACCCGCGCGACCCTCTCGTGAGCCCCGGGTTCGCGGACCTCGACGAGCTGCCCCCGACCACCCTCGTCGTCGGTGACCGGGACCTGTTCCTGCAGGACTGCCGCGACCTGGCCGAGCGTGCGGGTCGTGCCGGTGTCGACGTCTCGCTGGTGGAGGCCGCAGGCGGGTTCCACGTGTTCCCGGCCGTGACGTTCCTGCCCGAGTCGAAGGCCGCTCGGCGGCACGTCTCCGCACGCCTGGCCGAGAACCCTCGTGGCTGACCGGTCGTCCAGCACTCCTCGTGCCGCAGGCGGCGGGGTGTCAGTGGCCGAGGTCGTCGCGCGGGTGGCGAAGCCTCGGCTGCGCGGCTGGCTGCACGCCACGGCCACCCCGCTCGTGCTCGCAGCCGGCATCGTGCTCGTGGCCCTCGCCCCCGCGGCCGACACCGGCTGGGCGAGCGCCGTGTACGGGCTCACCGGCCTCGTGCTGTTCGCGACCAGCGCCACCTACCACCTCGGCCGGTGGTCGCCCGTCGTCGAACGTCGCCTGAAGCGGGCCGACCACGCGAACATCTACCTGATCATCGCCGGCAGCTACACCCCTATCGCGGTGACCGCCCTCGACGACTGGCAGCGCGCCACCGTGCTCACCGTCGTGTGGGTGGGCGCCGCGCTCGGCGTCGGCTTCCGGCTGCTGTGGATCGACGCGCCGCGGTGGCTGTCGACCCTGCTCTACGTGGTGCTCGGGTGGAGCATCGCGCCGTTCATCGGCAGCGTGTTCGGCGTCGACGTCGCCGCGGGCGTGCTCATCGCCACCGGCGGCGTGCTCTACACCCTCGGCGCCGTGGTCTACGCGACGAAGCGGCCCGACCCCGCGCCGGCGTGGTTCGGCTTCCACGAGGTCTTCCACGCGTTCACGATCGCCGCCTGGACGTGCCAGTACGTGGCGATCAGCCTGCTCGTGCTGGGCTGACCGCTCACTCCCAGTCGGGGCCGAGATGCACGGCCGCGAGTCGCCGCAACGCGTCGCGGCGCACCTCGGTGTCGTCGGGCCGCGGCGCCGCGACCGAGAGCAGGGCGAGTCCGTCGAGCAGTGCCACGAGCTGACGCGCGGCCAGCCGCGGCTCGTCGACCTCCAGCGCCTCGAACACGGCGACGGCGGTGTCCTCGTACACGCCGACGATGCGCTGCACCGCCGCCCGCAGCTCCGGTCGGCGCGTGGTGGCGAGGTAGGCCTCGAACTGGGCGACCAGCGGACCGGGACGCTGCACCGACATCAGCTCGATGAGCCGCTCCACGACCTCGCGTCGAGAACCGCCCTCGGCGTCCCGCAGCTGCACGATGAGCGCGTCGGCACCGGCAACGACGTCCTCGGCGATCTTGGTGACGGCCTCGCCGATCAGGTGGTCCAGGGAGTCGAAGAAGTACGACGTCGTCGACAGCGGCACCCCCGCGGCAGCAGCCACGGACCGGTGGGTGACGCCCTCGATGCCCTGCCGCTCGATCACCTCGACCGTGGCCGCGACGACCTCCGCGCGCCGCTGGTGGCCGCGTGCGTAGTGGGAGCGTGGCTTCGACGTCGAGGGCACGGGACGAACCTACCGTTCGACGGACGGGGCGACCGGTGTCACTCGAAGCGGCGGTAGCCGTGCGCGGTGTTCAGCCGGTCGTACACCTCACGCACGAGCTCCGGCGCCCGCGCGCCCACCGTCGCGAGCGAGAGCCGCAGCGCCTTCTGGTCCGCCCCCTCCTCGCCCAGCGCGAGCAGCAGCATGCCGTCGCGCACGGACACGTCGGCGACGTCGACCCAGCGCTCCCGCGCCCGGCGCGTGCGGATGCCGTGCGCGTCGAGCCTCGCCACCACGGGCGGACGCGCCACGAGCACCACCGCCGCGAGGAGCAGCAGCACCGTGACCACCCCCGCGAGCGCCGACGTCGCCACGAACGCGACGAAGCCCGTGACCGCCGCGACGACCACGACGACCCCCACCACGGCGAGAGCGGGGGCGCGGTCGAGGCGGTAGGTGGTCATGAGGTCCTTCAGTCTGCCCTACCCCGTTGAGCGTGACGTTTGGGGCCCGATTCGTGATGCTCGGGGCCCGAAACGTCACACTCAACGAGGGTGGGGCGCTGCGTCAGGTCTCGCCGGTCGAGTAGCGGCCACGCGTGAGGGACGAGCGTCGTGGCCGCGTATCGAGACCACTCGGCAACGGCTCAGCGTCGGCCCGTTGCGCGCCGGTGGCAGAGGGGGCGGGACTCCGTCGCCGCTCGTCCCTCCCCCGCAAGCGGGAGGTGCCCCCAGCGGCTCCTCCTCGAATCCGGAGCCCTCTGCGAGGGGGCGCTTCGCGCCGGTGGCAGAGGGGGCGGGATTCGAACCCGCGGTAGCTCTCGCTACGACCGCTTTCAAGGCGGTTCCGATCGGCCACTCCGGCACCCCTCCACGGCAACCGCCAGGTCAGGACCGAGGCGACGCCACCGCCGATTCTCGCACTACTTCAGCGGCGCGATCCGGCCAGGCTCCGAGCGCAGCGTCGGCATCAGCACCCGCGACGACCGCGACCCGCGCTCGCGCACCAGCAGGAACCGCGCCACCAGGCCCACCAGCACGCCCAGCACCACCGAGTACGCCGTCGACAACGCGATGTACGACGGGTAGGCCCCCGGCGACACCAGCGACGTCGTCAGCACGCCCGTGCCCAGCACCGCGAACACCAGCACCCACCAGCCGTCGCGCCGCTTCGACCGCAACGACACCCCGACGATCAGGGCCGGGAAGCCGATGAAGACCTCCACCGGCCGGGGCACGCCACCGACCGTCTCCCGCATCCACGTGACGGCGTTCGAGATGCCCTCGACCAACGACTCCGAGCCGTGCGTGCGCACCACGCTGGAGTAGGCCAGCAGCACCACCAGCACCATCGCGACGCCCGAGATGATCGCCAGGTTCTGCTTGCCGAGCCCGTGCAGACCGGCGCCGAGGTTCCAGACGAACGCGATCGCCACCGTCAGCGACGCCGCCAGCACCACGAGGTTGAACCGCTGGTAGGCCACCGGCGCGTTCCACGCCGCCACCGCCACCGTGCCGCTCAACGCCACGAGCAGCGCGATCGCGAACTCCTTCACCGCACCGACTGCGGTTCGTGCGGGCCTGGTCGCGACCACCGCCCACACGCTCGCCAGGATCGCCGACACCGCCGCCGCGGAGGCCACGAGCAGGTTCACGCCCGTCGCCAACGCTGCCACGGCGAGCACCGACGACGCGACCGTCCAGATGCGCATGTGGCCACCACCGCGGTGCGTCAGGCCGATGCTGAACACGACGAGCAGCAGCGCCGCACCCACCCGCTCGATCCACTGCGGGTGCGCGACCGCCACGAGGGACGAGCCCGCGGCCACCACACCCACGACCCACGCGACGATCGTGGCCGCGAACGCGTACCGGGTGGCGGTCGGCGACTCCAGCCGCGGCTGACGGACCGGGACGTCGTAGTCGACCGGCACCGAGGTGTCGAGCCGACGGCGTCCGCCGCTGCTCGTGGCGTGCGTGCGGCTCACCGCTGGCCCATCCGTCGGTTGGCGAGCGACGGGTTGACCTCGCGGGCTCGCGCGACGTCGGCGGGGTCGATCTCGGCGGTCACCACGGCGTCCTCTCCTGCATCCCCCTCGGCGAGGGTAGTGCCCCACGCGTCGAGGACGAGGGAGTGTCCCGTGTACCGCTCGCCACCCTGCGCGGCCGCCACCACGGGCACGACGTCCTCCACCGCGCGGGCGGTGAGCAGCGTGCGCCAGTGGTGCAGCTTGTGCTCGCCCGCCACCCAGGCGGCCGGCACCACGAACGTCTCGGCACCTGCGTCGACGAGGGCGCGGCCCAGCTCGGGGAAGCGCAGGTCGTAGCAGGTCATGAGGCCGACCGACGTCGAGGAGCCGTCCGCCACCGGCACGTCCACGACCACCGGATCGACGTCGCCGCCGCGCAGCCGCGAGGACTCCGTGTAGCCGAAGGAGTCGTAGAGGTGGATCTTGCGGTACGTGGCGCGCAGGCCGCCGTCGGCACCCAGCACCACGAGCGTGTTGTAGGGCAGGTCGTCGGTCTCCTCGAACATGCCGGCCACGACGGTCGCGCCCAGACGTCGGGCCTGCGCGGCCAGCGTCGCGACGAAGGGTCCGTCGAGCGGCTCGGCGACCGCGGCGAGGTCGTGGTCGGCGGGACCGAAGTCGTGCATGGTCGCCTCGGGCAGGACGACGAGGTCGAGGTCGGCGGGGAGCGCGCCCAGGCGGGCCTCGACGAGGCCCCGGTTCGCGGTGGAGTCGATCGTCGACGCCACCTGCACAGCCGCCACACGCATGCCGTCCAGTGTGACAGGGGCGGACTGAGAGCGGGATGAGACCGGTTCCCGACGACCTTCGGGTGCCGGTCAACCCTGCAATGCCAGGCGTCAGTCGCGCAGGAACGGCGCGGCGGCCCGGGTGTGCGCGGCCTTCGTCGCGGGCTCCATGCCCTCGTAGGAGCGGGCCATCATGCGCGAGCGCGGGTTGGTCGCGAAGACGTCAAGGTGGTCGCGGACGAACGTCCAGTAGAGGCCGTCCCACGCCTCGCACCAGTCACCCTTCGGCAGGTCGGACATGCGGCGCAGGTACGCCGACCCGGACACGTACGGCTTCGTGGTGACCAGCGGACCCGCCGCGAACTGGCTCATCGCGTACACGTTGGGCACCATCACCCAGTCGTAGGCGTCGACGAAGAGCGCCATGAACCACTCGTAGGCGTCGTCGGGGTCGATGCGCATCAGGCACATCGCGTTGCCGACGACCATGAGCCGCTCGATGTGGTGCGCGTAGCCGCTCTCCAGGACCCGCTCGAGCACGACGTCAACGGGCGCCAGGCCCGTCGTCGCGTCCCACCAGCCGCTCGCGAGCGACCGGGTGTGGCCGAGGTGGTTGGTACTGCGCATCCGCCGTCCGTGGGTGACGTAGACGCCGCGCATGTACTCGCGCCAGCCGATCACCTGGCGGACGAAGCCCTCCAGCGACGCCAGCGGCACGTCGTGGTCGTCGGCGTGCGCGAGCACGCGGTCGAGCACCTGCTGAGGCGTGAGCAGCCCGATGTTGAGGGCCGGGGTGAGGACCGAGTGGAACACGGTCGCCGACCGGGTCGTGATCGCGTCCTCGTAGGGACCGAAGGTCTCGAGCCGCTCCTCGACGAACTGCTCGAGCATCTCGGCGGCCTCGTCGTGGTCGGTCGGCCACGCGAAGGCGTCGACGTCGCCGGGCGCGTCGGGGAAGGCCTGCTTGACCCAGGCGATCGCGCCGTCGACCGCGTCGACACGCTCCGGTCGCGTCACGTCGGGCACGTCGACGCCCTTCGGCAGCTTCTTGCGGTTGTCCTCGTCGAACGACCACTTCCCGCCCACGGGCTGGTCGCCGTCGACGAGGACGTCGAGACGCTGCCGCTGCCACGCGTAGAAGTGCTGCATGCGCGGTCGCTTGCCGCCGAGCTGCTCGCGCACCTGCTCGCGGGTCGTGAGGAAGCAGGGCGTCTCCAGCCACTTCAGCTCGACGCCCACGTCGTCGGCGCACGCCTCGAGGTCGCGCTCGAGCCAGTCGTCGACGACGTCGTGCACGCTCACCTCGTCCGTCGCCCGGAGCTCGCGCGCCAGCGCAGCCCGGCTCGTCGTCCGCCCGTCGGTCCGCACCCACACGACCTCGTGGCCGGCGTCGGCGAGCCGCTGCGCGAACCGCTCCATCGACGCCCGGTGCAGCACCAGCTTCTGCGCGTGGAACGCGTACTGCCGGAAGAGCAGGTCATGCTCGACCAGGACGAACGTCGTGCCCGAGGGCGCCTCCAGGTGCTCCAGGAACAGCTGGTGGGGCAGCACCAGGCGGATGCGTCGACTCACGCGTCCACGCTAGGGCGGGGTGCGGGGGTCCGCCTGTCCAGTGGGGTGCAGCTCTCTGCTCGGGTGGGGCTGCGCTGGCGTGGCTTCTCTCTCGGGTGGGGCTGCGTCGGTGCGGCTTGTCGTGGACCTGCGCTCCGAAAGGCCTCGACCGGGCGGCTGGGCGGGCGCCGGTCCGGGGTCTCGGGCTGCGGGTCGGTGTTGAGGGTCGAGCGGTGGGTTTGCCACCGCATCGCCGTTGGCGGTGGATCTGCCACCTTCTGAGCGCTGTACAGGTGGTAGATCCACCTCCGAGGGGTCAGACGTGGCAGAGGTTCTCCCTTCTCGTGGACCGTGCCACGAGAAGGGAGAAGCACTGCCCACCCCACCCCCAAGTCCACCCACGATTCTTCCTTCGTGCGTCGAAGGTCGAACGCTTCTGCATCGATGACGGGATCCCGCAGAAAACGCAGAAGTCTTGGCCCTCCGACGCACGAACGCAGATTCTTGCGCCCCACGCGGCCCGCAGCCCGAGAACCCGAGCCGCCGAAGCACCCAGCCGCCCGGTCGAGGCCCTTGCGGAGACCACCCCCAGCGACGGCCGAGGCAGCGCACCAGCACGACAAGACCCGCGCAGGCGGCGCACCAGCACGACGAGACCCCCACACACCACCCCACCCGTCCATCCCGTGACCGCCGAGGCGTACCCAAGGTGGCGCGGCTAGCCTCGGACGCATGCGTGCTGTCGTGGTTCCGGAGCCGGGTGGGGTCGAGGCCCTGCAGGTCGTCGACGTCGAGACGCCTGAGCCGGGGCCCGGTGAGGTGCTGGTGCGGGTCACCGCGGCCGGCGTCAACCGGGCCGACCTGATGCAGCGCCAGGGGTTCTACGACCCGCCGGAGGGTGCGACGCACGTGCTGGGCCTGGAGTGCTCGGGCGACGTGGTCGCGCTGGGCGAGGGCGTCAGCGAGTACACGGTCGGCGAGCACGTCGTGGCGCTGCTGTCCGGCGGCGGCTACGCGGAGTACGTGGCGGTGCCGGTCGGGCAGGTCGCGATGGCGCCGCGCGACATCGACCTCGTCGACGCGGCCGGCCTCATGGAGGTGGCGGCCACCGTCTGGTCGAACGTGTTCATGATGGCCAAGCTGCAGCACGGCGAGACGCTGCTGGTGCACGGTGGCGCGAGCGGCATCGGCACGATGGCGATCCAGCTGGCCAAGGCGTTCGGCGCGCGGGTCGTGGTCACCGTCGGCAGCGAGGAGAAGGCGGCCTTCTGCCGCGACCTCGGCGCCGACCTGGTCGTCAACTACCGCGAGACCGACTTCGTCGACGCGCTCGACGAGGCGGGGCTCAAGGCCGACGTCATCCTCGACATCATCGGCGCGAAGTACCTCGACCAGAACGTCCGCGCGCTGAACACGGCCGGACGTCTGGTCGTCATCGGGCTGCAGGGCGGCGTCAAGGGCGAGCTGAACCTCAACCGGCTCCTCATGAAGCGTGCGGCGGTCATGGCGACGTCGCTGCGGGCACGACCGACGCAGGAGAAGGCGGCGATCGTGTCGGCGATGGTGGCGCAGGTGTGGCCCCTGGTGGCCGAGGGCACCGTGCGTCCGATCATCCATGCGCGCCTGCCGTTGGAGCAGGTGCGCGACGCCCACCAGCTGCTCGAGGACTCCTCGCACACCGGCAAGGTGCTGCTGACGCTCTGAGCGACGCGCGGCCGAGGGGTGCGTGTCGGCGTGCTCTCCTAGGGTGGGGTCATGAGTGATGCTCCCCATGAGTCCGCGATCCCGCCCCAGGTGATCGGCCCCGACGGTTCCCCCGTGCACGGCTCGGCCGCGCCCGGCGGCGACGTCGAGCCGCAGCAGCGTGGCACCGCGCTGGGCGACCTGGTGGAGCAGCCGGCGAAGGTCATGCGCATCGGCGGCATGATCCGTCAGCTGCTGGAGGAGGTGAAGGCCGCACCGCTCGACGACGCCAGCCGCGTCCGTCTGCGCGAGATCCACCGCCAGTCGGTGAAGGAGCTCGAGGACGGCCTGGCGCCGGAGCTGGTGGCCGAGCTGCAGCGGCTCAGCCTCCCGTTCGAGGACGAGGCGCCCTCCGACGCCGAGCTGCGGATCGCCCAGGCGCAGCTGGTCGGCTGGCTCGAGGGGCTGTTCCACGGCATCCAGGCCGCGCTCTACGCGCAGCAGGTGCAGGCGCAGGCTCAGTTCCAGAACATGAGGCTGGCACTTCCGCAGTCAAACGGCACCGAAGGTGACCAAAGTACCGATTCGTCGCAATCGGCTCCCACGGGAGGCATGTACCTCTAGGGTGTCGCCAAAGGATGCGAACGGGAGAGGGACCCATGACCATCGTGACCGACATCGACGCGCCTCCGTGCACCCGGGAGCCCGTCTTCCGTGACGAGCGCCTGTACCTCGGCGCCCACGAGCTCGACGCGGCCAGCCGCGCCGGGATGGGCGAGGTGCTGGCGCAGGCGCACCGCCGCTGCGCCGGCTGCCCCCTGCTCGTCGACTGCCTCTACCGCGCGGTGGTGGAGGTCGACGTGTCCGGCTTCGTCGCCTGCACCACCGAGGCCGACCGCGCCGCCATCCGCGACAGCCTCGGCATCGTCGTCGACGCAGCACCCACCGGCTCGTACGGCCCCGCCCGCAGCGGCGCCGGACCCGTGAGCCACGAGGCGGTCCTCACGGCGCGCACCACGCACCCGAAGGACACCTGCCAGCAGCTCGCCGAGCGGCTGGGCTGCTCGACGTCGACCATCAAGCGCCACCTGCGCCGGGCCCGCGCCGAGGCCGCCCAGGCCGACGTGCAGGTCGCGCCCAGCCCCCGCCGGGTGCCGACCGTCGACGACGTCCTCGACGCGTTCGACACGCTCGACGCCGCGCGCCTCGCCTGACCCCCTGGACCGGACGACGATGGCCAGCGGGCTGCACCACGTCGAGCTCTGGGTGGCCCACCTCGACAGCGCGCGACCCCGGTGGGCCTGGCTGCTCGAGCGGCTCGGGTTCGAGCTCGGCGACTCCTGGCCGGCGGGCTCCTCCTGGTCCGCCGGAGGCGCCTACCTCACCGTCACCACGCCGCCCGCCCTGTCCGGCGAGCCGCACGACCGCCGCCGGCCCGGCGTCAATCACCTGGCGTTCCGAGGCGGCTCACGATCCGACGTCGACGCCCTGATGGCCGACGCGCCGGCGCACGGCTGGCAGCCGCTGTACCACGACCGCTACCCGCGCGCGGGCGGCCCGCAGCACTACGCGGGCTGGCTCGAGGACGCCGACGGGTTCAAGGCCGAGGTCGTCGCGGACGACTGAGCCCTCAGAACCAGCGACGCAGCTCGGTGGCCAGCCCGTCCTCGAGCACCGTGCCGGTGACGTCGTCGGCCACGGCCTTCAGCTCGTCCGAGCCCTGGCCCATCGCGACGCCGCGTCCGGCCCAGCGCAGCATCTCGTAGTCGTTCATGCCGTCACCGACGGCGAGCACGTCGGCCCGGTCCACGCCGAGCCGCTCGCAGATTACCTCGAGGCCGGACGCCTTCGAGACGCCGTCGGGGGCGATGTCGAGCCAGGCCGTGTAGCCGATGTTGTAGTTCACCTCGTTCAGCCCGAGCCCGTGCACGAGCCGGCCGAACTCCTCGACGTCGTGCTCGGGGGCGCGGATGATGACGCGGGTGACCGGCTCGGCGACGAGCTCGTCGACCGTCTGGATGGTGACGGTGCCGTCGATCTCCCACTCCGGGAACGGCGCACTGATCCGGTAGCCGGTGCCGACCTCCTCCACGGCGACGAGCGCGTCGGGGATGTGCTCGAGCACGCGGCGCACGGCCTCGCTGGCGTCGAAGGTGACGGTGTGCACGACCTCGACGGGCGAGTACGTGTGCACGACCGCGCCGTTGCTGGCCACGGCGATGCCGTCGTCGAGGCGCAGGTTGCGGGCCGCGTCGAGCACACCCGGGATGGCGCGGCCGGTGGAGATGACGACGTGGACGCCGGAGTCCTTGATGGCGTGCACGGCGTCGCGCACCGTGTCGGTCATCCGGTTCTCCCAGTCGACCATGGTGCCGTCGACGTCGAGCGCGACGATCTTCGGACGCCAGCCCGTCATGCGCGCGCCCCGACCGGCTGCAGCACCTCGCCGAGGAAGGGGTGCAGTGCCGCCGGCAGACGCACCGAGCCGTCGGCCTGCTGCCCGTTCTCGAGCAGCGCGACGATGATGCGCGGCATGGCGCAGAGCGTGCCGTTGAGGGTGGCGGTCGGCTCCGTGCCGCCGTCGTCGAGCCGGTTGCGGATGTCGAGGCGACGGGCCTGGAACTGCGTGCAGTTCGACGCCGAGCTGACCTCGCGGTACTTGCCCTGCGTGGGGATCCACGCCTCGCAGTCGAACTTGCGGACCGCCGAGAGGCCGAGGTCGCCTGCGGCGACGTCGATGACCCGGTAGGGCAGCTCGAGCAGGTCGAGCCACTGCTTCTCGAAGCCGAGGATGCGCTCGTGCTGCGCGTAGGACTCCTCGAGCGAGGTGTAGACGAACATCTCGACCTTGTCGAACCAGTGCACGCGCACGATGCCGCGCGTGTCGCGGCCGTGCGAGCCGGCCTCGCGACGGAAGCAGGGGCTGAACGCGGCGTAGTGACGCGGACCGTCGAGGATCTCGTCGGAGTGGTACGCCGCGAGCGGCACCTCCGACGTTCCGACGAGGTACAGGTCGTCCTTCTCGAGGTGGTAGACGTCGTCGGCTGCCTGGCCGAGGAACCCGGTGCCCTCCATGGCCTGCGGCTTGACGAGCGCGGGCGGGATGATCGGCGTGAAGCCCCACTCGGCGGCCTTCGACATGGCCAGCTGGGTGAGCGCGAGCTCGAGCTGGGCGCCGACGCCGGTGAGGAAGTAGAACCGCGAGCCGCTCACCTTCGCGCCGCGCTCGACGTCGATCGCGCCGAGCAGCGTGCCGAGCTCGAGGTGGTCGCGCGGCTCGAAGCCCTCCGCGGCGAAGTCGCGCGGGGTGCCGACCTCCTCCAGGACCACGAAGTCGTCCTCGCCGCCGGGCGGGGCGTCGGGGGCGGGGTTGGGCAGCGCCTTGAGCAGCGTCGTGAACTCCTCGCCGGCTGCGGTCTGGTCGGCGTCGGCGGCCTTGACCTGCGCGCTGAGCTCCTTGGTGCGCGCGAGGAGCGCCTGCTTCTCCTCGCCCTGCGCCTGCGCGACCTGCTTGCCCATCGACTTCTGCTCGCTGCGCAGCGCCTCGAACGCGGCGATGGTCGAGCGACGTCGCTCGTCGGCGGCGACGAGCGCGTCGACGAGGGAGGGGTCCTCCCCGCGGCGCCGCTGCGCCTCTCGGAGGGACTCGGGGTCGTCTCGCAGGAGCCTGGCGTCGATCACCCCGTCAGCCTATCCGTGCCGGCCGCTCTCTCCCCCTCAGCGGTAGGTAGGACACCTCAACTGGGTCGGCGGTAGGTGTGCCACCCCATCCTGGCTTCGAAGGGTGGCACACCTACCGCCCCGACCCGGCCATCCACAGGTCCCGCACCGACGCGTCCCCAGTCGTCCACCGACGCCCGACGACGTCTTCACCCCGCCGGACGAATCCGCTGCACTCGAGGCATGGCCCGCAGAGCACACGTCCCCGCCGCCCTCGCCCACGGTCCCTTCCACGTCCGGGACGGTCGGGAGCACGGGCTCTCACAACGACAGCTCGACGGAGGCACCTGGCACAGGCTGCTGCCCGCCGTCTGGGTCCACCGCGACGTCGTCATGACGGAGGCTCTCCGGTGGACGGCTGCGCGCAAGTTCGCCCCACCTGACGCGCGGTTCACGGGCGCGACGCGACTCCAGCAGCTCGGTCTCGACCTCGGACCGCACCGACCGTTGCAGATGGTGGTGGCGCGAGACCTCCATCGCGCACACGGGGAGGTCTTCATCCACCGCACCGACGTCATGCCACCCCACGACGACGAGGGGGTGAGCGCCGAGGCCGTGTTCATCGAGATCTGTCGCGCGTTCTCGGTGCTCGACGCCGCCGCGGCGGGAGACTGGCTCCTGGCCCAAGGCCACCTGAACCGCAGCCGCCTCGTGGCGCTCTGCCGGCAACAGCCGTGGCGCGCCGGGGCCCCCGGAGCGCTCTGGATGCTCCCTCTGCTCGACCCGGCCGCCCGGTCCGTCCCGGAGTCACACGTCCGGGTCTACCTCCAGGTGGCCGGCCTCCCGAGACCCGAGATCAACGTCGAGGTCGACGTCGCCGGTCGACGACTGCTCCCTGACTGGTGGTGGCGACACCTTCGCGCTGCCGCAGAGTACGAGGGTGGTCATCACCAGACAGATCGCGCACAGTACGTCGCCGACATCGACCGGTACCGTCTCTACCGCCGCGCGGAGGTCGTCTACTGCCAGATCACCGCGGAGCTGAGGCGGAGTCCGCGCACGATGGTGCGGCGGGTCCACGAGATGCTCGTTGAGGCGGGGTACGACGGGCCCGCCCCCGCGATCGACGGCCTCTTCGACCTCGTCATCGAGGTACCAGCGGTCGCCATGGCGTTCCACGCGGCTCCGGTGCGGTGGCGCATCCCCGCACCGCACGTCAATCCTGCACCTCCGTCGTCGCCTCGGCGGTAGGTCCAGCACGCTTCGACGCTAGTCAAGGGTGTGGGACCTACCGCCGGGGGCGATTCGGTGGCGTACCTACCGCTGGGGGGTCAGGAGATGGTGACCGAGCCCTCGCCCTCGACGCGGTCGTCGTGGAGCAGCTCGCCCTGGGCGTCGACGGGGGTGTAGGTGACCTTGACGTCGAGCTTCGTGCCCTTCTCGTAGCGGAAGTTCTCGCCGTAGGAGAACGTCTCGCCCTTCCCGAGGGTGTAGACGGACGGGTCGGCGAAGGCGCCGGGGGCGACGCCGGACGTCTGGACGTCCTGCGCCTCGTAGAGGTCGTTGTCGGTGATGCCGTCCATGCCCTGCACGTACGGCCAGTCGACGTAGCGGGCCGAGACGTCGACGAGCGAGGAGCCGAGGTCGATCGGGTCGCCGGTGTTGGTGACGACGTAGTTGACGAACACGATCTCGTCGCCCACGGCGATGATCGGCTTGTTGTCCTTCGGGTCGACGAAGTTGCCGGTCTTCGTGGCCTTGGTGGTCCCGACCTGGTAGACGTCGACGGTCACGTCGCCGGCCTTGACGGTGCCGATCTTCGTGCCGGGGGTGGTGACGGGCTTGGCCCAGGCGGGCGCGCCCTCGGTCGACGTCGACTCCTCGGTCGCCTCGGCGCTGGGCGAGGAGCTCGCGGAGGCCGAGCTGCTCGACTCGACCTGCGGCTCGTCGTCGGACCCGCAGGCGGCGAGGCCCAGCAGGGCGAGGGTGGCGACGGCGGCGGTGCACGTGCGACGGATGGTCACGATGGTCTCCCGAATGTTGGTGGATCTTCCCAGACGGGACCCTAGCGACGTCGGGAGACGCCTCGACCACCGGAGGGGGGAGACCTGGACGTTCGTGCCGTTCAGTGCCGACCGCGGCCCGACCGCTCAGTGCCGACCTCGGCGGGGCACGAGGTGCAGCACGGTGACCACCAGCGCGCCGACCGCGAGCCCGAGGAGCGCGGAGAAGAACGTGTTCGTCAGCCACGCGAGGACGGACCCGAGGCCGCCGGCGACCGAGTCGTGCACGGCCTCCTCGGCGTGGTGGACCAGGTCGTAGAGCGCGTGCCACCCGAGGTCGTGGGTGCCGACGAGCAGGATGTGCCCGCCGACCCAGAGCATGGCCACGACACCGACGGCGGCCAGCGTGGCCAGCACCTTCGGCATCGCCTTCACGAGCCCCCGCCCGAGGGACTGCGCTGCCGACGACGACCGCTCGGTGAGCGCGAGGCCGACGTCGTCCATCTTCACGATGAGCGCGACCGCGCCGTACACCAGCGCGGTGATGCCGATGCCGACGACGGCGAGGATGACCGCCCGCGACACGAACGGCTCGTCGGTGACCTCCTTGAGCGCGATGACCATGATCTCCGCGGAGAGGATGAAGTCGGTGCGCACGGCGCTGCTCACGACGGCCTTCTCCTGGTCGGCGCCGCCGACGGAGCGGGGCTCCTCGGTCTTCGCGTGCCCGGACACCTTCTCCCAGAGCTTCTCGGCGCCCTCGAAGCACAGGTAGGCACCGCCGAGCATGAGCAGCGGCGTGAGCAGCCACGGCACGAACTGGCTGAGCAGCAGCAGCGCGGGAAGGATGATCACGAGCTTGTTGATCAACGAGCCCCGCGCGATGCGGCCGATGACCGACAGCTCTCGCTTCGGGTCGAGGCCCTGCACGTAGCGCGGCGTGACGGCGGCGTCGTCGACCACCACGCCCGCTGCCTTCGCGCTCGCCCGGCCTGCCGCGGCGCCGACGTCGTCGACCGAGGCGGCCGCCAGGCGCGCGAGCGCGGCGACGTCGTCGAGGAGGGCGACCAGTCCGCCGGCCATCAGAGGGCTCCCGCTGAAGTCATGAGGTCAAGGGTAGGCCCGCGGGGGCGGCGCGTCCTGACCGATCGAGGCCCGCCAGCGGTGACGTCAGGACCGGGCCGACCACCAGGCGCGCAGGGCCTCGGCGGCCAGGTCCTCGCCCAACGGTCCGCGGTCGAGGCGCAGGTCGAGCAGGAACCGGTAGGCCTCGCCGACCTCGCGGCCCGGGCCGATGCCCAGGAGCTGCTGGATCTGGTTGCCGTCGAGGTCGGGCCGGATGGCGTCGAGCTCCTCCTGCGCGGCGAGCTGCTCGATGCGGCGCTCGAGGTCGTCGTACGTGCGCTGCAGCCGCTGGGCCTTGCGCCGGTTGCGGGTGGTGCAGTCGGCACGGGTGAGGATGTGCAGCCGCTCCAGCTGGTCGCCCGCGTCGCGGACGTAGCGACGCACGGCGGCGTCGGTCCACTCCCCCGAGCCGTAGCCGTGGAAGCGCAGGTGCAGCTCCACGAGCAGGCTCACCTGCGCGATCTGCTCGTTGCTGAAGCGCAACGCCTTCATGCGCTTGCGCGTCATCTTGGCGCCCACCACGTCGTGGTGGTGGAACGTCACCGTGCCGTCGTCGAGGAAGCGTCGCGTGCGCGGCTTGCCGATGTCGTGCACGAGCGCGGCGAACCGGACGACGAAGTCGGGACGCTGCTCGAGCCGGTGCTCCAGCTCCACGGCCTGCTCCAGCACGGTCAGCGAGTGCTCGTAGACGTCCTTGTGGCGGTGGTGCTCGTCGGCGGTCAGCCGCAGCGCCGGCAGCTCGGGCAGCACGTGGTCGGCCAGACCGGTGTCGACGAGCAGGCGCAGCCCGGCCACGGGCTCGCGCCCGCACACGAGCTTGACCAGCTCGTCACGCACCCGCTCGGCCGACACGATCTCGATCCGGTCGGCCATCGCGGTCATGGCCGCGGTCGTGGCCTCGTCGGCCTCGAAGCCGAGCTGCGCGACGAACCGCGCGGCGCGCATCATGCGCAGCGGGTCGTCGCTGAAGGACTGCTCGGGCGTGACCGGCGTGCGCAGCACCCCGGCGGCGAGGTCGCCGAGACCCCCGAACTCGTCGACGAACTCGGCCGAGGGCAGCCGCAGCGCGAGGGCGTTGACGGTGAAGTCGCGGCGCGACAGGTCGCCCTGGAGCGTGTCGCCGAAGGCCACCTGCGGCTTGCGCGACGCCGGGTCGTACGCATCGGTGCGGTAGGTCGTGATCTCGATCTGGTCGTCGCCCTTGCGCAGGCCGAGCGTGCCGAACTCGCGGCCCACGTCCCACACCGCGTCCGCCCAGCCGGTGACGAGACGCTCGACGTCGTCGGGCCGAGCCGACGTCGTCAGGTCGAGGTCGCTGACCCGACGGCCGAGGAGCGCGTCGCGCACCGGCCCGCCCACCAGCGCCAGCTCGTGACCCGCTGTCGCGAACAGACCACCCAGCTCGGCGAGCACGGGGTGGTCGCGCAGCACCGCGTCGGCGGCGGCGCGCACGGCGAGGGCGTTATAGGGCGAGGAGGGGGCGGACACGGGCCCCGAGTGTAGTGCGCGCTGCCCGGTCGGCCCGGGGCCGTGCCAGCGCGACCGCAGCGCGCGCCGTCGAGGTGGCCGGAGCGATGGGGACCGACCACTACGATGGGCGGGTGACGAACCCGGCCCGACGTGTGCGTCCGGGCCCGGGACGTCTGGTCCGCCTGGTCGCGTGCGCCCTCGCGATGCTGCTCGGCGGCTCGTTGACGGTCGCCGTCGCGGCACCCTCTCAGGCCGCCGTCGACCCTGACGTGGCCGTGCGGATCACCGGCGTGAGCCCCACCGAGCTGCGCGACGGCGCCACCGTCACGCTCACCGGCACGATCACCAACCGCGGCAAGGAACGCTGGACGAAGGCGCAGGCCTACCTCGTGATCGCGCCGTCGCCGTTCACCACGCGCCAGCAGGTGAGCGACGCGGTCGAGAGCCAGGCCAGCTACACCGGCGAGCGCGTCGTCGAGCTCGACTCGATCGACGAGGTCGGCACCCTCGCCCCCGGCAGCACCCGACCGTTCCGCGTGCGGGTGCCCTACGCGCAGCTGCGCGTCTCCGACGCCGAGGGCGTCTACCCGGTGGGCGTCCAGGTGCTCGCGACCGCCGAGGACGGCACCCGCGACAACGCCGCGATCGCCCGCGCCACCACCTTCCTGCCGCGCCTCGACCGCGACTCGACGCGCGTGCCGGGCGGCCTCGTGTGGCCGTTCGTGCTGCCCGACCGCCTCGGCCCGTCCGGCACGTGGATGGACGCGCCCGACCTGGCCGAACGCGTCGCGCCGGGCGGCCAGCTCCGCAACCTGCTCGACCAGGCCCTCTCCGCACCCTCCGACGGCACGTCGCTCGTGCTCGACCCCGCCCTGCTGGTGGCCGTCGACGACCTGGCCGAGGGTCGACGCCTGCCGCGCGACGTACGTCTCGACGACGCTCAGCGCGAGGCCGCGCGCACGTTCGTCGAGGACCTCACGGGCCTGTCGCGACGGGTCGCGACGTGGACGCTCGGCTACGCCCGACCCGACTGGCTCGCGCTCAGCCGCTCCGACGCCCACGACCGGCTGATGGGCACGATCGAGCGGGCGACGTCGTCGGCCCTCGCGCAGTTCCAGGTGTCGGGTCGCCGGGTCACGTGGCCCACGCGAGGCGGCACGACGGCGGCGCTGATCGACCAGGTGCGCGGGAGCGGCGACCGACCCGTCATCGTCACCCGCGACGCCGTGCCCGACTGGGAGCCGCGGCTCGGCTCCGTCGTCACCCTCCGGTCGGACAGCGGACCGGTACCCCTCTTCGTCGACGCCGGGCTCGACGTCGGGGTGCCCGGCGGCGCGACGGTCGCGACGCTGCGTCAGCGGCTGCTCAGCGAGGCCGCGCTGGCGTCGCTCGAGCGCAGCGCCGACGCGGAGTCCAAGGCGGACGCGTTCGTGCTCGTCGACCCGCGCTGGAACCCCGGTGACACCGACGACGACGCCTTCGCCGGTGCCTTCGACCCCGACTTCGTCTCGCCCGAGGACCTCGAGGACCTCATGACGACCCGTCGCGCCGCGTACCGGGGCGACGTCGCGAGCACCGCGGAGGCGCGTCCGCTCTCGCAGGCACAGGTGACGGCCGTCGAGCAGCTGGCGCGCGAGGGTGGCGTGCTGGCAGGCCTGGCCGTCGAGGGCGACGACCTCGCCGCCCGCACCGACCGCACCTCGACGGGTCTGCTGTCGACCGCCTGGCGCTCCGACCGCGCCGAGGGCCTGCGCGCAGCCACGGGCGCGCTCGGTCGGGTGCGTGCGGAGCTGGGCCGGCTCGCCGTCGAGGGTCCGCCCGCCATCACGCTCTCGAGCGCCGAGGGCAGCTTCCCGCTCACGGTCAGCAACGACACCGACACCGCCGTGCGGGTGGGGGTGCGCATCAGCGCGAGCAACCCCGCGCTGCGGATCCCCGACGTCGCCCCGGTGCAGGTGGAGGCCGGCGAGCGACGCACGGTCACGGTGCAGGTCGACGTCGGCGACCAGACGTCGTCGACGCTGACGGCGCAGCTGATCTCGCCCGACGGGACCGCCGTGGGCCGCGCCGACTCCTTCAACGTGCGGTCGAGCCGGGTGGGCGTGGCCCTGTGGGCGCTCATGGGCGCCGCGGGGCTGTTCGTCCTGTTCGCGCTCGGCCGACGCTTCCTGCGCGGCCGCCGGGCCGCCACGACCCCCGAGGAGACCCCGACCGATGGCTGAGCGCAACGTCGCCCGCGCGAGTGCCGGCATGGCGATCGGCACGGTCGTCTCGAGGGTCACGGGCTTCGGCCGGCTGCTCATGCTCGCGGCGACCATCGGCACCGCGCTGAACGCCGACCTCTTCAACAACGCCAACACGGTGCCGAACGCGCTCTACATCCTGGTGGCCGGCGGCGTGTTCAACGTCGTGCTCGTCCCCCAGCTCGTCCGGGCGATGCGCAACGACGCCGACGGGGGCGACGCGTACGCCAACCGGGTCATCACGCTCGGCCTGCTGGTCCTGGGCGTCGCGGCCGCGGTCCTCACCCTGCTCGTCCCCGCGATCATGCACGTGGTGTTCGACGGGGAGCTGTTCTCCGACCGGAACGAGGCGCAGCGCGAGTCGGCGCAGCTGCTGATGTACCTGTGCATGCCGCAGGTGTTCTTCTACGGCGCCTTCGTGCTCGTCGGGCAGGTGCTCAACGCGCGGCAGAAGTTCGGACCCATGATGTGGGCGCCCATCGTCAACAACCTGGTGGCCATCGGCTCCCTGGCCGTGTACCTGGTGCTCTACGGCGCCTCGAGCGGCACGGGCGGATTCTCCACCGGGCAGGCGCTCCTGCTCGGCGGCGGCGCGACGCTCGGCATCGCCGTCCAGACCCTGGTGCTCGTGCCGTTCCTGCGGCAGGCCGGGTTCCGGTACGCACCACGCTTCGACTTCCGCGGGGTCGGCCTCGGCCACACGCTGCGCCTCGGCGCCTGGACGCTCGGCTTCATCGCGGCCAACCAGGTCGCGTTCATCGTCATCCAGCGGCTCGGCGTGGCGGGCACGCTCGCCGGAGAGCGGGAGGGGACCGCGGCCACCGGGTCAGCCGTCTACGAGATCGGCTTCCTGGTGAGCCAGATGCCGCACGGTGTCATCACGGTCTCGCTCGCGACCGCCATCATCCCGACCCTCTCGGCCCTCGCCTCGGAGCGCCGCTACGACCGCATGGCGCTGGAGCTGCAGCGCACCCTGCGGGTCACGCTCGCCATCATCGCGCCGCTCGCCGCCGCCGTCGGGTGTCTCGGCTGGTCGGCGGCGGCGGTGCTCGGGTTCGTGCCGACGCTGCGCCCGAACGCCGACGCCATCGGTCTCGCCGTCGCCGCGTTCGCGCCGGCCATGGTCGCCTTCACCATCCACTACCTGGTGCTGCGCGGCTTCTACGCCGACGAGGACACGCGGACGCCGTTCTTCGTCCAGCTGGTCGTCGCCGCGACCAACATCGTCGCCGCCCTCGTGCTCACCCACGACGTGGAGCCGCGCCACGTCGCGCCGATGCTCGCGCTGTCGTTCGGCATCGCCTACGCCGTCGGCGCGACCGTCTCGGCGACGCTGCTGTCGCGCCGCCTCGGTGGCCTGTTCGACCGCGAGACGCGCGTCTTCGCGGTCCGGCTGCTGATCTCGCTGGCCCTGGCCGTCGGCGCGATGCTCGGCTCCGTGGCCGCCCTCGACGCCGCGGGCCTCGACCGTGGCGAGCCCGTCGGCGCCCTCGTGACGCTCGTCGTGGCCGGCGGCCTCGGTGCCACGGCCTACCTGGTGGGCACGCGCCTGACCCGCATGCGGGAGCTCACCTACCTGGTCCGCTCGCTGCGCGGCCGCGGCGCCTGACGGGGACGACCGGCTAGAGGCCGGCCTTCTCGTAGATCTCCTCGATCGCGTCGAGGTAGGCGCCCTGGTCGGTCTCGGCCAGCTCGAGGTAGGCCTGGCGGGCCTTCGCGCCGACCTCCTCCGCGACCTCCTCGTAGCGGGCGTTCCACTTCTCGGCCTCGATCTGCCAGTAGCCGCAGGTGTAGAAGTCGGTCTGCGGCCAGCCGAGCGTGCGTCGCAGGAGCTTGCGGGCCGCGCGGCTGGCGCGCGCCTCGCCGGCCAGCCACACGTACCGACTGAGCGGCACGTCGTCGGTCGCCTCGCCGGCGGCAGGAAGGCCTCGTCCGGTCACGGCCGACTCGAGCGCACCGCAGATGTCGGTCTCGCGCTCGACGACGACCCAGCGGACGTCGACGTCGGCCGGGCTCGGCAGGCCGATGCGGTCGCCCTCGTCGGTGAGGACCACGACGGCCTCGACCCGCTGCCCGGGGCGCAGGTCGCGCAGGATGCGGGCCAGCGCGGGGAGTCCGGTGATGTCGGCCACGAGGAGCTGCCAGGCGGTGTCGACGGGCGCGGCGTAGAGGCCGTGCGGCACCATCATCCCGACCTCGTCGCCCGGCACGCAGCGCCTGACCCAGTCGGCACCCACACCGTGGTCGTGCACCGCGATGTCGATGTCGACCTCAGGCACGCCGTCGACGACCCGGTGGTCGGAGATCGTGTAGACGCGGGCGGCGGGCTCGACGGCGCCCTCGGGGACCCGCATGACCCAGTTCTCGTCGTAGGTGGGGATCGCGAGCTCGACCCCCTCCGGCGCGATCATCAGCCGCACGTACTCGTCGGGCACGCCGGTGGAGGTGAACTCCTCCGGACGCAGCGTGACCGTGACGAGGTGGGCGGACAGCCGCACCTTGCGCACGACGGTGGCCCGGCAGACCGGTGGGACCTCGCTCATGGTTCTCCTCCCCGGGCGGGACGACGACGGTGTGGCGTGATGCTTAGGCTAGCCTAACTGACCCTGCTCCCCGGACGCCGCGCTGGTAGTTTCGACCGGGTGAGCCCCTCCCCCGTGACCGTCCGCACGATCACCCGCGAGGAGCACCTCGACTTCGTCGCCGGGCGACCCTCCGTCTCCTTCCTGCAGACGCCCGCGTGGGCGCAGGTCAAGGCCGAGTGGGGGTCGGAGTCGGTCGGCTGGGTCGACGCGTCCGGCCAGGTCGTGGGTGCCGCGCTGGTCCTCTACCGCCAGGTGCCAAAGGTCAGGCGCTACCTGGCCTACCTGCCGGAGGGCCCGGTGCTGCCCTGGGTCGACGCGGGCGCCGACCTGGGCGCCTGGCTGGAGCCGCTGGCCGCGCACCTGAAGGCCAAGAAGGCGTTCGGCATCCGGATGGGGCCGCCGGTCGTGACCCGTCGCTGGCACGCGGCCACCGTCAAGGCCGCCGTGGCGGACCCTGCGCTCGGCACGCTCGGCGAGGTGCCGGCCGACGTGAACGACGCCGCAGCGCTCGCCGTCGCCGACCGGCTCCACGACCTCGGCTGGCGACGGCTCGCCACCGAGGGCGGGTTCAGCGCAGGCCAGCCGCAGTACAACTTCTGGCTGCCCCTGGCCGACGCCGACGGCACCCCCCGCACCGAGGAGCAGGTGCTGGCCGGCATGAACCAGCTGTGGCGGCGCAACATCCGCAAGGCCGCGAAGGCGGGCGTCGAGGTGACGCTCGGCGGCCGCGACGACGTGGAGGCGTTCCACCGCGTCTACGTCGAGACGGCCGAGCGCGACCACTTCACGCCGCGTCCGCTGTCGTACTTCCTGACCATGTGGGACGCGCTGACGGACGAGGACCCCGACCGGATGCGCCTGTACCTCGCGCACCACGAGGGCGACCTGGTCGCGGCGACCACGCTCGTGCGCGTGGGCACGCACGCCTGGTACTCCTACGGCGCGTCGACGTCGGCGAAGCGCGAGGTGCGCGGGTCCAACGCCGTGCAGTGGCAGATGATGCGCGACGCGCTCGCGGCCGGGGCCACGGTCTACGACCTGCGCGGCATCACCGACACGCTCGACCCGGACGACCCGCACGTGGGCCTCATCCAGTTCAAGGTCGGCACGGGCGGCGAGGCGGTCGAGTACCTCGGCGAGTGGGACCTCCCCCTCAACCGCCCCCTCTACGCCGCCTTCACCGCTTATATGAGGAGACGAGGATGAAGCGCGACGTGCGCGCCGTGCACGACCACGGCAGCGATGCACCCGCTGCGCGCACGATCGCGTTTCAGCCGAGCGACGAGTGCGGCGACGCAGGATCCGATATGAGGAGACGAGGATGACGTTCGAGCTGCACGTCGACGTCGAGCGCTGGCGCGGTCATCTCAAGACTGCGGCGGAGCGTCTGCCGGGGCTGGTCCCGGTGATCAAGGGCAACGGCTACGGCCTGGGTCGCGACCGGCTCGCCGCGGAGAGCGCGGCGCTCGGCGCCGACACCGTCGCGGTCGGCGTCTACGCGGAGGTGCCGGAGGCGCTCGAGGCGTTCAGCGGCGACGTGATGGTCCTCGGCCCATGGCGCCCGTTCCTCGACGGCGCCGCGGTCGAGCAGGCGCTCGCCGACCCTCGGGTCGTGCACACGGTGGGCCGGGTGGCCGACGTGGCGGCGCTGGCCGAACGCGCACCGGGTGCGCGGGTGGTCGTCGAGGGCGAGACCTCGATGGCGCGCCACGGCTTCGACCGGCACGAGCTCGCCGCTGCGGTGGCCGCGCTCGGCGACCTCGAGGTCGTGGGCTTCGCCGCTCACCTGCCGATGACCGGGAGCAACCTCGCGGAGGCGGAGTCGTGGGCGGCGGCCCTGGAGGCGTCGCAGCTCGACACGACGACCTTCTTCGTGTCCCACCTCAGCCCCGGCGAGATCAGCCAGCTGCGCGAGCGCCGGCCCGGGCTCACCGTGCGCCCGCGGGTCGGGACGTCGCTGTGGCTCGGCGACCTCGGTGCGCTCGACGTGCGCGCGAAGGTGCTCGACGTGCACCGGGTCTCCCGCGGCGAGCGGGTGGGCTACCGGCAGCGGCCGGTGCCCCGCGACGGCTACCTGCTCGTGATCTCCGGCGGCACCAGCCACGGCGTCGGGCTCGAGGCACCGCGCTCCAGCGCGGGCGTGGTGCAGCGGGGCAAGACCCTCGCCAAGGGCAGCCTCGAGGCCGCCGGCCTGATGCTCAGCCCGTTCACGGTCGACGGCCGGCAGCGCTGGTTCGCCGAGCCGCCGCACATGCACGCGTCGCAGGTGCTGCTGCCCGCGTCGGCCACGGCCCCGGCCGTCGGCGACGACGTGCGCTGCGCCGTGCGGTTCACGACCGCCACCTTCGACCGGGTCGTCCTGGACTGACCTCACGCCCACGACGCGGACGCGGCGGTCACCCCTCGGGGTGACCGCCGCGTCGTCGTCCTGGCTCAGCCTCCGAACGGGGGAGGTGCCGTCGTCTCTGTCGGCGGGGTCGGCTCCGTCGCCGTCGGCGTGGGCGTCGGCGTCGGCGTCGGCGTCGGCGTCGGGGTGGGACGCGGGGTCCGCGACGGCGTGGGCGTCGGCGTCGGCGACGGGGTCGCCGTGGGCGCCGGCGGCACGTACGTGCGGCCCTTGTCGGCCTGGATGTTGCCGGGCGGCGGGAAGCTGCCGCAGTCGGTGCCCTGCAGGGCCGGGTCCATGAACGCCTTGAACGTGCGGGCCGGGTACTGGCCGCCGAAGAACGGCACCAGGTAGCCCTCGATGTCCTCGTTGCCCACGCCGCGGCTCAACGTCACGGCCGTCGCCAGCTTGGGCGTCGCGCCGACGAACCACGACGACGAGACGTGCTGGTCCGCGTCGTCCTTGCCCGCCGTGGCGGTACCCGTCTTGCCGATGGTCGGACAGATGGTGCGGCCGTTGGTTCCCGTGCCCGCCGAGGTCACCTTCTGCAGCGCCGCGACCGTGTCGCCCGCGACGTCCTCGGGGATCGAGCGGCGCGTCTCACGCTTCGGCAGCTCGAGGTCGTTGCCCCCGGGGCCGGTGACCTTCTTCAGGACGTGCCACTGGGCGCGCTCGCCACCGGCGGCGATGGTCGCGTAGGCGTTGGCCATGTCGACGGCCGGCACGCCGGCGAAGCCGAGCGACGTGACCGCGACCGGGTTGATCTTGTCGGTCACCGAGCGCGGGATGCCGGCCTGGTTGGCGGCCTTGAGGATCTTGCGCGCGCCGATGCTCGCGTCCGCGTCGGCGCCACCGCTCATCTGCTGCGTCAGGTCGACGAACGCGGTGTTGATCGACTCCTGCGTCGCCATCTCGAGCGTGACGGGACCGAACGAGCGTCCGCCGCTGTCGCCCTGGTTGCCGACGATGCTGTTGCCGATGCGCAGCGGCGAGCTGCCGTTCAGCGTGGTGCGCAGGCCGTAGCCGTCCTCCAGGCCCGCGATCACGGCGAACACCTTGAACGTCGAGCCCGGCTGGACGCTCTGCATCGCCCAGTTGAGCTGGCTCTTGAGGTAGTCGCGGCCGCCGTACATGGCCTTCACGTCGCCCGTGCCGGGCTCGACGGAGACGAGTCCGACGTTCAGCTCGTCGAGGTTCTGCGGGATGATCGTGCGCACCGCGTTCACGGCGTCGCGCTGCAGGCGACGGTCGAACGTGGTCGTGACCCGCAGGCCGCCGCCGTCGATCTCGTTGTCGGAGAAGCCCGCCTGGCGCAGCTGGGTGCGGACCAGCTCGAGCAGGTAGCCGCTCGTGCCCCGGAACCGGTTGCTGTTCTTCTTGGGGACGACGCGCGGCAGCTGGTCCTGGTACTTCGCGGCCTCGTCGGCGGTGATCGCGCCCGACTTGACCATGCCGTCGAGCACGTAGCGGTAGCGCGGGAGGATCCGCTCCTTCGCCCCCTCGGCGTACGGGTCGTAGTAGCTCGGGCTGTTGATGATGGTGGCGAGCAGCGCGGCCTGCGCGTAGTTCAGCTTCGAGGCCGGACGGTCGAAGTACGTCTGCGCGGCGACCTGGACGCCGTAGGAGCCGTTGCCGAAGTAGATGGTGTTGAGGTAGCCCTCGAGGATCTCCTGCTTGGAGAGCTGGTTGTGGATCTTGATCGAGAGGATCGCCTCGCGCACCTTGCGCTTGTAGGAGCGCTCCTGGTTCAGGTAGAGCACCTTCACGTACTGCTGCGTGATGGTCGACCCACCACTGGTGATCTGCCCGCTCGTGGCGTTGTCGCGCACGGCGCGCAGGATGCCCTTGAAGTCGATGCCCTGGTTCTCGTAGAAGGTGCGGTCCTCCGCGGCGATGACGGCCGCCTGCATGACGGAGGGCACCTCGTCGAGCGGGATGCTCTCGCGGTCCTGCATCGCGAAGGTGCCGAGCTCGCTCTTGCCGTCGGAGTAGTAGACCTTCGTCGTCTGCGTCTGGAAGTCGGCGTTCGCGTCGGGGATCGAGATGATCCGGTAGAGCACGAAGAACAGCAGCGCCGCTCCGAGGATGCCGAGCACCAGCAGGAGCGCCAGCCAGCGGAGCGCCCGCTTCCAGCGCGGTCCGTCACCGCCGATGCGGCGGAACAGACCGGGCTTGCGGGGCGTGCTCTTCGGCTTGGTTCGGTGCGTGCTGGTGGCCACGGACCACTTCCTCCGTCTCGGCCCTGCGGGCAGGGCGTGGTGCTGTGCGTGCGCCCGGGACACGGCGCGGCATCGCTCCAGTGTGCCCGATCATCCTGAGAACCCAAGGATCGCGGGTCGACGCCGGACCCGTCGGCGGTTCCGTCGGATCCCCCGCGGCACCTCTCGCTGGTCGGGTGCCTCCACCAGCGCCGGCGAGGAGAGGTGCATCGAGGTCCTTCCACGGTTTCGCTGGGAGCCGGGCAGCGCTGGGCCGTTGCCGGGTGGTCTCGATACACGGCACGGCGCTCCTTCGTCGCGCGTGCCGCTACTCGACCAGCGGGACGGTCTCGCTGGTCGAGTAGCGCGGAGCCGCGAGGAACGAGCGTGCTCCGCGCGTATCGAGACCGCTCCAAGCGGACGCTGGGGATCGACCCGCGCCGATCCGCTGCCGGGTGGTCTCGATACGCCGTCACGAGCTCGCTGGCGCTCGCCGTGTCGGCTACTCGACCAGCGGAAGCCCTCGCTGGTCGAGTAGTCGGCTCCGCCGAGGGACGAGGCGTGAGGCGACGTATCGAGACCACCCCAAGCGGACGCTGGGGGTTGGCTCGCGCTGGACCGTTCCCGAGTGGTCTCGATACGTCAGGACTTCGCAAGCTCGTCCTGACTACTCGACCAGCGGAAGGTCTCGCTGGTCGAGTAGCGCGGAGCCGCGAGGAACGAGCGTGCTCCGCGCGTATCGAGACCGCTCCAAGCGGACGCTGGGGATCGACCCGCGCTGAGCCGCTGCCGGGTGGTCTCGATACGCCGTCACGAGCTCGCTGGCGCTCGCCTTGTCGGCTACTCGACCAGCGGAAGCCCTCGCCGGGACCGGACATGACCGGACAACAGGACCTGACATGACCTGACACCAGCACCTGACATGGGCTGACATGAAATGCCGATCTGATGTATCGTCCCGATATAGCGGGTCGTCGCCGGGCGCCCCACCGAGCAGCGGGGAGGGTCCGATGGCACGTCGTGGCGCGACCCTCGAGCTGGCGGTCATGGGCCTGCTGCACGACACGCCGATGCACGGCTACGAGCTGCGCAAGGAGCTCATCAGCCTGCTGGGACTGGGGCGGGTGCTCTCGTACGGCACCCTCTACCCCTGCCTGAAGACGCTGGTCCGCGCCGGTCTCATCGAGGCCGACGAGGACCGCGACGTCGAGGTGCGCGGACGGCGCAACCGGATCGTCTACCACCTCACGGCCGCCGGCAAGGAGCACTTCGCCACGGCGATGGAGGACTCCGGACCGGCCACCTGGGACGACGAGACGTTCAGCGTGCGGTTCGCGTTCTTCGGGCGCACCGAGTCGGCCGTCCGCGTGCGCATCCTCGAGGGCCGGCGCAGCCGGCTGCAGGAGCGGCTCGAGCACGTCCGCGAGGCCAACCAGCGCGGTCGTGACCGCGCCGACGCCTACACCCGCGAGCTCCAGCGCCACGGCCTGGAGTCCGTCGAACGCGAGGTGCGCTGGCTCACCGACCTGATCGAGCGCGAGCGCAACCCCCACCCCGACCCGGCCGAGCGGCCCGGGTCCCCCTGACCCTCTTCCACCGAGCACGAGCAACCAACCACCCACCTGAAGGAGAACCCATGGGTTCGGCGAACCACCAGATCCGCGTCGCCATCGTCGGCGTCGGCAACTGCGCCACCTCCCTGATCCAGGGCGTCGAGTACTACAAGGACGCTGATCCGGCGGGCACGGTCCCCGGACTCATGCACGTCCAGTTCGGCGACTACCACGTGAGCGACATCGAGTTCGTGGCCGCGTTCGACGTCGACGCGAAGAAGGTCGGCTTCGACCTCGCCGACGCCACCACGGCCAGCGAGAACAACACGATCCGCATCACCGACGTCCCGCCGACCGGTGTCACCGTGCAGCGCGGTCACACGCTCGACGGTCTCGGCAAGTACTACCTCCAGACCATCGAGGAGTCCGACGCCCCCGCGGTCGACGTCGTGCAGGTGCTCAAGGACACGCAGGCCGACGTGCTCGTCTCCTACCTGCCGGTGGGCTCGGAGGAGGCCGACAAGTTCTACGCGCAGTGCGCGATCGACGCCAAGGTCGCCTTCGTCAACGCCCTGCCGGTATTCATCGCCTCCGACCCCGAGTGGGCGAAGAAGTTCGAGGACGCGGGCGTCCCGATCATCGGTGACGACATCAAGAGCCAGGTCGGCGCGACGATCACGCACCGTGTCATGGCGAAGCTGTTCGAGGACCGCGGCGTCGCGCTGGACCGCACCTACCAGCTGAACGTCGGCGGCAACATGGACTTCAAGAACATGCTCGAGCGTGAGCGTCTGGAGTCCAAGAAGGTCTCGAAGACGCAGGCCGTCACCTCCAACCTCACCGGCTCGCTGGCCGGCGTGGGCGCCGACGACCGCAACGTGCACATCGGCCCGTCGGACTACGTGGCGTGGCTCGACGACCGCAAGTGGGCCTACGTGCGCCTCGAGGGTCGCGCGTTCGGCGACGTGCCGCTGAACCTGGAGTACAAGCTCGAGGTCTGGGACTCCCCGAACTCGGCCGGCATCATCATCGACGCCATCCGCGCGGCGAAGATCGCCAAGGACCGCGGTGTCGGCGGCGCGCTGCTGAGCGCGTCGTCCTACCTGATGAAGAGCCCGCCGGAGCAGCGTCCCGACGACGTCGGCCGCCAGCGCCTCGAGGCCTTCATCTCCGGCACCGAGGAGCGCTGACCCGCCACCCTGCGTGACCCCGAGGCGGTGTCGCCCGGTCCTCCCCCTGGAAGTCCGGCGACACCGCCTCGGCGCGTCCGGGCCCGGTCCGCACTACGCTGAACCCGGCCAGACCCCGACCGGAAGGACGCCTGTGTCGATCGACCTGCGTCGCGCCGAGCCCGGCCGCGACGGCGTGTACGCCACCGTGCTCGTCGTCCTCGTGACGCTGCTCGCCCTGCTCGCGTTCCTCGTCGGCACCGACGCCGCCTGGCTGCAGGACGTCGACGACGGCGTGGCCCGGGAGGCGTTCGACGTGAGCGTCGCGCGACCGTGGCTGGTCGACGTGCTCGAGGTGCTGGCGGTCGTGCTGTCCAACGTCGGCGTCGGCATCGTCCTGGCCCTGCTGGCAGGCACGGCGCTGGCCCGGCGCGAGTGGCGCATCGCCACCTGGATCGCGCTCAGCGGCGTGGTCGGCATCGGCGGCAACGCCCTGGTCAAGCTCGTGTTCCAGCGTCCGCGACCGGCGTGGGAGGAGCCGATCCACGAGATCGGCGGCTACTCCTTCCCGAGCGGGCACTCCGCCGGCGCCGGCGTGCTGTTCACGGTCCTCGCGCTGCTGACCATCGTGCTGACCGGCCGCGGGTGGCGGCGTCGACTGCTGATCACGCTGTGGGTCCTGCTGGCGCTCGTGACGGCCGCCGACCGTGTGCTCCTCGGCGTGCACTACCTCTCCGACGTCACCGCCGGCCTGACCCTCGGCACGCTGGTCACGCTCGTGCTCTGGCTGGCGGTCGCGACCGACGCGACCCGGCTCCCGCCGGAGCTCGCGGTGGTCACGGGCACGGGCCGCAAGCGCGTGGCGGTCGTCCTCAACCCTTCCAAGCTGACCGACGTCGAGGAGTTCAAGGGCCTCGTGCGCCTGGTCGCCGGCCAGCACGGCTGGAACGAGCCGGCCTGGTTCGAGACGACGGTCGAGGACCCCGGCTACGGCCAGACCGAGGCGGCGCTCGAGGCCGACGCCGACCTCATCATCGCCGCCGGCGGCGACGGCACCGTGCGCGCGGTGTGCGAGGAGGCCGCCCGCACCGGTGTGGCCGTCGCGATCATCCCGCAGGGCACCGGCAACCTGCTGGCGCGCAACCTCGGCATCCCGCTCAACCCGCGCGACGCCCTCGAGGTGGCGTTCGGCGGCCAGGACAAGGCCATCGACCTCGCGCGGTTCAGCACCGACGCCGGCGTCGAGACCAGCTTCCTCGTCATGGCGGGCCTCGGCATGGACGCGATGATCATGACCGGCGTCAACGACGAGCTGAAGAAGAAGGTCGGCTGGGTCGCCTACGTCGTCTCGGGCGTCAAGGCGCTGCGCTACTCCGGCACCAAGGTCACGATCACCGTCGACGACGGCGAGCCGCGCACGTTCCGCGCACGCACGGTCGTCATCGGCAACGTCGGCTACCTGCAGGCGGGGCTGCCGCTGCTGCCGGAGGCGCAGATCGACGACGGTGAGCTCGACGTCGTGGTGATCGCGCCGCGTCGGTTCTTCGGGTGGGTGTCGATCGCGGTCCGCGTGATCACCCGCCGCAAGCGCACCAACGACCGTCTCGACCGGTTCACCGGACGCCGGGTGCACGTGAAGGCCACCGGCCCGACCCCGATGCAGCTCGACGGCGACCCCGTCGACGAGGGCACCGAGATCACCGCCGAGGTCCGACCCGGCGTGCTGCTCGTGCGGGTGCCGGTGGCCCCGACCGTGCAGAAGGGCTGACGTCGCCCGAGCAGGTCAGACGGCGTCGAGCTCGGCGCGGATCGACGTCTTCACCGCGTCGGGGGCGAACGACGCGTCGACCGCCGCCCGCGCGAGGTCGACGACGCCGGGGCGGTCGAGCGACAACAGGTCGGCCGCCACGGCGTACTCACGAGTGAGGGTCGTGCCGAACATCGGCGGGTCGTCGCTGTTGATCGTGACCGGGACGCCCGCGGCGACGAGCGCCGGCAGGGGGTGCTCGTCGAGCGAGGGCGTCGACCGGGTGCAGACGTTCGACGTCGGGCACACCTCGAGCACGATGCCGCGCTCGGCGAGCAGTTCCATGAGCGCGGGGTCCTGCACCGCTGCGATGCCGTGGCCGATGCGCTCGGCACCGAGGTGCTCGATCGCGTCGCGGATCGTCTGGGGTCCGGTCGACTCCCCCGCGTGCGGGACGCTGTGCAGCCCGGCCGCGCGCGCCGCCGCGAAGTGCTCCGCGAACTGCGGGCGGGGCACGCCGATCTCGGGCCCGCCCAGGCCGAAGCCGACGAGGGCGTCGGGTGCGTGGTTCAGGGCGACGTCGAGCGTGACGTCGGCGGCCTCGAGGCCGGACTCGCCGGGGATGTCGAAGATCCACCGGAGCACGAGGCCGGTGTCGGCCTCGACCCGACGCCGCGCGTCCTCGACGGCCTCGAGGTACGCCTCGACGGGGATGCCGCGGACGATCGACGTGTACGGGGTGAGCGTCAGCTCCGCGTAGCGCACGTTCTGCGCCGCGAGGTCGGTGCCGACCTCGTGCGTGAGGGTCCAGATGTCGTCGGGGGTGCGCAGCAGGTCGACGACCGACAGGTAGACCTCGACGAAGTGCGCGAAGTCGGTGAAGCGGAAGTAGTCGGCGAGCGCGGTGGGGTTCGTGGGCACCGGGGTGCTGCCCTCGTGCCGGGCCGCCAGCTCCGCGACGGCGTCGACGGAGGCGGAGCCGACGTGGTGCACGTGCAGCTCGGCCTTCGGCAGGCCCTGCAGGAACGCGAGGTCGACCGACTCGACGTCCTGCGGCCCGCTCACGGCTGCTCGGTGGTGTCGTCGGGGTCCGGCACCAGGGTGAGGTGCGGCTGCGCGGCCTGCTGCCGCTCGACGACGCTGCCGCGGTCGGCGAACTCGACCTCGAGCGACAGCACGTTCTCGTCCTGCAGGTCGAAGGTCACCCGCCGCGCGGTCGCGGTGAGGTTGCCGGCCTTGCCCTCGGCGAGCCACTCGGTGCTGCCGTCGTCGCTGACCAGGCCGACCCGCGCCTGCTCGCCGCGCTGACCGCGGAAGACGACGGGGCCCGGGCCGCTGTCGCGGATGACGAGCGCACCGCGGCTGACCCGCCGGTCGTCGGTCTCGACGGTGGGGGACTCGTCGCCGCCGACCCGCCCGAACGACCACTTCTGGTCGACGAGGACGACGTCCTCCCCGGACCTGCCGTCACTGACCTCGTACCTGACGATCAACACACCCTGCAGTCTAGGGCGGGTCCGACAGGGCCCGCGCGACGGACCGCCCCGCCCGCGCAGGTTTACGTGGGGCCCCACCCGAACCTGCAAGAACCCCGCATGTTTGCGGTGGGGAGAGCCACTTTTGGTGGGGCCCCACCCAAACGGGCTCTCGCGGGCGAGGGTGGGTCAGGCGCCGGGGACGATGGCGGAGATGATCGTGCCGTCGGAGCGGCGGGTGCCGATGGGGCTGGGCGGCTCGCCCTCCAGGCGCGGACCCTGACCGTCCAGCGGCACGGTGACCGGTGCGTCGGGCCCGACCACGACCTCGGCGCCCCGGACCTCGAACGCCAGGTGGCCCTGGCCGTCCTCGACCACGAGCTCGAGCTCGTCGGGACGCACGGTCACGCGCACGCGGGTGCCGCGCAGGGTGAGCCGGTAGGTGAGCGACTCCCAGTCGTCGGGCAGGCGCGGGTCCATCGTCCACTGGCCTGCGCCGAGGTCGCGGAAGCCGCCGAACCCGGCCGCGACCGCGCTCCACACCCCACCCGTCGACGCGACGTGCACGCCGTCGGACGTGTTCCCGTGCCGGTCGGCGAGGTCGACGAACAGCGCGGACAGGAAGTAGCGGTACGCGAGGTCGTGGTAGCCGACCTCGGAGGCGATGATCGACTGCACGACCGCCGACAACGTCGAGTCGCCCGTGGTGATCGGGTCGTAGTACTCGAAGTCGGCGCGCTTCTGCTCGGGCGTGAAGTCCTCACCCTGCAGGAAGAGCGCCAGCACGACGTCGGCCTGCTTCAGCACCTGGAACCGGTAGATGACGAGCGGGTGGTAGTTCAGCAGGAGGGGACGCTTGTCGAGCGGCGTGTGGTCGAGGTCCCACATCTCGCGCTCGAGGAAGTGCGAGTCCTGCGGGTGGATGCCGAGGTGCTCGTCGAACGGGATGCTCATGTTGCGCGCCGCGCGACCCCACTCCTCGACCTCCTCGTCGGTGAGCGAGAGCCGCGCCTTCGCGTCGGCGTACGCCGAGGGGTTCACGTCACGCAGCGTGCGCACCGCCTCGGCGGCCCGCCGCAGGTTGAAGCGCGCCATGACGTTCGTGTACAGGTTGTCGTTCACGACCGTCGTGTACTCGTCGGGCCCCGTGACGCCGTGGATGTGGAAGGTGCTGCCCTCCTCGCTGCGCCAGAAGCCGAGGTCGGCCCAGAGCCGGGCGGTCTCCACGAACACGTCGATGCCCTCGCGGTCGAGGAACTCGACGTCGCCCGTGGCCCCGACGTACTGGCTCAGCGCGTACGCGATGTCGGCGTCGATGTGGTACTGCGCGGTGCCCGCCGCGTAGTAGGCCGACGCCTCCTCGCCGTTGATGGTGCGCCAGGGGAACAGCGCGCCCTTCTGCGCGAGCTGGCCGGCACGGCGACGTGCCGCGTCGAGCAGCGAGTAGCGGAAGCGCAGCGCGTTCCGCGCGGCCCGCGGCGTGGTGTACGTCAGGAACGGCATGACGTAGACCTCGGTGTCCCAGAAGTAGTGGCCGCCGTAGCCGGACCCGGTGACGCCCTTGGCCGGGATGCCCTGGCCCTCCGCGCGGGCCGCGGCCTGCATGATCGAGAACAGGTTCCAGCGGATCGCCTGCTGCACCTCGGGCTGGCCGGGCACCTCCACGTCGGCGCGCGTCCAGAACGCGTCCAGCCACGCACGCTGCTCGGCCCGCAGCTCGGGCACGCCGAGGTCGCGGGCGCGGTCGAGGGTGCGACGGCAGCGGTCGAGCAGCTCGCGCGACGGCACGCCGCGCGACGTGTGGTACGCGACGGTCTTCGTGAGCCGGACGGGCACGCCGGGCTGCGCCGCGATCCGGTAGGTGGTCTTCGCGAGGTCCTCGCCCGTGACCACGCGGCTCGTGAACTCGTTCTCGGTGACGATGTCGTGGTCGGCCATGACGCCGAGCGTCATGCCGCTCTCGGCGCACCGGAAGCCGAGCGCGACCCGGCCAGTGCCCGCGTCGCCCTCGTTCGTCTGCGGCTCCAGCACCCGACGGGTGAGCTGCTCGGCCTTGCGCGGGTCGCTCCCCTCGCCCATGGCCTTGTGCCGCACGTGGTACTCGTCCTCGCCGTCCTGGCGGTTGAGGATCTGCGAGGAGATCGCGACGGGGGCCGGGTCGTCGAGCAGGGTCACCTCGAACGTCATCACCGCGAGGTGCTTCTGCTCGAGGCTGACCATGCGCGTGGACTCCACCAGCACCCGCTTGCCCGACGGGGTGCGCCACAGCAGGCGACGTCGGAGGACACCGTCGCGCAGGTCGAGGGAGCGCTCGTACTCGTGCAGGTCGGCCACCGAGAGCAGCAGCGGCTCGTCGTCGACGTAGAGCCGGATGATCTTCGCGTCGGGGGCGTTGACGATCGTCTGCCCGACGCGCGCGAACCCGAACGCCTCCTCGGCGTGCTGGATCGGCCACGTCTCGTGGAAGCCGTTCACGAAGGTGCCGTGGGTGTGGGAGTCGCGGCCCTCCTCGACGTTGCCGCGCAGCCCGAGGTAGCCGTTGCCGACGGCGAACAGCGTCTCGGTGAGGCCGAGGTCGCCGGCGTCGTAGCGGCGCTCGGTGAGCCGCCACTCGTCGGCGGGCCAGCGCGAGCGGTCGAGGAAGTCGCGCACGGGCGGCGCCTCGTGCGACGGTCCGAGGCCGCGGTCCTCGTCGATGTGCTCCGTGGGCTGGTCGAGCGGCGACATCAGACGAGCTCCTGCAGGTCGTCGACGACGACGTCGGCGCCGTGCTCGCGCAGCGCGTCGGCGCCTGCCCCACGGTCGACCCCGACGACGAGTCCGAAGCGTCCGGCCCGACCCGCCGCCACGCCCGACGTCGCGTCCTCGAGCACCACCGCGCGCGAGGGCTCGACGTCGAGCTGCTGCCCGGCGAACAGGAACGTGTCGGGGGCCGGCTTGCCCGCCAGCTGACGGTCGGCGGCGACGGCACCGTCGACGATGATCGGGAACCGCTCGATGAGGCCGGCGGCGCGCAGCACCTTCGGCGCGTTGCGCGAGCTGGACACCACCGCCACGCGCGTGCCGCGGTCGGCGAGCGCGTCGAGCAGGGCGACGGAGCCGGGGTAGGCCTCCACGCCGTCGCGCTCGAGGATCTCCTCGAAGAGGACGTTCTTGCGGTTGCCGAGCCCGCCGACCGTCTCCTCCTCGGGCGCGTCGTCGGGCGTGCCCTCGGGCAGCTCGATGCCGCGCGACTCCAGGAAGGAGCGGACGCCGTCGTAGCGCGGCTTGCCGTCGACGTAGCGGTAGTAGTCGTCGTCGGTGTACGGCTCCTCGACACCCCGCTCCGTCAGCACGTCGTTGAACATCTTGTCCCAGGCGCGCCGGTGCACCTCGGCGGTCGGCGTGATCACGCCGTCGAGGTCGAAGAGGGCCGCGTCGTAATCGCTCCAGTCCACGCGAGAAGCGTAGGCCGGTCTCGTGTCGGCCACGTGAACGGTGTCGAGTTCGGGTACGGAGGTCGACGCTTCTGCGTTCGCAACGGGATCCCGTCGTGGACGCAGGATCGTCCGAGCCCGGACACACGGATCCAGACCCTTGCGTGCCCTCGGCGCAGCTCGCGACGGCCCGTCCCGCGCGTGCGTCGGGACACACGGACCTCACCGAAGTGGTGGGCGGGGCCGGTCGCGACCATGCTGGGCGTCATGGCCTTCCCCGACGACGACCTCGCCGCCCTCGCCGCGGCCCACGGCGTGGCCGTGTCCTACGAGGGGTCCGACCGCAGTCCGGTCGACGTCGACCCCGACGTCGTCGTCGCGGTGCTGTCCGAGCTCGGTGTCGACGCGAGCACGCCGGAGTCGGTCGCGAGCGCCCTGGACGACGTCCGGTCGACGCACTCGTCCGTGCCGGGCACGGTGGCCGTCGTGCAGGGCCAGGCCCGCGAGCTCGGCGTGAGCGGTCGGATGGAGCTGGAGGACGGCACCACCCTCGACGTCGACGGCGCGCTCCCAGCGGACCTGCCCCTGGGCTGGCACCGGCTCGTCACCGACGACGGCGACGAGGTCACCGTCGTCGCGGCGCCGGCCCGGCTGCCCGAGGTGCCACGGACCTGGGGCTGGATGCTGCAGCTGTACTCCGTCCACTCGTCGGGCTCGTGGCAGATGGGCGACCTCGCCGACCTCGCCGAGCTGGCCCGGCGCGCCGCGACCGAGCAGGGCGCGGGCGTCCTGCTCGTGAACCCGGTCCAGGCGTTCGTGCCGTCGACCCCGCTCGTCCGCTCGCCCTACTCGCCGTCGAGCCGACGCTTCGCCAGCCCGCTCTACCTGCGGGTCACCGACGTGGCCGCGTTCGCCGCCGCTGACGACGCCACACGCGAGGAGGTGCTGGGGCTCGCGCCCGACCCCGAGCCGGCCGACGACCTGCTCGACCACGACGCCGTCTGGGCCGCCAAGCGCGGGGCGCTCGAGCTGCTGCGACCCTTCGCCGCGGCCGACGAGGACCCCGACCTCGACGCCGAGCCCGACCTCGCCACCTTCGCGACGTTCTCCGCCCTCGCCGAGCGGCACGGGGCCGACTGGCGCGAGTGGCCGGAGGAGCTGCGCGACCCGACGTCTGACGCCGTGGCGCGCAGCCGCGCCGACCTGGCCGACCGGGTCGCGTTCCACGCGTGGCTGCAGCACCTGTGCCGCGAGCAGCTCGACGCCGCCCGCGACGCCGCGCACGACGCCGGCATGGCCGTGGGCCTCGTGCACGACCTCCCTGTGGGCGTGCACCCCGGTGGCGCCGACGCATGGGCGCTGCAGGACGTGTTCGCCTCCGACGTCCGCGTGGGCTGCCCCGCCGACGCGTTCAACCCCCTCGGCCAGGACTGGGGCCTCCCGCCGTGGCGGCCCGACCGCCTGCTCGAGACGGGCTACGCCCCGTTCCGCGACGTGGTGCGCAGCGTGCTGCGCCAGGGCGACGGCATCCGCGTCGACCACGTCGCCGGGCTGTGGCGGCTGTGGTGGATCCCGCCGGGAGAGCCGGCCCACCGCGGCGCCTACGTGCACTACGACGCCGACGTGATGCTCGCGGTGCTGCTGCTCGAGGCCACCCGCGCCGGCGCGGTCGTGGTCGGCGAGGACCTCGGCACCGTCGAGGACGTCGTCACCGAGACCATGCACCGGCGCGGTCTGCTCAGCTCGGCCGTGCTCTGGTTCGAGCGCGACTGGGACGCCCCCGGCCAGCCGCACGTCCCCCCGCAGGAGTGGGAGCCCGAGACGATGGCCAGCATCAGCACCCACGACCTCCCGACCGTCGAGGGGTGGCTGCGCGACGAGCGCATCCGCGTGCAGGCCGACCTCGACCTCCTCGGCGAGCCCGTCGAGGACGCGCTCGCCACCGCCGCCGCCGACCGCGAGGCGTTGCTCGCGCTGCTGCGCGAGGAGGGCATCGACACCGACGACCTGCTCGTCGCCCTGCACGCCGTCATCGCCCCGGCGGCGTCGCGGCTCGTGCTCAGCTCACCCGCCGACGCCGTCGGTCAGGTGCGCCAGCCGAACCTGCCGGGCACGGTCGACGAGTACCCGAACTGGCGGGTGCGCCTGCCCGTCGACCTCGACGCGTTCTTCGACCACGACCGGGTACGGGCAGCAGTAGCGCCCCTGCGTGCCGCCCGGCCGACCCCCTGACCTGCTCCACCCCCCACGACGAGGAGACCCCCGTGCGCACCTGGCCCGGATCGCCCTACCCGCTCGGCGCCACGTACGACGGCACCGGCACCAACTTCGCCCTGTTCTCCGAGGTCGCCGACCACGTGGAGCTCTGCCTCTTCGACGAGGCGGGCACCGAGACCCGCGTCCGCCTCGAGGAGGTGGACGGCTTCGTGCACCACGGGTTCCTGCCCGGCATCGGCCCGGGCCAGCGCTACGGCTACCGGGTGCACGGCCCCTGGGACCCCGAGCAGGGCCTGCGCTGCAACCCGCAGAAGCTGCTCATCGACCCCTACGCGAAGGCCGTCCAGGGCCAGCCCGACTGGGACCCGTCCCTCTTCGCCTACGAGATGGGCTCCCCCGAGGAGCCGAACGACGACGACTCCGCGGGTCACGTGCCGTTCTCGCTCGTCGTCGACCCGTACTTCGACTGGGCCGACGACCGGCTGCCGCGCCACCCGTACCACCGGACGATCGTGTACGAGGCGCACGTACGAGGCCTGACGATGACGCACCCCGACGTGCCCGAGGAGCTGCGCGGCACGTACGCCGCGCTCGCGCACCCGGCCATCGTCGAGCACCTGACCGGCCTCGGCGTGACGGCGATCGAGCTGCTGCCGGTGCACCAGTTCGTGACCGACCACTACCTCGTCGAGAAGGACCTGACGAACTACTGGGGCTACAACACGATCGGCTTCTTCGCCCCGCACGACGCCTACGCCTCCCAGCCCGGACGTCAGGTGCAGGAGTTCAAGGGCATGGTGCGCGAGCTGCACGCGGCCGGCATCGAGGTCATCCTCGACGTGGTCTACAACCACACGGCGGAGGGCAACCACCTCGGCCCGACGCTCTCGATGCGCGGCATCGACAACCAGGCGTACTACCGCCTGGTCGAGGACGACCCGCAGCACTACATGGACTACACCGGCACGGGCAACTCGCTGAACGTGCGCCACCCCAGCCCGCTGCAGCTCATCATGGACTCGCTGCGGTACTGGGTCACCGAGATGCACGTCGACGGGTTCCGGTTCGACCTCGCCGCCACCCTCGCCCGCGAGTTCTACGACGTCGACAAGCTCGCCACGTTCTTCGAGCTCGTGCAGCAGGACCCGGTGGTCAGCCAGGTCAAGCTCATCGCCGAGCCGTGGGACGTCGGCCCCGGCGGCTACCAGGTGGGCAACTTCCCGCCGCTCTGGACCGAGTGGAACGGCCTGTACCGCGACACCGTCCGCGACTTCTGGCGCGGCGAGCCGGCGACCCTCGGCGAGTTCGCGTCGCGCATCAGCGGCTCGTCCGACCTGTACCAGGACACCGGCCGCCGGCCCTACGCGTCGATCAACTTCGTCACCGCCCACGACGGGTTCACGCTGGACGACCTCGTCTCCTACGAGCAGAAGCACAACGAGGCCAACGGCGAGGACGGCCGCGACGGCGCCGACGACAACCGCTCCTGGAACTGCGGCGTCGAGGGGCCGACCGACGACCCCGAGGTGCTCGACCTGCGCCGCCGCCAGCGTCGCAACTTCCTGGCGACGCTGCTGCTCTCGCAGGGCGTGCCGATGGTGCTGCACGGCGACGAGCTCGGCCGCTCGCAGGGCGGCAACAACAACGTCTACTGCCAGGACAACGAGACGTCCTGGGTCGACTGGGACCTCGACGAGCACGAGCACGCCCTGCTCGGCTTCACGTCGGCGCTCGCGGCGTTCCGCACGGCGCACCCCGTGTTCCGTCGGCGTCGCTTCTTCCAGGGCAAGCCGGTCCGCAGGGCCGACGAGCTGCGCGACATCGCATGGTTCACGCCGGCGGGGAAGGAGATGACCGACGAGAACTGGGACGACGACTTCGGCCGGGCGATCGCCGTGTTCCTCAACGGCCGGGCCATCGACGAGCGCGACGAGCGCGGCGAGCGGGTCGTCGACGACTCGTTCCTGCTGGCGTTCAACGCCCATCACGAGGACATCACGTTCACCGTCCCCGACGGCGAGTACGCGAGCACGTGGGCCCTCGTCGTCGACACGGCCACCGGCAGCGTGCACGAGCCCGGCGACGAGCTCGTGGCCGGCGGCGCGACGCTCGACGTCACCGCCCGCTCGCTCGTCGTGCTGCAGCGGGTCGAGTCGTGAGCGCACCCAGCTCGACGTACCGCCTGCAGCTGCGGCCGGGCTTCGGCTTCGCCGAGGCGCAGGCCCTCGTGCCCTACCTGCGCGACCTCGGCGTCGGCGCGGTGTACGTCTCGCCCGTGCTCGACGCGACGCCCGGCTCGACGCACGGCTACGACGTCACCGACCCCACGCGCGCCCGCCCCGAGCTGGGTGGCCCGGAGGGCTGGGACGCGTTCACGGCGACGGTGCGCGACGCGGGGCTCGGCCTCGTCGTCGACGTCGTGCCGAACCACATGTCGGTCGAGGTGCCGCACGCGAACCCGTGGTGGTGGTCGGTGCTGGCCGAGGGCGAGGCGTCGCCGTGGGCGGGGCACTTCGACGTCGACTGGTCGCGCGGTCGCGTGCTGGTGCCGGTGCTCGGCGACGACGCCGACGTCGCCGAGCTGGCCGTCGACGGCGACGAGCTGACGTACTACGACCACCGCTTCCCGATCGATGCCGGCACGCTGGCCGACCCGTCGTTCGCGTCGATGACGCCGCAGCAGGTGCACGATCGTCAGCACTACGAGCTGGTCGGCTGGCGGCGGGGCGGGTCGGAGCTGAACTACCGACGCTTCTTCGACATCACGACGCTCGCCGCCGTGCGGGTCGAGGACCCCGACGTCTTCGACGACACGCACCGCGAGGTGCTGCGCTGGGTCGAGGAAGGGCGGGTCACGGGTCTGCGCATCGACCACCCCGACGGGCTCTCCGACCCGGGCGGCTACCTGCGGCTGCTGCACGAGGCCGCCCCCGACGCGTGGCTGGTGGTCGAGAAGATCCTGCACCCCGGCGAGGAGCTGCCGACGACCTGGCCCGTCGACGGCACCACCGGCTACGACGCGATGCGCGAGGTCGCCGGCGTGCTGCTCGACCCGGCCGGCGAGGCACCCTGGCAGGCGCTCACCGAGCGGCTCGGCGCGCCCGCCGACTACGCGGCGGTCGAGGAGGACGCCCGACGCATGGTCACCCAGAAGGTGCTCGTGGCCGAGGTGCGTCGGATCGCGGCGCTGCTGCGCGACGTGCCCGAGGAGGCCGCGCGGACCGCCGTGGCCGAGACGATGGTCGCGTTCGGCGTGTACCGGTCCTACCTGCCCGAGGCGGGACGCGAGGCGTGGGACGCGGCGATCGAGCGGGCCCGCACGCGTCGACCCGACGTCGACCCGGCCATCCGCGCCCTCGACGTGCAGGTGACCGAGGAGCCCACCGGCGAGCTCGCGACACGCATCCAGCAGACGTCGGGGATGGTCGTCGCCAAGGGGACCGAGGACACGACCTTCTACCGCTTCACGCGGTTCGCGGCGCTCAACGAGGTCGGTGGGTCCCCGGACGTCTGGGGCGTAGACGTCGAGGGCTTCCACGCGCTGGCCGCGGCGCGCGAGGCCGACCACCCGACGGCCATGACCGCCCTGACGACGCACGACACGAAGCGGTCGGAGGACACCCGTGCGCGGATGCTGGTGCTCGCCGAGCTGGGCGAGGAGGTCACGTCGACGGTCGCGGACTGGTCAGCGCGCTGCGGCATCGACGAGCCCGCGCTCGACCTGCTCGCGTGGCAGACGCTGCTCGGCGCCTGGCCGATCAGCGACGAGCGGCTGTCGGACTACCTGCTGAAGGCCGCACGCGAGTCGAAGGTCCGGACCACGTGGACCGAGACCGACGAGGCGTTCGAGGAGTCCGTCGCGGCGTGGCCAGCGCGCGTGCGGGCCGAGCTCGGTCCGCAGGTGCAGGCGCTGGTGGGGCGGGTCCAGGCGTTCGGCTGGACGGTGTCGCTGTCGCAGAAGCTGCTGCAGCTGGCCGGCCCGGGCGTCCCCGACGTCTACCAGGGCACGGAGGGCTGGGACTTCTCTCTCGTCGACCCCGACAACCGTCGACCCGTCGACCACGAGGCGTTCCGCACCCTGCTGCGTCGCCTCGACGACGGCTGGCTGCCGCAGGTCGACGCGTCGGGCGCTGCGAAGACGTCGCTCGTGCGTCGGGTGCTGACCCTGCGTCGCGACGAGCCGGCGCTGTTCCGCGGGTACACCCCGCTGGCGGCCTCGGGCGAGGCCGCCGACCACGCCGTCGCGTTCGCTCGCAGCGCCGACCTCGTGGCCGTCGCGACCCGCCTCCCGGTCGGGCTCGAGCGCCGTGGCGGCTGGGGCGGGACCACCCTGTCCCTCGCCCCAGGGGCGTGGACCGACACCCTCACCGGCGAGGCGTTCGACGGCGGCGACGTCCGGCTCGCCGACCTCCTCGCCACGTACCCCGTCGCCCTCCTCACCCGCTGACGTCTCTCCGCCCCCGCGTTTTGTGGACTTCGCGACGGTTCCCGCGCGAGAAACCGTCGCGAAGTCCACAAAACGCGGGAAGACGGCGGGGAAGGGAGGGTGGCGGCCGGGTCGCGCGACGGCGCAGCGCGCCTAGGCTCAAGGCATGGAGTTCAGGTACCTCGGGAACAGCGGCCTCAAGGTCAGCGAGATCATCTACGGCAACTGGCTGACCCACGGGTCGCAGGTGGAGAACGACGCGGCCACCGCGTGCGTGCGGGCCGCGCTCGACGCCGGCATCACGACGTTCGACACCGCCGACGTGTACGCCAACGGCAAGGCCGAGAGCGTCCTCGGCGAGGCGCTGAAGGGCGAGCGGCGCGCGTCGCTGGAGATCCTCACCAAGGTCTACTGGCCCACCGGCCCCGGCGGACCCAACGACACCGGACTCTCCCGCAAGCACATCATGGAGTCGATCGACGGCTCGCTGCAGCGGCTGCAGACCGACTACGTCGACCTCTACCAGGCGCACCGCTACGACCACGAGACGCCGCTGGAGGAGACGATGCAGGCGTTCGCCGACGTCGTCCGTGCCGGCAAGGCGCACTACATCGGCGTCAGCGAGTGGACCGCCGACCAGATCCGCGCCGGGCAGGAGCTGGCCCGCGACCTCGGCTTCCGGCTCGTCTCGAACCAGCCGCAGTACTCGATGCTCTGGCGGGTCATCGAGGGCGAGGTCGTGCCCGCGAGCCGCGAGCTGGGGCTGTCGCAGATCGTGTGGTCGCCGATCGCGCAGGGCGTGCTCACCGGCAAGTACGAGCCCGGCGCCGCGCCTCCCGAGGGCAGCCGCGCGACCGACGAGAAGGGTGGCGCCGACATGATCAAGCGCTTCCTCGACGACGAGGTGCTCACCGCCGTGCAGGGGCTGCGTCCGGTCGCCGACGACCTCGGCATCACGATGGCCCAGCTCGCCATCGCCTGGGTGCTCGCGAACGACAACGTCGCCGGCGCGATCGTCGGCGCCTCGCGTCCGGAGCAGGTCGAGTCGAACGCCGCCGCGAGCGGGATCACCCTCGACGACGACGTGCTCGCGACGATCGACGAGGTGCTGGGCAGCATCCCGACGACCGACCCGAGCAAGACGGCGTCGCCGCCGACGCGGGTGGTCTGAGCGTGGCCGTCACCCTCTGGGCCCCCGACCACGACCGCGTCCGCGTGCGGATCGACGGCGTCGAGCACCGGATGCAGGCGTGGGAGCCGGGCGAGGCGCGCTCCGGGTGGTGGTGGCACGACGTCGACGTCGCGCCGGGCACCGACTACGCGTTCCTGCTGGGCGACGACGACACCCCGCTGCCCGACCCCCGTTCGGTCTGGCAGCCGCAGGGCGTGCACGCGGCGTCGCGCACCTACGACCACGACGCGTTCGCGTGGACCGACGACGCCTGGGAGGGCCGCGCCCTGCGCGGTGCCGTGGTCTACGAGCTGCACGTCGGCACGTTCACGCCCGGCCGGACCTTCGACGCCGCCGTCGAGCGGCTCGACCATCTCGTCGACCTCGGCGTCGACCTCGTGGAGGTGCTGCCGGTCAACAGCTTCGACGGCCCGTACGGCTGGGGCTACGACGGCGTCCTGTGGGGCGCGGTGCACGAGCCGTACGGCGGACCCGACGGGTTCAAGCGGTTCGTCGACGCCTGCCACGCGCGAGGCCTCGGCGTCGTGCTCGACGTCGTCTACAACCACCTCGGGCCCTCGGGCGCCTACCTCGACCGCTTCGGCCCGTACTTCGCCGGCGAGAACGACTGGGGCCCCGGCCTCAACCTCGACGGCGAGGGCTCCGACGAGGTGCGTCGCTACGTGCTCGACAACGCGATCTCGTGGTTCGAGGACTTCCACGTCGACGCCCTGCGCCTCGACGCGGTGCACGCGCTGTCCGACGCGCGGGCGCTGACCATCCTCGAGGAGCTGTCGCTCGAGACCGAGCGCGCGTCGCAGCGGCTCGGCCGTCGGTTGTCGCTCGTCGCGGAGTCCGACCGCAACGACCCCCGCACGGTCGTCCCGCGCGACGAGCACGGTCTCGGCATGGACGCGCAGTGGGCCGACGACGTGCACCACGCGCTGCACGTGGCGCTCACCGGCGAGACCGACGGCTACTACGCCGACTTCGCCGAGCCCGGCGCGCTCGCCAAGGTGCTGCGCGGCGCGTTCTTCCACGACGGCACGTGGTCGTCGTTCCGCGGCCGCACCCACGGTCGCCCGGTCGACGTCCACGCCGTGCCGGGCCACGCGTTCGTCACGTACCTGCAGGACCACGACCAGGTCGGCAACCGGGCCACCGGCGACCGCATCTCCGACACCGTCTCGCCGGACCTGCTGGCGTGCGGCGCCGCGCTGGTGCTCCTCGGACCGTTCACGCCGATGCTCTTCATGGGCGAGGAGTGGGCCGCGAGCACGCCGTGGCAGTTCTTCGCCTCCTTCCCCGACCCCGAGCTGGCCGAGGCCGTGCGCACCGGACGTCGGCGCGAGTTCGGCCGCCACGGCTGGGGCGAGTCCGAGGTGCCCGACCCGATGGACCCGGCGACGCTCGAGCGCTCGACGCTGCGGTGGGACGAGCTCGACGAGCCCCGGCACCGTGGTGTGCTGGAGGTCTACCGCTCGCTGGTCGCGCTGCGCCGGGCCCACCCCGAGCTGCGCGACCCGTCCCTCGTCGACACGAGGGTGGAGGTCGCCGACGACGACCGTCGCGTGGTCCTGCACCGCGGGCCGTTCGTCGTCGACGTCGACCTGCGCGCCGAGCGGGTGGAGGTCCGGCGCGGCGACGAGGTGGTCTGGTCCTCCGACGAGCGCTGACGTCGCGCCCGCCGCACACTGAGGCATGAGCGACATGCCGAGCGAGGACCCGCGCAAGCGCGAGGACTGGGACGACGACCAGAAGCACAAGAAGCAGGACCCGGGCGTCGAGGGCGACGTCGACGACCCGGACGCGCCCGCCCCGTTCTCGGGCCCCTACACCTGAGCTCCCCCTCCCCGCTGTTCGAGCAGACCCTCCTGCGACGAGCTCAGGGCGCGTCAGCGGGATCGTGCTCCGCGTCGACCGACGTGGTCCCCAGGCTGTGGCTCCGCCACAGGCCGCTCGCGGCCGGCGCATCGCTCGTGCCGACCTGGATCTGCGAGGCCTGGGTCAGTGGTTGGTGAGGGAGTTGAACAGCAGGCTCGTGCGGGTGTCGGTCACCCCCGCGACAGCGCGGATGCGCTCAAGCACGGTGTCGAACTCGGACAGGCTGGTCGAGCGTAGGTGCACCACCAGGTCCCACTCCCCGATGGTGGAGTGGAGCTGCTCGACCTCGGGGAACCCGCGGACCGCACGCACCACGTCCTTGCCCCGGTTCGGGGCGATCGAGACCATCGAGACGCCCCGGATCGCATCGCGGTCCACGTCGTTGCCCACCGTGACGGTGAACCCCTCGATCACGCCGTCGGTGACCATCCGTTCGATGCGGGCCGCCACCGTCGAGCGGTTCACCGCGACCTGGCGAGCCAGCTCGGCCACCGGCGTCCGGGCATCAGCTCGCAACAGGGACAGCAGCCTGTGATCCACGTCATCCAGCACGACACATAGCCTAGTCGACCTGCTCAGACTGTCCGAGAAGCCACCAGAATGTCCGCTTCTTGAGGATTGAGCAACCACAACGCCGTTCCCTAGCGTTGGTCACGACCGACGACCGACCGAGCACGAGGACCGTGACGTGACCACGCAGACCACCCCCCAGACCCCGCTGCAGAGCGATGGCACGCAGGCTCCCATCGCCGTGACCCACTTCGCCGGACGCGCCGGGGACCACAACGACCACGCCATGGCCGCCTCCCCGCGGCTCGCGGCCGCGTTCGCCGACCGCTACCAGGTCACCCCGACCGTCGTCGGCACTCCGCGGCCGGCCCTGTGCACCACCTGGGACGTCGAGCTCGAAGCCGCACGCGAGGAGCTCGCCGAGATGTCACAGCACTACCAGACCCTCTTCGCCGCTGGCGCCACCCCCGTGACCGCGCTGAGCCGGTGCGCCGTCGCGCTGTCCACTCTTCCCGTCGTCGCCCAGCACCGCCCCGATGCCGTCGTGGTGTGGTTCGACGCCCATGCCGACATCAACCTCCCCGAGAGCACCACGACGGGCTACCTCGGCGGCCTCGCACTGTCGGGCCCTCTGGGGCTGTGGGACTCGGGGCTCGGCGCCGGCCTCGGCCTGGGCAACGCCATCCTTGCGGGCGTCCGCGACATCGACCCGCCGGAGAACGGGCTCATCGAGACCACCGACCTCACCCTGGTCTCCCCGGGCCCGGGCTTCGGGGACCGGCTCGGCGAAGCCGTGGCCGGACGCCCCGTCTACGTCCACGTCGACTGCGACGTGATGGACCCCGGCATCGTCCCCACCGACTACCTCGTCGCCGACGGCCTGAGCCTGACCGAGCTTCACGACGCAGCCGCCGCCCTGGCCCGCAGCGAGATCGTCGGCATCGAGGTGGGGGAGCTCGAGACGGTCACCGGCGAGGAGGACCTGACAGCGATCCTGACCGCCCTCGCCCCGGTGCTCGACGCCCTGCGCTGAAGGGATGAGGACGCGTTCTCGCCTCGTTTCCGTGCGGGCAACCATCGGTCACACGGCGAACCTCGATACCTCGAGCGAACCAGCCTGCGCCGGACCCGGCGCCTGAGAGACTGGGGCGCATGACGTCGAGCCCCCAGGACCTGCCCGTGCTCGCCGGCCGCCCGTTCCCGCTGGGGGCCCACCCGGAGGCGGGCGGTGTCCGCTTCGCCGTCGCCAGCAGCGTGGCCGAGCGGGTCGAGCTGTGCCTGGTCGACGACGACGGCAGCGAGCGACGGATCGAGCTGACCGAGCGCACCTTCGGGGTGTGGCACGGCCTCGTGCAGGGCGTGCTGCCCGGGCAGACGTACGGGTACCGCGTGCACGGGCCGTACGAGCCGAAGACCGGCCTGCGGTGCAACCCGCACAAGATCCTCCTCGACCCGTACGCCCGCCGCGTCACCGGCGCGCTCACCGACATGGAGGCCGCCCGCGGGTGGGCCGACGACCCCGAGGGGGTCGAGATGTCGACCGTCGACTCCCTGGGCCACGTGCCGCTCGCCGTCGTCACCAGCCCCGGCGGACCCGACACCGGCACGAAGCCCGAGGTGCCGTTCGAGGAGACCGTCGTCCTCGAGCTGCACGTCAAGGGCTTCACGCAGCAGCACCCCGACGTCCCGGAGCAGCTGCGCGGCACCTACCTCGGCCTCGCCCACCCCGCCGTGGTCGAGCACCTGCTGCGGCTCGGCGTCACCACCGTCGAGCTGCTGCCCGTGCAGGCCTTCACCGACGAGCCGTCGCTCGTGGCCGCCGGTCGGCACAACTACTGGGGCTACTCCCCGCTCGGCTACTTCGCGCCGCACCCCGGGTACGCGAGCGAGCCCGGACGCGAGGTCGAGGAGTTCCGGACGATGGTCGCCGCGCTGCACGCCGCGGGCATCGAGGTGCTGGTCGACGTCGTCTACAACCACACCTGCGAGGGCGGCCCGGACGGCCCGACGCTCAGCCTCCGCGGGCTCGAGGCCCCGGCGTACTACCTGCACGACGACGACGGGCACATGGCCGACATCACGGGCTGCGGCAACACGCTGGAGGCCGGGTCGCCCGCGGTGGTCCGGCTCGTGACCGACTCGCTGCGCTACTGGACCACCGAGCTCGGCGTCGACGGGTTCCGCTTCGACCTCGCCTCGACGATGGGCCGCCCGCGCGGCGGCGCGTTCGACCGTGACAGCACCCTGCTGACCGCCATCACGACCGACCCGGTGCTCGCCCGCTGCAAGCTCGTCGCCGAGCCGTGGGACGCGACCGGCGAGGGCTACCGTGTCGGCGCGTTCGGGGCCCAGTGGGCCGAGTGGAACGGCATGTACCGCGACACGGTGCGCGACTTCTGGCGCGGCGCGTCGGGCGGGGTCGACCAGCTCGCGTACCGGCTGTCGGGCTCCTCCGACCTGTACGACCACACGCTGCGTCGACCCTGGCAGTCGATCAACTTCGTCACCGCCCACGACGGGTTCACCCTGCGCGACCTCGTCTCCTACGACCACAAGCACAACGAGGCCAACGGCGAGGACAACCGCGACGGGACCGACGACAACCGCTCCTGGAACCACGGTGTGGAGGGCGAGACCGACGACGCCGAGGTCGTGGCGCTACGGGCGCGTCAGGCGCGCAACCTGCTGGCCACGCTGCTGCTGTCGACCGGCACGCCGATGTTCGTCGCCGGCGACGAGCGCTGGCGCACCCAGGGCGGCAACAACAACGCCTACTGCCTCGACGACGCGACCTCGTGGGTCGACTGGACCTCGACGCCCGAGAGCGACGCGATGCTCGCCTTCGCGCGGCGCGTCGTGCACCTGCGCGCCAACAGCCCGGCCCTGCGCCAGGCGGAGTTCTTCGACGGCCGCACCACGCCCACCGGACGCCCCGACCTGATCTGGCTGCGGCCGGACGGCCAGGAGATGACCGAGCCCGACTGGCTCGACCCGGAGCGGCGCACCCTCGGCATGTGGATCGACGGCTCCCACAGCCAGTCCCGCACCCGTGAGGGCGAGCTGCTCACCGACCACTCCTGGCTGCTCCTCCTGCACGCCGGGGCGGACCCGCTCGACGTCGTCCTGCCCGGCCCGGAGTTCGGGGAGACGTTCGAGCCGACCCTCGACACGACGTCGCCGGACGGGTCGCCTGCCACGACCGACCCGCTCCCGGCCGGCGGGCGCGTGACGGTGCAGGGCCGATCGCTCCTGCTGCTGAAGGCACCGCGCCAGGATTGACGCCTCGGCGGATCGCGCAACCCCTCGATCCTGGGTACGTTCGAGACGACGGCGGACCAGTCGTCGGACCCGAGCGACGGGAGTGCACCGCATGACGGACCGGATCGGCATCGACGACGTCCGACCCTTGTCCGGCGACGGGACCTACCCGTCGAAGGCGGTCGTGGGCGAGCACGTCCCCGTGCGGGCCACGGTCTGGCGCGAGGGCCACGACGCCGTGGCGGCCACGGTCGCCTGGCGCGGTCCCGGGGAGCGGCGCGACCGCACCGTCCGGATGCACGAGCAGGGCACCGGCCTCGACCTCTTCGCCGCCACGATCGTCCCCGACGCCCCCGGGCTGTGGACCTTCCGCGTCGACGCGTGGAGCGACCCGTGGGCCACCGCGGTGCACGCCCTCGAGGCGAAGCTGGCGGCGGGCCAGACCCCCGCCGAGCTGGCCAACGACCTCGAGATCGCCGCCAGCCTGATCGACGAGGTCGCCGCCCGACGCGACCGGCGCGCCGAGGCCGGCACGCTCACCGGTGCCGCCGCTGCGCTGCGCGACGACACCCTGCCCCTCGGTGCCCGCGTCGGCCCCGCGCTCGACGCAGCAGTCCGCACGGTGATGCACGACCACCCCGTGCGCCAGCTCCTCACCCGCGGCCCCGTCCGTCGTGTGTGGGTCGACCGGCGGCGCGCCGCGTTCGGCTCCTGGTACGAGCTCTTCCCCCGGTCCACGGGCGGTGTCGACGCCGACGGACGCCCGGTGCACGGCACGCTGCGCACGGCCGCCGACGCGCTCGACCGGGTGGCGGCCATGCAGTTCGACGTCGTCTACCTGCCCCCCATCCACCCGATCGGGCGCGAGAACCGCAAGGGACCGAACAACACCCTCACCCCCGGCCCCCACGACGTCGGCTCGCCCTGGGCCATCGGCGCCGCCGAGGGCGGTCACGACGCGATCCACCCCGAGCTCGGCGACGAGGCCGACTTCGCCGCCTTCGTAGCACGGGCCGAGGAGCTCGGGCTCGAGGTCGCCCTCGACCTCGCCCTCCAGGCCGCGCCCGACCACCCCTGGGTGCGCGAGCACCCCGACTTCTTCACGACGCTGCCCGACGGCACCATCGCCTACGCCGAGAACCCGCCGAAGAAGTACCAGGACATCTACCCCCTGAACTTCGACCTCGACCCCGACGGCATCTACGCCGAGGTGCTGCGCGTGACGCTGCACTGGGTCGAGCGCGGCGTGCGCATCTTCCGCGTCGACAACCCGCACACGAAGCCGCCGAGCTTCTGGGCGTGGCTCATCGCCGAGGTCAAGGAGCGCCACCCCGACGTGCTGTTCCTGTCCGAGGCGTTCACGCGTCCCGCGCGGCTCTGGGGGCTCGCCCGCCTGGGCTTCACGCAGAGCTACACCTACTTCACGTGGCGCACCACGAAGGAGGAGATCGTCGAGTTCGGCGAGGACCTGCGCGACCACTGGGACGAGGGTCGCGGCAACCTCTTCGTCAACACGCCCGACATCCTCCCCGAGCACCTGCAGGTGGGTGGCCCCGGCATGTTCGCGCTGCGCGCGGCGCTCGCGGCCACGCTCGCCCCCACGTGGGGCGTCTACTCCGGGTACGAGCTGTTCGAGGCCGAGGCCCTCCGCCCGGGCGCCGAGGAGTACCTGCACTCGGAGAAGTTCGAGCTGCGTCCGCGCGACTACGCAGCAGCTCTGGCCGAGGGGCGCTCGCTGGAGCCGTGGATCACCCGTCTGAACGAGATCCGCCGCGCCCACCCCGCGCTGCAGCAGATGCGCACCCTGCACTTCCACCACGTCGACCACGACGCGCTGCTCGCCTGGTCGAAGCGGGACCCCGAGACCGGCGACCTCGTCGTCGTGGTCCTCTCGCTCGACCCGCACGAGGCCCGCGAGGGCACGGTCTTCCTCGACCTCGACGTGCTCGGCCTGTCGCCCGACACCGAGCTCGTCGCGCACGACGAGGTGACCGGCGAGACCTTCCCCTGGGGTCCGGCCACGTACGTGCGTCTCGACCCCGCCCGCGCGCCCGCGCACATCCTGCACGTGACCCCCCGATGACCCCGCGCCCCCTCCCAGGAGGAGACCAGATGGCCGACGCACCACCCGAGGCGACAGCACCCGACGCTGCGCTCGACGGGCTCGAGCAGACCCCGCACACCGGCGACGAGGTCGCCGCCGACGGGACGCTCTCCGAGCCGAGCGCCGACGACTTCGACCACGCCGAGCAGGCGCCCTCGGACCCGGAGTGGTTCAAGCGCGCCGTCTTCTACGAGGTGCTGGTCCGCGCGTTCAACGACTCCAACGGCGACGGCACGGGCGACCTGCGCGGCCTCGCCGACAAGCTCGACTACATCCAGTGGCTCGGTGTCGACTGCCTGTGGCTGCCCCCGTTCTACGCGTCGCCGCTGCGCGACGGCGGCTACGACATCAGCGACTTCCGCGCCGTCCTGCCCGAGTTCGGCACCGTCGAGGACTTCGTCCACCTGCTGGAGGAGGCGCACCGACGCGGCATCCGCGTGATCACCGACCTCGTGCTCAACCACACGTCCGACGCCCACCCCTGGTTCCAGGCGTCGCGCCAGGACCCCGACGGGCCGTACGGCGACTTCTACGTGTGGAGCGAGACCGGCACCGAGTACAGCGACGCGCGCATCATCTTCGTCGACACCGAGACGTCGAACTGGACGTACGACCCGGTGCGCGGGCAGTTCTTCTGGCACCGCTTCTTCAGCCACCAGCCCGACCTGAACTTCGAGAACCCGGCCGTGCGCGAGGCGATGCTCGACGTGCTGCGCTTCTGGCTCGACCTCGGCATCGACGGCTTCCGGCTCGACGCCGTGCCCTACCTGTTCGAGGAGGAGGGCACGAGCAGCGAGAACCTGCCGCGCACCCACGAGTACCTCAAGGAGGTGCGCGCGACGATCGACCGCGAGTACCCCGGCCGGGTGCTGCTCGCCGAGGCGAACCAGTGGCCGTCGGACGTGGTGGAGTACTTCGGCGACCCCGAGGTCGGCGGCGACGAGTGCCACATGGCCTTCCACTTCCCGCTCATGCCGCGCATCTTCATGGCGGTGCGCCGCGAGTCGCGCTTCCCGATCTCGGAGATCCTGGCGCAGACGCCGCCCATCCCGGCGGGCACGCAGTGGGGCATCTTCCTGCGCAACCACGACGAGCTGACCCTCGAGATGGTCACTGACGACGAGCGCGACTACATGTACCGCGAGTACGCCCGCGACCCGCGGATGAAGGCCAACATCGGCATCCGCCGCCGGCTCGCGCCCCTGCTCGAGAACGACCGCAACCAGCTCGAGCTGTTCACCGCGCTCCTGCTGAGCCTGCCGGGCTCCCCGGTGCTCTACTACGGCGACGAGATCGGCATGGGCGACAACATCTGGCTGGGCGACCGCGACGCGGTGCGCACGCCGATGCAGTGGTCGCCGGACCGCAACGCCGGCTTCTCGCGCTCCGACCCCGGTCGTGTCTACCTGCCGCCGATCATGGACCCGACGTACGGCTACGAGGCGGTCAACGTCGAGGCGCAGATGGGGAACTCGGCGTCGCTGCTGTCGTGGACGCGGCGCATGATCGAGGTCCGCAAGCAGCACCTGGCCTTCGCCGAGGGCGACTTCGTCGACCTGGGCGGCTCGAACCCGAGCGTCCTGGCCTACCAGCGCGTCTGGACCCGTCCGGACGGCGAGCGCGACGTCGTGCTGTGCGTCAACAACCTGTCCCGCTTCCCCCAGCCCGTCGAGCTCGAGCTCGGCGAGCACGAGGGGTGCACCCCCGTCGAGCTGACCGGCAGCGTGCGCTTCCCGCGCGTCGGGGAGCTGCCCTACCTGCTGACCCTCCCGGGTCACGGCTTCTACTGGTTCCAGCTGGTCGAGCTCGGCGACGAGGGCGAACGAAGGAGCATGCTGTGAGCCAGCCCGTGACCCAGCACGACGTCGACCAGGTCGCGGCCGCCCTGCCCGGGTGGCTGCCCTCCCAGCGGTGGTTCGGCGGCAAGGACCGTGCGGTGACCTCCGTGCGCCCCCTGGACTGGACGGTCGTCGAGGACGGCGACCCCGCCCTCGTGCACCTCGTCGTCGAGGTCGGGCAGGACGACCGCACCGAGCCCTACCAGCTCCTGCTGGGCCGGCGCAGCGACGGCCTGCCGGACGTCCCGGCGACGGCCGCGATCGGCGTCGAGGACGGTCCCGTCTGGTACGAGGCCAGCGGCGACGCCGACCTCACCGGGGTGCTGCTCGACCACGTGGCCGCGGGCGACGTCGTCGGCGACCTGCGGTTCGAGCCGGAGCCGGGTGCCGAGCTGGTGACCGGCCTGCGCGCCCACCCGATCACGTCGGAGCAGAGCAACACGTCGCTGGTGTACGGCGGGCAGTACATCCTCAAGCTCTTCCGCCGGCTCACGCCCGGCACCAACAAGGACCTCGTGCTGCACCGCGCGCTGCGCGAGGTCGGGTCGTCGCACGTCGCCGAGCCGCTCGGCGCGATCAGCGGCACGCTCGGCGACGACGAGGTCACCTTCGCGATGCTGCAGCGCTTCCTGCCCGACGCCGCCGACGGTTGGGTCATGGCCACCACGAGCGTCCGCGACTACATGGCCGACGACGCGGGGCTGCCGCCCGGCGACCTCGGGGGCGACTTCGCCGGCGAGGCGTACCGGCTCGGTCGCGCCGTGGCCGACGTCCACACCGACCTCGCCCGCGCGCTCGGCACCGAGAGGGCGGGCGGCGACGACCTCGCCCGCACCGTCGAGGCGATGGAGCGCCGGCTCGACCGCGTGGCCGCGGCCGTGCCCGCCCTGCGCGAGCACACCGACGGGATCCGCGACGCCTTCCACGCCGTGGTCGACGTCGAGCTGACGCTCCCGCTGCAGCCCGTCCACGGCGACCTGCACCTGGGCCAGGTGCTGCGCACCGTCTCCGGCTGGCTCGTCCTCGACTTCGAGGGGGAGCCCGCGGCCAGCCTCGCGGAGCGCTCCGCACTGCGGTCGCCGCTGCGCGACGTCGCCGGCATGCTGCGCTCCTTCGACTACGCCGCCCACCAGCTGCTCGTGGGCCAGCCCCACGACGAGGTCCGCCGCGAGCGCGCCGACGCGTGGGCCGTCCACAACCGGACGGCGTTCTGCGACGGCTACGCCAAGGCCGCCGGGCACGACCCGCGCGACGAGGCCGTGCTGCTGCGCGGGCTCGAGCTCGACAAGGCGGTCTACGAGGTGGGCTACGAGCACGCGAACCGGCCCGACTGGACCGACGTGCCGCTCGGCTCCATCGCCCGCATCCTCACCGAGGAGGCCTGACATGACGTCCGAGGACACCCCCACCCCCAGCGAATCGACCAGCGGCGAGCCGGCGGACGGCTGGCCCGTCGCGGTCGGCGAGCTCGACCTGCACCTCATCGGCGAGGGTCGCCACGAGCGGCTCTGGGACGTGCTGGGCGCCCACGTCCGCACCCACGACGGCACCGACGGGCCCGTCGAGGGCACGTCGTTCGCGCTCTGGGCCCCGAACGCCCGCAGCGTGCAGGTCGTCGGCGACTTCAACGGCTGGGACGGCGGTGCGCACGCGATGCGACCGCTCGGCGGACCGGGCGTCTGGGACCTCTTCGTCCCCGGCGTCGGCGCGGGCGCGCGGTACAAGTTCCGGGTCGAGGGCGCCGACGGCGCCTGGCACGAGAAGATCGACCCGCTCGCCTTCGGCACCGAGGTGCCGCCCGCCACGGCGTCGGTCGTCGTCGAGCCGACGCACCGCTGGCGCGACGACGCCTGGGTCGAGCAGCGTGACGCCACCCGGTGGACCGAGGCGCCGGTGAGCATCTACGAGGTGCACCTCGGGTCGTGGCGTCCCGGGCTGACGTACCGCGAGCTCGCCGAGGAGCTGGGCGACTACCTCCTCGAGATGGGCTTCACCCACGTCGAGCTGCTGCCCGTCGCCGAGCACCCCTTCGGCGGCTCGTGGGGCTACCAGGTCACGTCGTACTACGCGCCGACGTCGCGGTTCGGCTCCCCCGACGACTTCCGCTGGTTCGTCGACGAGCTGCACCAGCGCGGCCTCGGCGTCATCGTCGACTGGGTGCCCGCGCACTTCCCGAAGGACGAGTGGGCACTCGCCCGCTTCGACGGCACCGCGCTCTACGAGCACCCCGACCCGCGCCGCGGCGAGCAGCCCGACTGGGGCACCTACGTGTTCGACTTCGGCCGTCCGGAGGTGCGCAACTTCCTCGTCGCCAACGCGCTGTTCTGGCTCGAGGAGTTCCACCTCGACGGTCTGCGCGTCGACGCCGTCGCCTCGATGCTCTACCTCGACTACTCGCGCAACGACGGCGAGTGGGTGCCCAACAAGCACGGCGGCCGCGAGAACCTCGAGGCCGTCCAGCTGCTGCAGGAGCTGAACGCCACGGTCTACAAGCACCACCCCGGCGTGATGATGGTGGCCGAGGAGTCGACGGCCTGGCCCGGGGTCAGCGCCCCCACCGACGCGGGCGGCCTCGGCTTCGGCTTCAAGTGGAACATGGGCTGGATGCACGACACGCTCTCCTACCTGGGCCACGACCCCGTGCACCGCTCGTACCACCACGGGGAGATGACTTTCGCGATCGACTACGCCTGGACCGAGAACTTCGTGCTGCCGCTGTCGCACGACGAGGTCGTGCACGGCAAGGGCTCGCTGTGGGGCCGGATGCCGGGCGACGCCTGGAACAAGGCGGCGGGCGTGCGCGCGCTGCTGGCGTTCATGTGGGCCCATCCCGGCAAGCAGATGCTGTTCATGGGTGGCGAGTTCGGGCAGGAGGGCGAGTGGGCGGAGTCCCGCGGGCTCGACTGGGACGAGCTGCGCGACCCGTTGCACGCGGGCGTCCTCGAGCTGGTCGCCGACCTGAACCAGACGTACCGCTCGACCCCGGCGCTCCACACCGCTGACACCACCCCCGACGGGTTCCGCTGGATCGACGCGTCCGACGTCGCGGGCAACGTCGTGTGCTTCCTGCGGATCGGCACCGACGGGTCGCAGCTGGCGTGCCTGGCGAACTTCTCCGGCGCACCGCACCACGACTACCGGGTCGGACTGCCGGCCCTGGGCCGGTGGCGCGAGGTGCTGAACACCGACGCGCAGGCGTACGGCGGCTCGGGCGTCGGCAACCTGGGATTGGTCGAGGCCGAGGGGATCCCGCACCACGGGTTCGCGGCGTCGGCCCTCGTCCAGCTGCCCCCGGCCGGGGTGCTCTGGCTGGAGCCCGACGCCATCTAGGGTGAGCCCCATGACGACGTGGGGTGCCTCGAGCGAGGTCGGCCGCCTGCGGACGGTGCTGCTGCACCGGCCGGGCCAGGAGCTCGCGCGGCTGACGCCGCGCAACAACGACTCGCTGCTCTTCGACGGCATCCCCTGGCTGGGGCGCGCCCAGGACGAGCACGACGCGTTCGCGCAGGCGCTGCGCGACCACGACGTCGAGGTGCTGTACCTCGTCGAGCTGCTCACCGAGACGCTGGAGCAGGCCGACGCCCGGGCCGAGATCGTCGAGAGCACGACGTCGACGCTGCACCTCGGCGACAGCCTGCGTCGCTACCTGGTGGCCGCGCTGTCCGACCTCGCACCCGCGGACCTCGCCGCGGTCGTGACGGCGGGCCTGCGCAACGACGAGGTCGCGCACCGCAGCATCGTCACGAGCCTCCTGCGTCCCGACGACTTCCTCGTCGACCCGCTGCCCAACCTGCTCTTCACGCGTGACTCCTCCGTCTGGCTGCCCGACCGGGTGGCCGTCACGAGCCTGGCGATGCCGGCGCGCGTCCGCGAGACGCAGCTGACCGGCCTCGTGTACGCCCACCACCCGCGCTTCGCGGGCGTCGAGCGCGTCCACGGTCCGCACCTGGAGCACCTCGAGGGCGGCGACGTGCTGCTGCTCGCGCCCGGTGTCGTCGCGGTGGGCGTCGGGGAGCGGACGACTCCCGCCGGCTTCGAGCGGTTCGCGGCCACCGCGCTGCGTGCCGGTCTTGCCGAGTCGGTGCTGGCGGTGCCCATCGCCCAGGAACGCGCCACGATGCACCTCGACACGATCGTCACGATGGTCGACGTCGACACCGTCGTCATCTACCCGAACATGGCCGACGAGCTGCGGGCGCTGGCGGTCACGCTCGACGCGGACGGCTCGCTGTCGGTGGCGCCGGAGCGGTCGTTCTTCGACGCCGCGGCCGACGCGATGGGCATCGAGCGCCTGCACCGCATCGACACCGGTCTCGACCCGGTGACCGCCGAGCGCGAGCAGTGGGACGACGGCAACAACACCCTCGCCATCGACGCCCGCCTCGCCGTCGCCTACGAGCGCAACGAGCAGACCAACGCCCGCCTGGAGGAGCACGGCATCGAGGTCGTGGCCATCAGCGGCTCCGAGCTCGGCTCCGGCCGCGGCGGCCCCCGCTGCATGTCCTGCCCCGTCCTCCGCGACTGACCCGCCCTCCCCCTCCCCCTCGCCGCCCGTGCGCGTTTACGTGGGGCCCCACCCAAACGCGCACTTCCGGCGCATGTTTGCGTGGGGCGGAGCCGGTTTACGTGGGGCCCCACGTCAACCGGCGGGTCAGGCGAGGGTGACCTGGGGCGCGTAGAGGGCCATGGCGTCGAGGGCGCGACGGTGGTTCGCAGGCGTCGAGCCGGCGCACGCGTCGACGGCCACGCGCACGGTCGCTGCCGCGTCGGCGGCGGCGAGCACGGTCGACAGGACGCAGCAGTCGGTCGAGACGCCAGCGACGACGAGGTCGGGCGCCTCGCCCGTCACCGTCCGCACGACGTCCCACTTGCCGAACGTCGGCGCGTCGACCACCGTCGACGCCGCCGCGACGTCGGCCAGCTCGGGGACGACGTCGAACATCGGGTCGTCGGCCGGTCGGTCGGCGAACGGCCACGCGTCGAAGTACGCGCGCCACGACCCGACCCGCTCGGCGTCGGGCGCGGGCACCCAGCGCGTGACGATCGTCGGCAGCGTCGCCGCCAGCGCGCGCACCGGCTCGAGGGTCGCCGCGAACATCGGCGATCCCCAGGGAGAGCCGGCGTCGGCGAAGACCCGCTGCGGGTCGACGACGACCAGCCAGGTCCGGGTCATGCCCCGACCCTCACGCGGCACCGGCCTCCTGGCGACGCACGGCCGACCGTCGCGCGACGAGCGTGACGACCAGCCCGATCGCGAAGGCGGCCAGCACGCCGAGGTTCGCGTACGGCCAGGCTCCGTCCCAGCCGGCGCCGTCGGGCAGCCGGGTGCCGAGCCCGAACGGCTCGATCAGGTAGCCCTGCCAGTCGTTCCACGCGGTCCCGGAGATCTGGTTGACGACGAGGCCCCAGCCCACGACGGACGCGACGACCATCGTCACCACCGACGTCCACGCGACGGCGCCGTAGCGTCCCGAGGCGTCGAACAGCGCCGCCTCGTCGTAGTCGCGACGTCGCAGGGCGATGTCGCCGATCATGATGCCGGTCCACGCGGCCACCGGGACGCCCAGCGTGATGAGGAAGCTCTGGAACGGCCCGAGGAACGTCTGCGCGACGAACACGACGTACACCGTCCCGGCCGTCAGGATGACGCCGTCGACGAGCGCGGCCGCCGGGCGCGGGATGCGCACGCCCAGGCTGAGGAGCGTGAGCCCGGAGGAGTAGATGCCGAGCACGGCGCCCGACACGAGCGCCAGCACGGACGCGACGAGGAACGGCACGAGGAACCAGGTGGGCAGGACCGACGCGAGCGTGCCGACGGGGTCGTTCACGATCCCCGCGCTGAGCGTGTCCGACGAGCCCGCGAGCAGGATGCCGTAGACCACGAGCACGACGGGTGCGAGCGCGCCGGCCAGGGTGTTCCACGCGACGATCTGCGCGCCCGACGTGTCGCGCCGCTGGTACCGCGACCAGTCCGCGGCGATGTTGATCCAGCCGAACCCGAACCCGGTCATGACCATGACGAACGCCCCGACCATGGCCTGCCCGGAGCCGCCAGGCAGCGACGTCACGCGGTCGAGGTCGATCTGGTCGAACGTGAGCAGGATGTAGCCGACGGTGGCAGCGCCGGTGAGCCACGTCAGCACCGACTGCATCCGCATGATCACGTGGTAGCCCGCGACCGACGCAGCGACGATCAGGGCCGCGATCACGGCACAGGCGACGACCTTCGTGGCCGTGCCGCCGCCCCAGCCGAGCTCGCGCAGGACGGTCGCGGTGGCCAGGGTCGCGGTGATGGCCAGGAACGTCTCCCAGCCGATGGAGATCAGCCAGCTGAAGACGCCGGGCAGCTTCTGGCCGACGACGCCGAACGGCGCGCGGCTGAGGATCATCGTCGGTGCCGATCCGCGCTTGCCGGCGATCGCGACGAGTCCGCAGGCCGCGAACGACACCACGACGCCGAGGACGGTCACCAGCACCGCCTGCGTCAGCGAGAGCCCGAAGCCGAGCACGAAGCTGCCGTAGGAGATGCCGAAGACCGACACGTTCGCGGCGAACCACGGCCAGAACAGGTCGGACGGCTTCGCGGTGCGCTCCGCCTCGTCGACGATCTCGATGCCCGTGACCTCGATGCCGGCCCGTCGGACCGCGTCCAGCTCGCTCATGACGTCAGGGTCCCACGATGCGGCGTCACGCGTCTCCCCACCTCAGGGGATGCGTCCCACCCCAGCGCTGCGGTGGGGAGTCACCCTTGGGGCGGGGCCCCACCCCAAGGGTGAGCGGGTCGTCGGGCTGGGGTCAGCGGATGGTGAGCTGACGGCTCGTGAGGTTGGCGCGGGCGTTGCGCTGCTCCTGGGTGAGGGGCGCGTCGTCGGCGATCGCACCCTCCAGCCGCTGCGCGAGGGCCGCGACGGGCTCCTCCAGGGCGGCCGCGCCGTCGTCGACGACGGCCGGGTCCATCTCCCACACCGGCACGAGCAGGCCGTGCGCGCGGAACATGCCGATGAGCTTCGTGCCGTCACCGAGGGTCTCCTCGCCGGCCGCCGCGAGGCGGGCGAAGCCGTCGAGCACCGTGGACTCGCTCTGCGTGACCACCCAGCGCAGGTAGCGCTTCTCGCCCATGCGCACCCAGTAGGCCGCCTCGACCGACGTCAGGCGCTCGGTGGGGGCGATCGACTCGTTGGCGGCGGCCAGCGCGTCGGAGCCCTCGGCGTCGGTGCCCTCGACCCAGAAGTCGAAGCCGTCGTGCACCTCGACGTCGAACGACGACGCGGGGTCCACGATCTGCTGCAGCCGGTCGCCCACGCCCGGGTCGGTCAGCCGCACCGGGTTGCCGGGCTCGGTCTCGCGGGCGGCCTCGATGGCGCCGGCGAGGTCGCGACTCACGTCGCCGTAGTTGTGCAGCACCTGCAGGCCGAGCCAGATCTCCCCGTCGGGGCGACGGATGCCGGCACCGCCACCGGGCAGCAGCGAGCACACGCGCACCTGCTCGCCGTCGGTGAGCGTGACCGTGGCGGTCGCGGACGGCACGAACTCGCGCAGCGCGATCCAGTCACCCTCGTGCGGCAGACCCTCGAACGTGCGGGCGACGAAGGGCATGCGGGCCGGCTTCGGCGCCTTGGTGCGGCGTGACTTCTTTCCCATGGGTCGCACCCTAGCCAGAGGCGCGGACGGCGGCAGGCCGCAGGGTCGCTCAGGACCGAGAGGGGGCGGCGGGCCCAGGGTCACCAGCTGGCCCAGGGTCATCAGCTGGCGCAGGGTGGTCAGCGGGCGAGCGGCAGCTCGGCACCGACGCGGGTGCCGGCCGACATGTCGACCCACCAGCGGTCGGCGACGCGGTTGATGATCGACAGCCCGCGGCCGCTGAGCGAGTCCTCGTCGAAGTCGATCGGCTTGAGCGAGCCGCCCTGGCCGTCGTCGTGGACGCTGATCTCGAGCAGCTGCCGGTCGGGGTCGATCGTCCACGCCAGCTCCATCGTGCCGTCGTCGGACGGCTGGCCGTGCGCGACGGCGTTGGCGACCATCTCGCTCAGCACGATGAGGGCGTCGTCGATGACGGTCGAGGACGCACGGTGCACGGTGAGGAACCCGGCGAGCTTGGTGCGGGCGATGCTCGGCGTCGAGGGCTCGAACGGCAGACGCACGGTCGCGGACGGACGGGTGGTCGCTGCGGCGTTGCCGTCGACCTGTTCTCCGCCCGGGTGCATATAGTCCAAAGTAACCAGTCAGCAGCCGATAATCCAGCCCGTGTGGCCCACCTCCCGCCGCGGACGCCGCGCGCGACCTGGTCTCCACGGGCGTCAGACCTTCCAGGAGCCCCCCGTGGACGTGCCCACGACGACCGTCGCCGACCTGCCCGACCCGCTGCCCGACGACCTCGTCGTGCTCGACGTCCGCGAGCCCCACGAGTGGGACGCGGGGCACGTCCCGGGCGCCGTGCACGTGCCGCTCGGCGACCTCCCGACGCGCGTCGGCGAGCTCGACCCGCAGGCGCGCACGCTCGTCGTCTGCCACCTCGGGGGTCGCTCGGCGCGGGCCACGGCGTGGCTCGGGCAGCAGGGGCACGACGTCGTCAACCTCGCAGGTGGCATGGACGCGTGGGAGGCCGCCGGCCGTCCCACCGTGAGCTGACCGTCCCCGGACGCGGAAAGGCCCCCTGGACCGTGTGGTCCGGGGGGCCTCTCCGTGGCTGAGGGGCCTAGCTTACTTGGCGGCAGCCTTGAGCTTCGAGCCGGCGCTCACCTTGACGCCGTAGCCGGCGGGGATGTCGATGGTCTCACCGGTCGCGGGGTTGCGACCCGTGCGAGCGGCGCGCGAGACGCGCTCGACCGAGAGGATGCCGGGGATGGCGACCTTCTCGCCCTTGCTGACGGCGTCGATGAGGACGTCGGCCAGCGCGCTGAGGACGTCGTCGGCGGTGGACTTGGTGGTGTCGGCCTTCTCGGCGAGGGCCGAGACGAGGTCGCTGCGGGAGATAGCCACGGGGACTCCTAGAGAGTTCGGATGTTGTGCGCTCAGCAGTCTAGGCAGGAAACCCCGACATTCCGGTGCACCCCGGCCCCTACGGCGTGCCTTCTGCCCGTGATATCGGGCCTCGGAGGGCGTCCCAGTCGGGGCCGGGAGCGTCGATGAGTCCGTGCAGGGCCGCCAGGTACCTCTCCCGGGGCCACCGCACGACCCCCAGCGACTCCAGGTGCGGGGTCGCCCACTGCACGTCGACGAGCCCCTCGGGCCCGACGGCGTCGACCAGCGCCACCAGGGCCACCTTCGACGCGTCGCGTGCGTGGTGGAACATCGACTCCCCCGCGAACAGGCGTCCGACCGAGAGCCCGTACAGGCCGCCGACGAGGGTCCCGTCGGCGTCGCGGGTCTCGACGGAGTGCGCCCAGCCCAGCTCGTGCAGGCGCACGTACGCGTCGCGGATGCCGCGGTCGATCCAGGCGCCGGGCCGGCTGGGGTCGGCGCACGCGTCGACCACCTCGGCGAACGCGGTGTCGATGGTGACCGTCAGCCGGCGCACGGCCTGGCGCAACGACCGCGAGACCCGCAGCGCCGACGGCTCCAGCACACCGCGCTCGACCGGCGACCACCACAGCAGGTCGCCCTCGTCCGGCATCGGGAAGGCACCGTGCCGGTAGGCCTCGACCACCGTCGACGGCTCGAGGTCGGCGCCGGCCGCGACGCAGTCGGACCGTGGCCACATGTCGGGGCGGAACTCCCACGGGGACGGGGGCAGCGGGACGGCGGGCACGTCAGGCCTCCAGCACGCGGCCCAGGTGGTGCGCGGGCATGTCGCCCCACTCGCGCCACTCCTCGTCGGTGGCACCCTCGAGGGAGTCCCACCAGGTCAGGGCACGGTTGACGGGCTGGGTGAAGGCCGTGGCGGCGCGCAGCTCGGCCAGGTCGCGCGGGTCGGCGACGTCGGACCACATCTCGGAGTAGGTGGCGAGCACGTCGTCCCAGGCCAGCTCGCTCCGCGTCGTGATCCAGCCGTAGGGCACGCTCAGGACCTCGAGCGCGTGCGCCCACTGCATGTCGCCGAAGTCGAACACGCGCAGGTCGGCGAAGGCGTTCCACGGGTGCACGTCACCATGCTGCACCGTGACCGGGACGCTCGACGACGCGAGGCGCGCGACCGCCTCGAGGAGCTGGTCCCGACGTCCGGCCAGCGCGGTGGCGCCGGCGTGGTCGAGCGCCGAGGGGTGCTCGGTCGGCAGCGACGCGAGGCGGTCGAGCAGGGCGTCGAAACGGGCTGGGACGGTCTCGGGCGAGCAGTCGGGGACGCCGGTGGCGAGCACGGCGTCGCGACGGTCGACGAGACGCCGTTGCAGGCGGGCGGTCGCGATCATGACGCCGCGCCAGTCGGCGAGGGTCGGCTCGCGGGAGTCGCCCAGTGTCACGCCGCGGTCGGCGGTGAGCATCCACCCCCGGGTGGGGTCGACCGCGAGCGGCGCGGCCACCTGGTCGGGCGCGACGTCGGCCAGCAGGGCGTGCAACGCCGGCTCGAACGCCATCGACCGGCAGTTCGCCTTGAACCAGAGGCGCCCGCGGTCGGTGGGCACCACCAGCTGGGTCGACCACGGCCGCACCCGACGTTGCTCGATCGGGCCGGCGAGCGCGTGCCCGGCCTCCTCGGCGCGGACATGGATCCAGGCGTGCGCCTCCTCGAGCCAGCCCGGCGACGTGACGTGCCGGCTGAACGCCTGGTCCATGCGCCGAGCGTAGGGCCCGCGGCTGTTCGGGGGGCGGACCTCGACCGCGTCCCTAGGATTGTGGGCATGGCTGGACTTCGAGGCAGGGCCGCAGTGGCGGCGACGAACAAGTTCGCTCCGCAGGTGGCCGGCGGGTTCGTCCGCCAGGTGCTGGACCGCGCGATCGACGGCGTCGGACCGCTCCCGTCGGCGCGCAAGGCCGCCGACGCCCACCTGGTCGACACCGACGGCGACGTCGAGGCGGCGATCACGCGTCTCGTGCGTCGCCACACCGCGCTGGCGGGGGCGCAGGGGTTCGTGACGAACCTGGGCGGCATCGCGGCGGTGGCCGTGTCGGTGCCGGCGAACGTCGTCGGCGTCACGCTGGTGCAGGCGCACATGGTCGCGGGCGTGGCCGCGCTGCGCGGCTACGACCTCACCGACCCACGGGTGCGCAACGCGATCCTCGTCTGCATGCTCGGCGAGGACGCGGTGAAGGACCTGCTGAAGTCGGGCAAGCTGCCGTCGCCGCCGATGACGCTCGCCACGTCGCCGGTGCACTCCCCCGAGCTCGACCGGATCATCTCCCACGAGGTCACCGCCGAGCTGGTCACCCGCACGGTGGGCCGCCGCGCCGTCACCCTGGTCGCGCGGCGCGTGCCGCTCATCGGCGGTGCCGTCGCGGGCGGGTCCGACGGCTGGTCGACCCGCCAGATCGGCCAGTACGCCGCGCGGGAGCTGAAGGACCGCAACATCCCCGGCCGACGCGCCTCGTCGACCTAGGGGCTGGACCGGCGCCGGGCGCGCCGGGTCCGGACCGTGTGGACGACCCACCACACGATCGCGACGACGACGGCAGCCTGGAGGGCAAGCCGCGCCCACGCGAGTGCACTGGTGTCGTCGCCGACGGACCAGATCGTCAGGTCGACCTGGTCGCCCGTGGCCCGGGCGATCCAGCGCAGGACGGTCTCGAGCCCGAGGAGCACCCAGAAGGTGCTCGCTGGGGTGGAGAGCGGGGGCGCCGGCGCGGGCTTGGGGCGGCGGGTCACGATCCTCATCGTCGCAGCGCGGACCGCGCCGCGCCTGTTGGTCGGGCTACCCGTCGTCGGACCGCTCCACCGGCTGCCGCAGGATCGTGCGCAGGCGCTCGGGTGCGGTCCGCCGGGGGTCTCCGAGGTAGACCTCGTGGTGGCGGCCGGTCAGGCGCAGCCCGGCCGACGGGATCTCGACGTCGTGCATCCGCGCCAGCACCGGGCCCTCGTCGTCGTAGGGGCCGACGTGCAGCGTCTGGATGCACAGACCCTCGTGCAGCACCCGCAGGTCGACGCGGGCGAGGCCGGTGAGCCCCGGCTTCCTGCGCGCGACGGTCGCGACGGCGTCGGCGAACGCGGCGTCGTCGACCCAGGTGGGCGCGAGGACCAGGGCGGTCCAGCTCCAGCGGCTCTTGTCGCGCGCGCTCGTGAAGGCGGCCATGTCGTCGGACCACCAGAGCGCCTCGAGCGGCATGACCGTCTCGTCGTGCCCGCGCTCCTTGCCGGCGAAGCGCAGGGCGTAGGCGACCGGGTAGAGCACGGCGAGCGCCTCGGCGTAGGAGGCCGACGTGTTGGGGTCGCCCTGGCCGTCGACCGCCAGGTACGTCATCAGGGGCACCTCGAGCACGTCGAAGACCCCTCGCCGCGCGCGGTACTGGGGAAGGGTGCGCTTGCGGTCGAGCGTCACGCCTGCTCCTGCTCGCGCTGGCGTGCGCGGTACTCCGCCGCGGCGTGGCGGTTGCCACAGGTGGTGCTGCAGAAGCGGCGGGAGCGGTTGCGGGAGAGGTCGAGGACGATGCCGTCGCAGCCGTCGTCGGCGCAGGTCGCGAAGCGGGACAGCTCGCCCGCGGTGACCACCTCGCTGAACGCGACGGCGGTCTCGAGGGCGATCCGCTCGTGCAGCGGCCGGTCGTCGTCGACCACGTGCAGGTGCCAGCCCAACGGACCGTGGTTCACGAGCCGCGGCTGCGCGGGGAACGCGGCGAGCAGGTCGTTGACGACGGCGACGGCCTCGTCGAGCTCGGCCGTCATCAGTCGACGCAGGGTGGCGCGCAGCGCGCGGACCTCCTCGAGCTCCGCGCGGTCGCGGTCGTGCCGGCCGGTGTAGCCGTGCCGTTCGTAGTAGCCGTCGAGCTCCGCCACGGAGGTGAGCGTGTCGGGCTGCTCGGCCGAGTTCGCCAGCTCGACGGCGGCCAGCAGGTTGGCCTCGGTGTCATGAGCGAAGACCATGTTGACACCTTATGACACCGAGCCCTATCGTCATGACCCATGACTGGGAACGCTCCTGACGCAACGTCGCTGACGAGTGCCTCGGCGACGCCGCGACGTTCCCCGAACGCCGGGAGCGGGCGCACCGCGTCGGGCCTCGCGTTCGCCCTGGTGTCGGCCTCCGCCTTCGGGCTCTCCGGGTCCCTGGCGCGCGGGCTGCTGGAGTCGGGCTGGAGCGCCGGTGCGGCCGCAGGGGTCCGCATGGGCGTGGCCGCGGCCGTCGTGGCCCTCCCGGCCGCCCTCGCGATGCGCGGCCGCTGGGGCCTGGTGCGCCGCGCCACGCCGATGGTGCTGCTCTACGGCCTGCTCGCCGTCGCCGGCGCGCAGCTCTGCTACTTCTACGCCGTGCAGACGTTGCAGGTCGGCGTGGCGCTGCTCATCGAGTACATGGCGCCCGTCGCCGTCGTGGTGTTCCTGTGGGTGGCCCGCGGGGAGCGCCCCGGACGGCTCACCGTCGCCGGCGCCGTCGTCGCGATGGCGGGTCTCGCGCTCGTGCTCGGCCTGCTGTCGGGTGTCTCGCTCGACGGGGTCGGGGTGCTGTGGGCCCTCGGCGCCACCATCGGTGCCGCGACCTACTTCCTGCTGTCGGCCGACGACCGGGTCGGGCTGCCGCCCGTCGCGCTCGCCGGCGGCGGGCTGCTCATCGGCAGCGCCGCCCTCGGTCTCGGTGGGCTGGTCGGCGTGCTGCCGATGACCGCGTCGACCGCCGACGCGACGCTGGGCGACGTCGCGCTCCCCTGGTGGCTGCTCGTCGGCCTGCTCGGCGTCGTGACCGCGGCGCTGGCCTACGTCACGGGCATCGCGGCGGGACGTCGGCTCGGGTCGCGCGTGGCGTCGTTCGTCGCCCTCTCGGAGGTGCTCATGGCCGTGCTGTTCGCGTGGCTGCTGCTCGACGAGCTGCCGACCACGGCCCAGCTCCTCGGCGGCCTCCTCGTCCTGGCGGGCGTCGTGCTGGTGAAGGTCGGCGAGCCCCGGCACGTCGAGGAGCACGGAGCGACGTCACCCACGGTCGAGCCGCTGCCGCCGACCTGAGCCGCCCGCCCCACCCTCGCCGACCGTGCAGGTTTGCGTGGGGCCCCACGCAAACCGGCTCGCCCCCACGCAAAGATGCGCTGCATCTGCGCGTTCGGGTGGGGCCCCACGCAAACGTTCACACGAGGCGGGGTCAGGTGCGGACGTGCATCCGCTCGCCCTGGGGGCCGAAGATGGCGAGCACCTCGGTGGGGTGGGGGCCGGGGTTGCTCACCCAGTGCGGGGTGCGGGTGTCGAACTCGACCACCTCGCCGGGCCCGATCGTCAGGTCGCGCGAGCCCAGGACCAGGCGCACCTGCCCCGAGAGGACGTACATCCACTCGTAGCCGTCGTGGGTGCGCAGGCTCGGCTCGGCGTCCGCCTCCACCGGCATGACGATCTTGTACGACTGCAGCCCGCCCGGACGTCGCGTCAGCGGCACGAACGTGCGACCGTGCCGCACCACCGGACGGGCCCGCACGCGGGGGTCGCCGGTCTCGGGCGCGTCGACGAGCTCGTCGAGTGCGACACCGTGCGCGGCAGCGAGCGGCAGCAGCAGCTCGAGGGTCGGCTTGCGCTGACCCGACTCCAGCCGCGACAGCGTGCTCACCGAGATGCCGGTCTGCTCCGCGACGTCGGCGAGGGTCGCGTCGCGCTCCAGGCGCAGCTGCCGCAGCCGGGGCCCGACGCCCGCCAGCACCTCGCCGAGGTCGGAGGGGGCGGTCATGCGCCGGGCTCCAGTCGACGCAGCGACGCCTCGGTGCCGAGCTCGGCGCGGTCCTTGCGCACCCGACGCCAGTGGTCGAGCGCGGCGATGAGGACGGCCGGGTCGCCGCTCAGGTGCGGGAACGAGATCGCCAGCGCCCTCTCGGCCTCCGGGATCGGTCGTGCCTGCTGCTCGCCGAACCCGGTCGGGGCGCGCAGCACCCGCACCTGGTCCGCCGTGCGTGCGTAGACGACGAGCGTACGACGCGGCTGCCGCAGCGCAACCACCTCGACGACGTCGTCCCACGCGATCTCGCGCTCGGAGCTCCAGGTGCGCAACCGGACGGTGTCGGGGGTGAGCACCAGGGCGCCCCGAGGGCGGCGACCTGCAAGCACGGCGACCACGGTCGGCACGGCGAGGACCAGCACGACCGCCGCACCGACGAGCCCGACCGACGGCCCCGTCGAGCCCGACCCCGCGACCGCCGAGAGGACCAGGAGGGCGCTGAAGAGCACGGCGGCCCCGGTGGTGCCCCACGCGAGGAACCGCGCCAGGCGCGACTCCGGGAGCACGGTGGCGGCGTCGACGAGCGTCGACGCGTGGGCGCCTCGCGGCGTGGCGAGGAAGCGCAGCAGGTATCCGACCGCGAGGACGGCGGTCGCCGCCATGGCGGCACCGGCCAGGGCGAGGAGCAGGTCGCCACGGGTGAGCAGCAGCACCGACGCCGCGAGGAGGGCCGGCCCGAGCAGCACAGCGGCCGCACCCATGCCGAGCACCTGGCCCACCGGCGGTCTCGGCGACGACGGCCGCGCCTCCGCGCCGCTCACCACGGGGTCACCGCGTCCCACACGTCGCTCGCCGTGTCCTTCACGCCCTCGCCGAAGTCGCGCAGACCCTCGTCGATCGCCTCGGTGACGTCCTCGGGGACCCAGTGGTCCCAGGCGTACTCCGCCAGCATGCCGACGCCGACGGCCGCGACGGTGCCGACCGCGGCGACGGCCAGGACGGGAGCACCTGCCGTGACCGCGATGGCCCCGGCGGCGATGCCGGCCCCCGTCGCGAGCACCTCGCTGGAGATGACCTGACCGGGCGAGTCGCCGTTGGCGATGTCGTTGCCCGCGAGGCCGACGGTGAGCAGCCCCCCGACGATGGGGAGTCGCCGGGCGATCCGCTCCGACCCCTCGGCGAGCGCGTCCAGGCCCCGCGCGGCCTGACGGTTGCCGCGGACGTCCACGGCGTCGCCCGCCGCGCGTCGGGCGGGGTTGCCGGAGCGCTGCGCACGGCGCGCCTCGGCCGCCTCGCGACGCAGGCGTGCCGCCTCGCTGCCGTGATGGTTCGCCAGCTCCTCGAGCCGACCCTTGCGCAGGTCGATCGTGAAGAGCATGGCCGTGGCGGGCAGCTTCTGCAGCTGCTTGACGAGGTAGGACAGCAGAGTCGGGTCGTCGGCCGTCGCGATGTGGGTGAGGTTCGCGTCGATCCACTCATCGAGGGTGGTGCGCTCCTGCTCGACCTCCCCCAGCAGCCGGTTGTAGAGCTCGACCTTGTCGTTCGCCTGCTCGAACCGGTCGTTCTCCGCGTCCCACGCGGTGCGCTCCGCCTCCGTCGACCCGGCGGGCAGGTCGGCGGGACGTTGCGGCTCCGGCGGGGTCTGGATGACGGTGCCGGCCACGGTGAGCCCGCCCTCCGTGGCCTCGGCACGGCGATCGGCCATGTGCTCTTGGGCGTGCGTCAGCTTGACGGCGTAGGTGCGGAACTTCTCCGCCACGCGACCGAGGTGCTCCTCCTGCTCGTCACCGGCGTCGATCACCTGGCTCGCGACGTCACGGTAGGCCTCGGCGGCGGCTCCTTCCCAGTCGCGACCGGCGCGCTGCCGGGCCGAGGTGCCCCGCTCGCCCGCCTCGCCGACCTTCGCGCGCAGGGTGTCCGAGACCCACGTGGCGGCGGCACGGACCGCCGCCGGGTCCCCCTCCAGCTTCGTCTCGATCATCGTCCGCCCTCGTCGGCAGGGAGCCCGCGCGTGACCTGGTCGAAGGCGTCGCGGATGGATTCGTCGGTGGCGTCGTACTGGTCGACGACCTGGCCCATCACGGTCGCGACGGCCCGGTGGACGGCCGCGAGGTCGCTCGCCTCGGACATGACGTTCGACAGGATCGCCGAGATCGCCGAGGACCCGGGACCGGCGTCGACGGTGCCGGGCGCCGACTCCCCCGTACCCTCGATCAGCTCGGCTCCCTCGAGGTGGAGGTCGCGGATCGCCTCGCCGGCACCGGGCTCGATCCGCAGGTCGCTCACAAGGAACCTCCGGTGTGCCGGACCTCGGCGGGCAGCTCCTGATCGAGCAGCACGACGTCGTAACGCGCTTGCTCACGCAGGGTGGAGAGGTGGCCGGTCTCCATCAGCGTCCAGGGCTGGTGGTCCCCGCAGCAGCGCGCCAAGCGGTCGAGCGCGGTGTATGCGAGGAGGGCGAGCCGACCGTCCTCGAGGGTGCGGAGCTCGACCTGCGGGGACTCGCCCGGGATGGTCGGACGGCAAGGCAGGTACAGCACCGGCGGAATCTGCCGGCGTCCATCTGGCTGGTCGGTCATGTCTTCCCCCCAGGGTGTGGCCGCTCACGCAGCACCGAAGTCGTGAACCCATCGTGCCAGACGCTGCAGCGCCCCGAGGTTGCCAGAACAGCAAAGTTCTTTGTCGTCTGAACGCCACGGAGCGCATGCTCGACCCATGAGCACGAACATCGAGGTTCCCCGTTCCTCCGGCACCCCCGTCGACGTCGTCGTGGTAGGAGGAGGCGCCGCCGGGCTGAGCACCGCGCTGGTGCTCGCCCGCTCCCGCCGGTCCGTCGTGGTGGTCGACGCCGGCGAGCAGCGCAACGCGCCCGCGGACCACATGCACAACTACCTCGGGCGCGAGGGCACGCCGCCGCTCGAGCTCGCGCGGCTCGGTCGCGAGGAGGTCGAGTCGTACGGCGCGACGGTCGTCGCCGGTCGGGTCGTCGCCGCGGAGGCGCTGCCCGGCGACGTGCCGACCTTCGCCGTGGCGCTCGACGACGGCAGCCGCTTCACCGCGCGTCGTGTCGTGCTCGCGACCGGCGTCGTCGACGAGCTGCCCGACGTGCCGGGTCTCGCCGCACGCTGGGGCAAGGACGTCCTGCACTGTCCCTACTGCCACGGGTGGGAGGTGCGCGACCAGCGGGTAGGCGTGCTGCTGACCAGCCCCATGGGCCTGCACCAGGCCGGCCTGTTCGGGCAGCTGACCGAACATCCCACGGTGCTCGCGCACGACATTGAGCTCGGGCACGGCGAGCGCGAGCCGCTGCGCGCACGCGGTCAGGCGATCGTGGACGGACGCGTCGCCGAGGTGCTGGTCGACGACGACCGGCTCGTGGGCGTGCGCCTGGCCGACGGCACCACCGTCGAGCTCGACGCCCTCGCCGTGCAGTCGTTCCCCCGCGCCCGCACCGAGGTCGCCGACCTGCTCGGCGTGCCGACCCGGCCGATGGAGATGCACGGCACCACCCTCGCCGTCGGGCTCGTGGCCGACGCGAACGGCGTGACGCCGGTGCCCGGCGTGCTGGCGGTCGGCAACGCGTCGGCGCCCATGGCCACGGTGGCGGCGGCGGCCGCCTCGGGGGTGCAGGCCGGGGCGCTCCTCAACGCGGGCCTGGTGGAGGAGGACACGCAGGCCGCGGTCGAGCGGGCGCGCGAGGCGATGCGCGAGCCGGAGGCCTGGGAGGAGCGCTACGGCTCCCCGTCGGCCGTCTGGAGCGGTCGGGTCAACCCGCAGGTGCCGGCGAAGGCGGAGGGGCTGGAGCCGGGTCGCGCGATCGACGTCGGCTGCGGCGAGGGCGGCGACGTCATCTGGCTCGCGCAGCACGGCTGGGAGGTCACCGGCATGGACTTCTCGCCCGCCGGACTGGAGCGCGCGCGGCAGCACGCGCACGACGCCGGGGTGGGCGAGCAGACGTCGTTCCGCGTCGGCGACGTCCGCACCTGGGAGCCGGGCGACGAGCGGTGGGACCTCGTCACGGCGCACTACCTGCACCTGCCGCCGGAGCCGATGCTCGACGTCGTGCGCCGGCTCGCGTCGGCCGTGGCACCCGGCGGCACGCTGCTCGTCGTCGGGCACCACCCGGGCGACGTCCCGGCGGGCGTCAGGGCACGCGACGACCTCTTCGAGCCCGAGGCGCTGCTGCCGGCGCTCGACGAGACGTGGGACGCACGCGCCGAGGTCGTCGAGCGCACCCACACCGGCATGGGCGCCCACGTCGTGCGCGACAGCATCCTCGTCGCCACCCGCCGCTGAGTCCTTCCCCTCCCGCTCCCCCACCTCCCCTGAGCGTGACGTTCGCGGGCCGGAAACCTCGTTCTCGGCCCGCAAACGTCACACTCAGCGGAAGGGTGCAGGCGGGGGGGGTGGGGTCAGAGGCGGCGGAGGGCGGTCTCGGCGGCGTTGAAGCCGCCCATGCCGTGCACGCCGCCGCCGGGCGGGGTGGCGGCGGAGCAGAGGTACACGCCCTCGACGCCGAGCGAGTAGGGATCGAGCGTCGGACGGGGGCGCAGCGGGATCTGACGCCACGTGTTCGCGCCGGTGCCGATGTCGCCGCCGACGTAGTTCGGGTTGTACGCCTCCAGCTGCGCCGTGCCCTTCGAGACCACCTGCACGATCCGGTCCTGGAAGCCGGGCGCGAAGCGCTCGACCTGGCCGATGATCTGCTCGGTCGCGTCCCCGGGCCACGCGTGCGGGACGTGAGCGTAGGCCCAGACCGGGTGCACGTCGCCCTGCGAACGGCTCGGGTCCGCGACGTACTGCTGGCCCAGCAGCACGAACGGACGCTCGGGCATCGTGCCGCGCGCCGTGCGACCCTCGGCCTCGACGACCTCCGACGCGTCGCCCGCGACGTGGACGGTGCCGGCACGACGCACGTCGTCGTTCGTCCACGGGATGCCGCCCTCGACCGCGAGGTCGATCTTGAACGCCGCCGGCCCGTACCGGTACGCACGCAGCGCACGCGCGACGATCGACGGCATCGCGTCGCCCACGATGCCGAGGGCACCGCGCGGCGAGGTGTCGAGCATGACGACGTCGGGACGCGCACCGGTGCGGTCGGCCAGCTGGTCGAGGCTCGTCACCTGCACGCCGGTGCGCACGGTGCCGCCGAGCTCCTCCAGCAGCGACACGAGGGCGTCCGCGATGGCCTGCGACCCGCCCTCGGCGACCGGCCAGCCGTACCGGTGGCCCGCGGCGGTCAGCATGAGACCGACGGAGGCGCTCAGCGGGGTGTCGAGGCGGCCGAACACGTGCGCGGCGACCCCCATGAACAGCGCCCGCGCCGGCTCGTCGTCGAAACGGCGGGCGAGCAACGTGGCGGGGAGGGCCGCGTTGAGCCCGAACCGACCGAGCGCCAGAGGGTGGGACGGCACGTGGACGACGGGGCGCAGGACGTCGGCGAGCAGGTCGTCGAACCCGTCGCTGAGCGGCTCGAACAGCCGACGCCACCTGCGCGCGTCGACGCCGAGCGACGCGGCCGTGCGGTCCATGTCGCGGCTGACGACCCCGGCACGGCCGTCGTCGAGCGGGTGGGCGAGGTCGATCTCGGGCCAGAGCCAGCGCAGCCCGTGCCGCTCGAGGTCGAGCGAGCCGAGGAACGGCGAGGCGACGCCCATCGGGTGGAAGGCGGAGCACTCGTCGTGCAGGAGGCCGGGCACCGTCAGCTCCGACGTGCGCGTGCCGCCTCCGACCCGGTCCGAGCGCTCCAGCACGGTGACGTCGAGACCCTCCTGCGCGAGTCGTACCGCCGCCGCCAGACCGTTCGGACCGCTGCCCACCACCACTGCCGACGTCATGGCCTCATCCTCGCACCGGGCGGACGATGCAGCGCGTCGCTCAGGTGCCCAGCGCCCGCACCACGGCGCTCGCGGGCGCCTTGCCGAGCTGCTCGGCCATCCACGTGCTGGTGGCGACGAGCGCGTCGAGGTCGACCCCGTGCTCGATCCCGAGCCCGGTGAGGAACCACACGAGGTCCTCCGTGGCCAGGTTGCCGGTCGCGCTCCTCGCGTACGGGCAGCCGCCGAGCCCGCCCGCCGACGCGTCGAACGTCGTGACCCCCGCCTGCAGCCCCGCGTGGACGTTGGCGAGGGCCTGTCCGTAGGTGTCGTGGAAGTGCAGCGCCAACCGCTCCGGACCGACGCCGGCCGCACCGAAGCGGCGCACGAGGTCGCCGACCTGGCCGGCGGTCCCGACGCCGATGGTGTCGCCGAGCGACAGCTGGGTCGCGCCGAGCTCGAGCAGCGCGCACCCGACCCGCACCACGGCGCCGGGGTCGACGGGACCCTCCCACGGGTCGCCGAAGCACATCGACACGTAGGCGCGGACGTCGGCGCCGGCGTCGAGCGCGCGTCGCACGACGGGCGCGAACATCGTCATCTGGTCGGCGACGGTGCTGTTGAGGTTCTTCTCGGCGAAGGTCTCGGTGGCGCTGGCGAAGACGGCCACGTGGGCGCAGCCGGCCTCGAGCGCACGGTCGAGGCCGCGCTCGTTGGGCACGAGGACGGGGTGCGGGAACGTGGGACCCTCGCGCAGCTCCTCGACGAGGTCGGCGGCGTCGGCCAGCTGCGGCACCCACCGCGGGTGCACGAAGCTCGTGGCCTCGACGACGGGCAGGCCTGCGGAGACCAGCCGGCGGACGAACGCGGCCTTCACCTCGAGCGGGACGACCGACGTCTCGTTCTGCAGGCCGTCGCGGGGGCCGACCTCGTAGATGGTCACGCGGGCCGGCAGCCCGGGCTCGGCCACACGCACGGGCAGGGCTCCGGGGCCCGCGGCGGTCGACGTCCCCGGGGCCGTCACGCGTCCTCCTCCACGTGCACCACGACGTGGCCCATGGCGACCTGGTCGCCGACCGCGGCGCCGACGTGGGTGACGGTGCCAGCGTGGGGGGCGACGAGCGCGAGCTCCATCTTCATCGCCTCGACGGCACCGAGCCGCTGGCCCTCGATCACGACGTCCCCGACCTCGACGTCGAGCGCGACGACCGACCCGGGCATGGGTGCCACGACGTCGGCGTCACCGACCGCCGCCGAGGAGGTGCGTCGCATGGCGTCGGCCTGCTCGAGGACCCGGGTCTGGCCCTGCCAGGTGGCCCAGACGCGACGCCCGCGCGCGGTGGCGTCGGCGTGCTCCTCCTGGGGGTCCACCGTGACGGCGTGGGTCGTGCCGTCGGGCTCGGCGACGTGCACGACGAGCGGCGTCGCGGGTCCGGCCGAGCGCCAGCCGTCCCCCCGGCCGAACGGCGAGGTGTCCTCGGGCTCGCCGAGCAGCAGCGCGGCCGCACGCAGTGCCTCGGGTGCGACGTCGGGCCGCTCGAGGAGCGGTCCGTCGTAGGCGTCGAGCCATCCCGTGTGCACCTCACCGGAGCGGAAGGGCCCGGAGTCGACGAGCCGCCGCACCCACCCGAGGTTGGTGGCGATGCCCTCGACGGCGGACCCGTCGACGACGTCCAGGAGCGCGTCGACCGCCGCGTCGCGGTCGGGGCCGTGGGCGACGAGCTTGGCGAGCATCGGGTCGTACGCCGACGACACGTGCGCCTCGCCCTCGATCGCGGCGTGGACCTCGTGCCCCTGCTGCCCGCCCCACCGTGCGTCGAGCACGTGGCCGGCCTGCGGCAGGAACCCCGTGTAGGGGTCCTCGGCGTACACGCGCACCTCGACGGCGTGCCCGGTGCAGGTGATGTCGTCCTGGGCGAGCGGCAGCGGCCGGCCGGCGGCGACGTCGAGCTGCCACTGGACGAGGTCGAGGCCGGTGACCTGCTCCGTGACGGGGTGCTCGACCTGCAGACGCGTGTTCATCTCCAGGAAGTAGGCGGTCTGCCCCTGCCCACCGTCGCCGACGGCACCGGCCACGAGGAACTCGACCGTCCCGGCGCCGACGTACCCGACCTCCTCGCACAGCGCCACCGACGAGCGGTGCAGCAGGTCGCGCAGCGCGGGGTCGAGGTCTGGCGCGGGCGCTTCCTCGACGACCTTCTGGTGGCGGCGCTGGGCGGAGCAGTCGCGCTCGAAGAGGTGCACGACGGTGCCGTGGGTGTCGCCGAAGACCTGCACCTCCACGTGCCGACCGCCCTCGACGTACGCCTCGACCAGGAGCGTGTCGTCGCCGAACGACGACGCCGCCTCGCGTCGGGCGGTAGCGACCGCGCCGGCGAGGTCCTCGGCGCGGCGGACGACGTGCATGCCCTTGCCGCCGCCACCGGCGGCCGCCTTCACGAGCACGGGGTACGCGTCGGGCGGCACGTCGTCGACCTCGTACCGCGGGGTCACGGGCACGCCGGCACGCTCGGCCACGTCGCGGGCACGGTCCTTGCGGCCCATCAGCTCGATCACCTCGGGCGACGGCCCGACGAACACGAGGCCGGCGTCCTGCACGGCCCGCGCGAAGCCGGCGTTCTCCGACAGGAAGCCGTACCCGGGGTGCACGGCGTCGGCGCCCGACGCGACGGCCGCGGCCACGACCTCCCCGACGTCGAGGTAGGAGCCGACGCGCACGGCGTCGTCGGCCTCCGCCACGTGCAACGACGAGGCGTCGAGGTCGGTGTGGACGGCGACGCTGCGCAGGCCCGCGGACCGGCAGGCGCGGACCACGCGACGCGCGATCTCGCCGCGGTTGGCGACCAGGACGGTACGGATCAGGCGGGTCTCGGTCATGGTCGGCTCACATCCGGAAGACGCCGAAGCCGGGCGCACCGGCGTCGGCAGCGGGTCGGTCGGCGAAGGACGGGACGGGCGCGTTCGCGCAGGCCTGCAGGGCGAGGCCGAGCACGCGCCGCGTCTCCCGCGGGTCGATGATGCCGTCGTCCCAGAGTCGGGCGGTGGCGTAGTACGGATTGCCCTGCTCCTCGTACTGGGCGCGGATCGGCGCCTTGAACGCCTCCTCCTCATCGGCCGACCACGCCTCGCCGCGCCCCTCGATGCCGTCCCGGCGGACGGTGGCGAGCACCGAGGCCGCCTGCTCGCCGCCCATCACGGAGATGCGCGCGTTGGGCCACGTCCAGAGGAACCGCGGGTCGAAGGCACGGCCGCACATGCCGTAGTTGCCGGCGCCGAACGAGCCGCCGATCACCACGGTCAGCTTCGGCACGACGCTCGACGCGACCGCGGTGACGAGCTTGGCGCCGTCCTTCGCGATCCCCCCGTTCTCGTACTCGCGCCCGACCATGAAGCCGGTGATGTTCTGCAGGAAGAGCAGCGGGATGCCGCGCTGGTTGGCCAGCTCGACGAAGTGCGCGCCCTTGAGCGCCGACTCGCTGAACAGGATGCCGTTGTTGGCGACGATCGCGACGGGGTAGCCCTCGACGTGCGCGAACCCGCAGACGAGGGTGTCGCCGTAGAGCGGCTTGAACTCGTGCAGACGGGAGTCGTCGACGACGCGCCGGACCACCTCGCGCACGTCGTAGGGGGTGCGGCCGTCGACGGGCACGACGTCGAGCAGCGTCTCGGGGTCCTCGCGCGGCGGCAGGGCGGGCTGCGGCTCGAGATGGGTACGCGCGGGGGCCAACGTGCCGACGATCGAGCGGACGATGTCGAGCGCGTGCGCGTCGTCGTCGGCCAGGTGGTCGACCACACCCGACGTGCGCGCGTGCACGTCGCCGCCGCCGAGGTCCTCGGCCGTGACGACCTCGCCGGTGGCGGCCTTCACGAGCGGCGGCCCGCCGAGGAAGATCGTGCCCTGCTCGCGGACGATGACCGTCTCGTCGCTCATCGCCGGCACGTACGCACCGCCGGCCGTGCACGAGCCCATCACCGCCGCGACCTGCGCGATGCCGCGCGCCGACAGCTGCGCCTGGTGGAAGAAGATGCGGCCGAAGTGCTCGCGGTCGGGGAACACCTCGTCCTGCATCGGCAGGAACGCGCCGCCGGAGTCGACGAGGTACACGCAGGGCAGGCGGTTCTGCAGCGCCACCGTCTGCGCGCGCAGGTGCTTCTTGACCGTGAGCGGGTAGTAGGTCCCGCCCTTCACGGTCGCGTCGTTGGCCACGACCATCACCTCGCGGCCCGCCACGCGCCCGATGCCGGTGACGATCGACGCGGACGGGACGGCGTGCTCCTGGTCGTCCTGCCCGTACATGCCGTACGCCGCCAGCGGCGCGATCTCCAGGAACGGCGAGCCGGGGTCGAGCAGGCGGTCCACGCGGTCACGGGGCAGCAGCTTCCCGCGGGCCACGTGCCGCTCCCGCGACGCCTCGCTGCCACCGCGACGCACCACCGCGAGCCGCTCGTGCAGCTGGTCGACCAGGTCGCGCATCGTCGAGGAGGACGTCATGCGGCGAGGTTAACACCCATTAACCTACTGCGGTATCGTGCTCCCATGACCACCCGACGACGCGAGATCGCCCGCAGCGCCGTGGAGCTCTTCGCCGACCGCGGGTTCCACGGCGTCAGCGTGGGCGACGTCGGCGCGGCGTCGGGCATCTCCGGCCCCGCGATCTACAAGCACTTCCGCGGCAAGGAGGAGGTGCTGGCACAGGCGCTGGTCGACATCAGCACCGAGCTGCTCGACACCGGACGCGCCAGGGTCGCGGCGCACGACGACGCGTCGGACCGGCTGGACGCGCTGGTGGACTGGCACATCGACTTCGCCGTCAGCCACCCCGCCTACATCGTCGTGCAGGAGCGGGAGTGGTCGCGGCTCGACGCCGACGCGCGTGCGGAGGTGCGGGCCCTGCAGCTGGCCTACGTCGACCTCTGGGTCGACGTCGTCCGCTCGTTGCGCGACGACCTGCAGCGCGCCGAGGCCCGGGCCGTCGTGCAGGCGGTCTTCGGGCTGCTGAACTCCACCCCGCACAGCGCGCGCATCGGCGAGGACGCCCTGCGCACCCTGCTCGCCCGCATGGCCCGCGCCGCCCTCCTCGCCTGACGACGGATCGGCACGGCGCCCCTCAGCCGGACGTCGGGGCGGCGACGAGGCGTACCGGCCGTCGCGCCGACGTCACCGCCACGGCGACCCCCACCAGCATGACCACCGCGCCGACCGCCTCGAGCAGGTTGGGCACCTCGTCGAGGACGAGCCACGCGGAGAGCATGCCGACCGGCGGCACGAGCAGGATGTACGGGACGACCGACGACGCCGGGTGGCGCGCGACGAGGCCGTTGAAGATCGTGTAGCCGACCAGCGAGGCGGCCACGACGGTGTAGAGCGTGCTGAGCAGAGCGGTCCAGCCGAACCCCGCAAGGGCCTCCCCGATGACGGCAGGACCGTCGACGACGAGCGAGACGGCCAGGCAGGGCAGGGGCACGACCAGCGCCGACCAGACGACGAGCGAGAGCCCCGACTCGACCTTCGCGGCACGGGCCACGACGTTGCCGACCGCCCAAGAGAGCGCTGCACCGACGGTGACGAGCAGCGGCACGATCGACGCGCCGGCACCGAAGCCGACGGCCACGGTGGCGAGACCGATCGTGCCGACGAGCGCCCCGCCGACCTGGCGACGCGTGGCCCGCTCGCCCAGCGCGAGCGACGCGATGACCATCGTCAGCACGACCTGCGCCTGGAGCACGAGCGACGCCAGCCCGGCCGGCATGCCGATCGCCAGCGCCAGGTAGAGCAGCCCGAACTGGCCCAGGCTCATGAAGACGCCGACCGCGACCACCGCCTGCCACGACGCCCTCGGCCGCGGCACCAGCAGCACGAGCGGGAACGCGACGAGCACGAACCGGATCGCGAGGAACAGGAACGGCGGCACGTCGCGCAGACCCAGGTGGATGGCGACGAAGTTGCACCCCCACAGCACGGCCACGAGCACGGCAAGGAGGCTGTCACGGCGGGTCACGGGCTCAGTCTCGTCGGGTCGACGATGTAGGTCCAGCGATGCTTTCTTCACGATTCGATGTACGTTTCGTGCATGATCGACCTGAGTGCGCTGCGTTCGCTGCTCGCCGTGCACCAGCACGGCAGCGTGGTCGCCGCGGCGCACGCGCTCGGCTACACGCCGTCGGCCGTGTCGCAGCAGGTGAAGCGGCTCGAGCGTCAGCAGGGCCGTCCTCTCCTCGAGCGTGTCGGCCGCGGCGTGGTGCTCACCGACGTCGGCCGGCTGCTTGCCGAGCGCGGCGCGGGGGTGCTCGACGAGCTCGAGACGCTCAGCCACCTCGGGCACGACGTCGACCAGCCCCAGGGCTCCTTCCACGTCGCGACGTTCACCACGGCGCACCGCGGTCTGCTGGCCCCCGCGCTCGCGGCGCTGGAGGTGTCGGCTCCGCAGCTGCGCGTGACCGTGACGGAGGCCGACCCGCGCGACGTCGTGCTGCAGGTGGCGCGCGGCGCTGCCGACGCCGGGATCGTCCACGACTGGGAGAGCGTGCACCTGGACGTCCCGCCCGGTGTCGAGCAGGAGCACCTCCTGCTCGACCGGGCCGACCTCGTCGTCCACCGCGAGCACGCCCTCGCCGACCGCGAGACCGTCACGCCGCGCGACCTCGTCCGGGAGCGCTGGGTGTGCACCCCCGCCGGGACCCTCTGCCACGACTGGTTGCTCGTCATGTTCGCCCGGCACGGCCTGCGACCCGACCTGCGCTTCACCGACAACGAGTACGCGTCGCACGTGGCGCTGGCCGCCGCGGGCGTGGCGGTCGCGCTCGTGCCGCGCCTGGGTCGCGGTCCGCTCCCCGACGAGGTGGTGTGCGTGCCGGTCGTCGACCCCGTCCCGGAGCGTCGCATCGGTCTCGTGTGGCGGCGGGCCACCACCGGCAACCCGGCGCGCCGGGCCCTCCGCGACGCCCTCGCCGCGGCTGTCTCCTGACCGGTCCCCCAGCGCCCCGGGACGTTGCCCACAGCCCGGACCTGCCGTTGTCAACCCCATCCACAGACATCGTGAAGAGGTCTGGTCGTCGACCTCGGAGGTCGAGAGGGTCGAGGCATCGACGATCCAGGGGGACCACGATGAGACACATCGCCACCGCGCTGGCCGGCGCGCTCGCCCTGAGTCTGCTGGCCTCACCCGCCCAGTCCGCACCCGCCCAATCCGCACCCGCCCAGTCCGCACCCGCCCAGTCCGCACCGCACCCCGACACCGGTCTCGACGGCGCGAGCGCCGTCCGGACGGTCGGCCTCGAGCTGCACACGGACGACGCGACGCTCGCGTACTACGCCGCCCGGAGCGGGTTCTTCGGATAGGGACGTCCTGATGCCATCCACCTCGCCAGTGCCGCGCGTCGTCCTGGGCTTCGTCGTCCAGGCGCTCACACTGGCCGTGCTCGCCCTCGTCTTCGTCGCCGCGCGCCGCGCACTCGACGTCGACGCCACCATGAACTGGGGCCTCTACGCCCAGCTCGTGCTGTTCACGACCTTCGCGTCCGTCCTCGGAGCGATCTACCGACGCCCCCACCGCGATCACCGCGACTGACCACCGGAGGTAGCCATGCACCACCCCAGCCGCAGCTGGACCACGATCCCCGGCATCCTCGTCCGCTGGACGGAGATGACCCTGCTCGCGCTCGCCTACGCGTACGCGCGGCACCTCGTCGGCGTCGACCCGACGCCGGACTGGGACCGTGCCGGGTCGATCGTGCTCCTGGGCACGCTCGTCCTCTTCCTGGTCTGGAACTACGGGCGGCCGCGTCCCCGATGAACGGGGACGCAGCCGTCCTCAGTGCGAGACGTTCTCCACCGACGGAGCGTGCTTGAGGGTGCGCCAGGAGACGAGGGCGGCCAGGAGGGCCACGCCGATCGCCAGGCCCGACGTCCGCTGCACGCCGAGGTCGAAGGCGGCGCGCGCCGACTCCGCGAGCGCGGCACCCATCTCGTTCGGGTACCGGTCGGCCATCCTCAGCGTGCTGCCGAGCGTCTCGAACGCGTGGTCGCGCTCGCCGTGCTGCAGCATGGCCGGCACGGTCAGCTCGGCCCGGTAGGTGGCCGTGAGGATGCTGCCCAGCACCGCCGTGCCCAGCACGGCACCGATCTCGTAGGCGGTCTCGGAGATGGCCGACGCCGACCCTGCCTTGTGCGGCGGGACGGCCGCGAGCACGAGGTCGTTCGTCAGGGTCTCCGCCAGACCGATGCCCACGCCCATCACCGCGAAGGCGACGGGGACGCTCACGACCGTCGGGTGCCCCGTGAACGCCGCCACGGCGTAGCCGAGCGACGACGCGACGAAGCTCAGGCTCACCAGCACGCGCACCGGGAAGCGGCGCACCAGCCGCACCGCGACGAAGCCGCACGCCATCGTGACCAGCAGACCGGGCAGCAGCACCATCGCCGACGTCATCGGTGACAGCCCCAGCACCAGCTGCAGCAGCTGGGCTGCGAAGAACAGGAAGCCGGTGAGGCCCATGAGGCTCAACAGGTTGGCGGCCAGCGCGCCGCTGAACACCGGGTTCCGGAACAGCGTGAGGTCGAGCATCGGCGACACGCTGCGCCGCTGACGGCGGACGAACAGCACACCGGCGGCGACCCCGAGACCGAACGACGCGAGCGTCACGTCGTCGAGGCCGGCCTTCGCGAGGTGCTTGATGCCGTAGACCACCGGCAGCATCGCCACCACCGCGAGCAGGATCGACGTCGGGTCGAGCGGGCCCGGGCTCGGGTCCTTCGACTCCGGCACGAGCCACAGCGCCAGCGGCACGAGCACGACGATGAGCGGCACGTTGATGAGGAACACCGAGCCCCACCAGAAGTGCTCGAGGAGGTAGCCGCCGAGCACCGGGCCGAGTGCTGCACCACCGGAGAACATGGCCGCCCACGCGGCGATCGCGAGCCGGCGGTCGTGGGCGTGGTGGAAGACGTTGCGCAGCAGCGAGAGCGTCGACGGCATGAGCGTGGCGCCGAAGAAGCCGAGCAACGCACGAGCCGCGAGCAGCATCTCGGCGCTGCTCGCGTAGGCGGCGACGAGCGACGCCGCGCCGAAGCCGATCGAGCCGATCACCAGCAGCCGGCGCCGACCGACGCGGTCGCCGATGCTGCCCATGGCGATGAGCAGACCCGCGAGCATGAGCGCGTAGACGTCGACGATCCACAGCAGCTGGGAGCCCGTGGGACGCAGCTCGGTGCTGATCGACGGCAGCGCGAAGCTGAGCACGGTGTTGTCGACCGAGACGAGCAGCACGGGGATCATCAGGACGGCGAGGGCGCACCACTCGCGCAGGCCCGCGCGCACGGGGGGCACCTCGGGCAGTGCCGATGCGTGGGGGCTCGACGGACGGGTGTCGTCGAAGCGGGGGTCGATGGTGGTCATGGCGGGGCCTCCTCTCGGCGGACGTGGAAGGGTCCGGGCGGCGCCCGGACCATGACCTCCACTATACCGTCCAGTCGGTACAGTTCCCAACTCGGGCGGACGCTCGCGTCGGTGATCCGTGTCGCAGCCGGCCGGGTAGGCTCGCGCCATGCCGCCGGCCGAGCGCTCCACCCGCGACCGTGTGCTCGACGCGTTCGAGACGCTTCTCGTCACCCAGGGCAGCCGCGCGGCCACTCTCGACGCCGTCGCCGCGCAGGCCGAGGTCTCCAAGGGTGGTCTGCTGTACCACTTCCACAGCAAGGACGAGCTGGTCGACGGCATGCTCGCCCGGCTGCGGGAGCAGGGCGCGCGCGACGCCGCCGCCATGCGCGAGGCGCCCCAGGGCCCGGTCGACTACTACCTCGAGACGTCCGTCGACTCCGGCTCCGACTTCGACCGCGCCCTCATCGCCGCCGCCCGCGTCTCCCAGGAGAACGACACGCGCGCCTCCGACGCGCTCGCCGACCTGCGCGAGGCCTGGTTCGTCGTGCTCCGCGAGCACCTCGGCGACGAGCCCCTGGCCCGCACCATCCAGCTCATCGGCGACGGCCTCTACTTCGACGACACCACCGGGCTGGCGGAGAAGAACGCCCTCCAGCACGTGCGCGACGTGCTGCAGCGCCTCGGCGCCCTCTGACCGTCATGTGATCGGCGACGCGATGTCGCCCGATGTTCACCCGCGGCGGCTGCCCTGGTGTCATGAAGCTGCTCGCTGTCAGTCTCGCTGCCGCCGGCGCGATCGCCACCCCCAGCGTCGCGGTCGCCACGCCGGTCGCACCCACGCACGACGAGCCGGTCGTCCAGCACGGCAAGAAGCCGACCCGCACCGTCACCGTCTTCGCGCACCGCGGCGCGTCGGGCCACCGGCCCGAGCACACGCTCGCCGCGTACGAGCTGGCCATCCGCCAGGGCGCCGACGTCATCGAGCCCGACCTCGTCAGCACGAAGGACGGCGTCCTCGTCGCGCGGCACGAGAACGAGATCAGCGGCACCACCGACGTCGCCTCGCACCCGGAGTTCGCGGACCGGCGCACCACCAAGGTGATCGACGGCGTCGACGTGACCGGCTGGTTCACCGAGGACTTCACGCTCGCCGAGCTGAAGACGCTGCGCGCGGTCGAGCGTCTCCCGCAGGTGCGGCCGGGCAACACCGTGTACGACGGGCGCTTCGAGATCCCGACCTTCGCGGAGGTCGTCGAGCTGGCGAAGCGCGAGAGCCGCGGCCGCCGCACCATCGCGGTCGCCCCCGAGACCAAGCACCCCACCTACTTCCGCTCGATCGGGCTCGACCTGAACCGTCCGCTCGTGCGCGCGATCCGCAAGGCCGGCTGGGACCGGCGCAACGCGCCGATCGTCGTCCAGTCCTTCGAGACCTCCAACCTCAAGGAGCTCGCCCGCTGGACCCGCGTGCCGCTCGTGCAGCTGACGTCGGCGTCGGGCGCACCGTACGACCTGGTCTCGCGCGGCGACGACACGACGTACGCCGACCTGACGACGCCGCAGGGTCTGCGCTCCGTCGCCCGCTACGCCCGCTGGATCGGGCCCGACAAGAGCCAGGTCATCCCCCGCGACGCGAAGGGCGCGCACACGACGCCCACGTCGCTCGTCGCCGACGCGCACCGCGCCGGGCTCAAGGTCGTGGTCTACACGATCCGCAACGAGAACCAGTTCCTGCCCACCGACCTGCGCATCGGGACCGACCCGAACGCGCAGGGCGACGTGCGCACCGAGCTGTTCCGCTACTTCGACGCCGGCGTCGACGGCGTCTTCGCCGACTACCCCGACTCCGCCGTCGCAGCCCGCGCCGCCTGGCAGAAGCGCCGCTGAGCCGCGCTCAGCCCGCGCGGCGGCCCAGCACGTCGTAGTGGGCGACGACGAAGGCCCGGTTGCGGTCGACGTCGCGCAGGCGCAGGTCAAGGCGCGCCGGCAGCAGCGGCCTGCCCGACCCGAGCGTGACGGGTGCGATCGAGACGACCAGCTCGTCGAGCAGTCCCTCCCCGGCGACGTCGGCGGCGAGCCCACCTCCCCCGACCACCCACACGTCCCGACCGTCGGCCGCCGCGACGACCTGCGGCCACCAGGCCGTCGGCGCGCCGTGGACGAGCCGCACGCTCGACGAGGCGAGGTCCGGCGTCCGATGGGTGACGACGAAGGTCGGCTGCGCGTAGGGCCAGTCCTCCCCCGAGCGCGCGACGTGGTCGACGATCCAGCGGTAGGTCGTCGCCCCCATCACGAGGGCACCGGCACCGTCCATGTGCTCGTGCCCGCCGGCGCCCTCAGGGTCGTGGTCCTGCTCCAGCAGCCAGTCCAACGAGTCGTTCTCGTCGGCGAGGAAGCCGTCGAGCGTGGTGGCGGTGACGTAGCGGACGCGGGGACGTTCGGTCATGGATGGAGGCCTCTCGGGTCGTCGTGCCCGGCACGGCGGTGCCAGAGGATCGGGTCGGGGTCGGGCAGGTCGGTGGCGCCGGCCTGCGCGAGCATCCACCGAGCCACGTGCCGACGCTGCATGGAGAACGTCAGCACATGCGACGCCACCTGACCGAGGCGGAAGGACTCCGGGGGTTCGCACAGCGCGTCGACCACGGCGTCGCCCCAGGCGGAGCGTCGCTGCACGTCGCGGACCCAGGCGAGCCAGGGCGGGGACAGCTCGTCGTGCCGTTCGACGAGGTCCGCAACGCTGACGACGCCGAGGTCGGACGGCGCCACGCCGCCCTCCACCACGGCCAGCCACGGCTCCACGCCGAGGGCGAGGTGGGTCAGCACGGCGCGCAGGGTCTCCTCGGGCCCGTGCCAGTCGGTGAGGCGGTGGCCCGGCATCCGCACGGCGTCCAGCACCTCCGCCTCGAGCGACCGCGCCGCCCGCAGCAGCGCCCCGACGTCGTCGACGTCGTGCCGAACGAGCATCTCCAGGACGTCGCCGGCGGGGTGCTCCCGCGCCTCCCCCGCATCGAGGTACAGGACCGACGGGCCGTGGAAGTGGATGCCGTTCGGCGCCGGGAGCCAGTGCCCTCGCTCCACGGCGGGCGGCAGCTGCGACGGCGGGTGTCCGAACGCGCGACCGAAGGCGCGAGCGAAGCCGTCGACCGAGTCGTAGCCCGCGGCGAGGGCCACGTCGGTGACGCGGGCGCCGCGCTGCAGCTGCCAGGCCGCCCGCTCCAGCAGCACCCGGCGGCGCAGGGCGACGGGCGGCTCGCCGGTGGCCGCGCTCAGCTGGCGCGAGAGGTGGAAGGCGGACAGGTGCGCGCCTGCGGCCATGTCCCCCAGTCGAGGACGCTCGTCAGCCAGCACCGCGTCGAGCAGGGCGACGAGACGGTCCGGCGGAGGAGCGGGCATGCGACCAGTCTGGACGCCACGACCCGGGCCACGCCCGACCGTTCTTGCTGACCTACCGCCAGGTCTCGCCGACCGTCGAGACGTCGCCGCGTCCCGACGTCAGCGAGGCGACGGTCGCGCCCAGCTCACCGTCGCGGCCTGGCTCGACGGCGAGCGTCAGCGCCACGCGCGTCCCGTAGACGACGTCGACGACGTCCCACCCGGAGCGCAGGCGGTTCTCGACCACGCCGACGAGGTCCACCGGCACGGTCACGTCGACGAGGAGTCGACGTCGACGCACCCGCGTGCCAGCGGCGTCGAGGGCGAGCGCGGTCGCGTCGCCGTAGGCCCGCACCAGGCCGCCGACGCCCAGCAGCGTCCCGCCGAACCACCGCGACACGACGGCGACCACGTCGCTCACGCCACGTCCCGTCAGCACCTCCAGCATCGGCCGACCCGCGGAGCCGGACGGCTCGCCGTCGTCGTTCGAGCGGCGCAGCCGGGCGTCCGGGCCGACGACGAAGGCCGTGCAGTGGTGCCCGGCCGTCGGGTGCCGTGCCCGCACGGCACCGACCACGGCGCGAGCCGCTTCCTCGTCGCCGACCGGGGCGACGTGCGCGACGAACCGCGAACGGCTGACCTCGAGCTCGGCGTCGGCCGAGCCCGCAGGCACCAGGTACTGGTCGGCGGTCAGCGGCGGCGCAGCTCGAGGAAGATGCTCGGGCCGAAGTCGCGCGACGCGAGCCGCTCCTGCAGGGCCTTCTCGACCGAGACGAGCAGACCGGTCGGGAGCGCCTTCTTCAGCTTCTCGCTGCGCAGGTTCGAGACCGACAGCTTGCGCTCCAGGTGCAGCCCGGCGGATGCGAGCTGCTCGACGACGGTGTCGACGTTGTGGTTGACGAACGCGATCGCGTCGGGCTCCTCGGCCGTGGCCGTGCGGATGCTGACGGGCTCCTTCGGCAGGGCCTTGCCCTCCTTCTTGAACCGGCGACGGTTCTTGAAGTGGCCGTAGTTCGCGACCTCGATGAGGGCGGTCGCGCCGGGCTTCAGCACCCGCGCGATCTCGGAGAACTCGGTGGTTGGCTCGGGGATGTGGTGCATGACGCGCACCATCGTCAGCAGGTCGAGCGAGGCGTCGTCGAACTGCAGGTCGTCGGCCTGCATCTGCACCTGCGCGATGTCGGTGCCGGCGAGCACGCGCTCGGCCGCCTCCAGCTGGGTGCGGCTCGGCTCGGCGAGCGTGACGTGGTCGGCGTACTCGCGCAGCAGCAGGCAGAGCCGGCCGAAGCCGCCGCCGACGTCGGCCGCCCGGCCGAAGTGACGGCCGTCCAGCAGACGGCGGATCGCCGCCTCCTCGGCAGCGTGCTCGTAGTCGCGGTTGTCCCAGTAGGCCGTGTAGTCGTAGCCGCGGTCGTACTGGTCGGCAACCTTCTTGCGCTTCTCGTCCGTCACGCGCGCCAGCCTAACAACGCACCCCGCCCCCAGCCCGTGCGGTGCGCCCCGCCCTCCGCCGGCCCGTGTCACGGAGTCGCGCCCACCGCTGGTCGAGTAGCAGGGACGAGCTTGCGAGGTCCCTGCGATGGAGCCGTCGCACGAGGGGCGTAGCCGCGACGGAGCGAGACCACCCGGCAACAGCTCAGCGCGAGCCAACCTCCAGCGACCGCTCGGAGTGGTCTCGATACGCCCGGACCACGCTCCTTCGTCGCAGCTCCGCGCTACTCGACCAACGGTTGTCTCGCTGGTCGAGTAGCGGCGACGGCGAGCGCCAGCGAGCTCGTCGCCGCGTATCGAGACCACCCGGCAGCAGCCCAGCGCGAACCAACCCCCAGCGAACGCTTGGAGTGGTCTCGATACACCCGGAGCACGCTCCTCCCTCACGGCTCCGCGCTACTGGACCAGCAACACTCACCGCTGGTCGAGTAGCGGCCACGCGCGACGAAGGAGCGCCGTGGCTGCGTATCGAGACCACCCGGCAGCGGCTCGGCGCGAACCGGCTCCCAGCGAAAACTTGGAATGGTCTCGATACGTCTCCGCCAGCTCCTCCGTCGCGGCGTCGACTACTCGACCAGCAACACTCACCGCTGGTCTCGATACGGCGGGACCGGCTTCGCCGGTGCACCACTCGACCTGGCTTCACCGTTCAGGCGCTGGGCGCCTTCAGGTTCAGCCAAACGTGCGGGGGCCGAACTCCGGCTGCTCGCGCTTCATCCCGGCCTTGCGGGCGATCACGGTGTTCGGGGAGCGGAACATGGCGAGCTGGTAGAGGCGCTCGCGGCGGAACGCGGAGCGCAGCCCGCCGAGGCGCACCTGGTTGAGCAGCTTCTTGCTGGCTGCGACGGAGTCGGGCGACCGGGCGACGATCGCGTCGACCAGCTCCAGCGCCGGCTTCAGCGGGTCGTCGGCGACGCCGGACGCCAGACCGATCTCCGCAGCCTCGGCGCCCGAGACGGTCTCACCGGTCATCGCGAGCCGCTTGGCGACGTCGGCGCCCACCAGCTCCACGAGGGGCACGGTGCCGCTCATGTCGGGCACGAGGCCCCACTTGGCCTCCAGGAGCGACCACTGCGCGTCGGGCGCGGTGAAGCGGAAGTCGGCGGCGAGCGCGAGCTGGATGCCCGCACCGAACACGTGGCCGTGCGTCACGGCGATCACGGGCACCGGCAACTCGCGCCAGGCCCAGAGCGCCTGCTGGAAGCCGTTCGTCGCCCGCCAGGGCAGGGTGAGGAAGAACCGGGCGACCTTTGCCCGCTGGGGTTGCACCGACGCGAAGTCGAGGCCGGCGCAGAAGGAGTCGCCCTCGCCCTGGAGCACGACGGCGCGAACGCCGCGGTCGCGGCGCACCTCGGCGGCGGCGTCGAGCAGACCCTGCAGGACGTCGAAGTCGACGCCGTTGAGCTTGTCGGGCCGGTTGAGGCTCACGTAGGCGACGGGCCCGTCGATGCGGGTGAGGACGGCAGACGTGGTCATGGACCCAGGCTAGACCTCGCCCCGACGCGGTCGCGGTCAGCGCACGCGGTCGAGGACCTTGCGCACGGCGGTGCCGACGTCGGCGGCGACCTCGGGGGCCTCGGTGCCGTAGCGGATCCGCAGCTCGTCGGGCCAGCCGGGAGTGGCCCGGATAAAGGCGGCGCGTCCACCGTTCTCGACGTGGTGACGCACGATCCCCGCCGAGTCGCCCGGAGCGTTCCAGAGCACGACGACCGACGGAGACAGCCTCCAGGCGAGGTCGAGCACCTCCCGCGGGCCGATGTCGGGACCGATGACGCGCAGCACGACGTCGGCCTGCGCGAGCGCGGCCGCCCAGGCGACGAACGGGAGCGCCTGCGACTCCTCCGTGAACGTCGCGAGCAGCACCTGCGGCTTGAGCCCACCCTGGGCGGGCGGGGCGCTGGGTCCGCGCACCTCGAGCAGCGCGTCGAGCACCGCCCGCAGCGCCAGGGTCAGCGCGTCGCGCTCGAGGTTCCCGCGGGTGGCCTCCTGCGTGAGGCGGCTCAGGGTGGGAGACAGCACGTCGCGCCACGCCTCGAGCACGGACGACGACTCCAGCACGCCGGTGACGAGCTGCTTCATACGTGTCTCGTCGCTGGCGGTCGCTGCGGCGAGCAGGGAGTCGAGGAGGTCGTCGGTCTCCACCTGAGCCGTGTGACCGGTCTCGCCCCGCAGGGCCGCAGCGAGGTCGTCGCGATCGAGGTGCCGGGCGACGCGGGCGGCGTCCTGCGCGGAGACCCCGCGCGAGACCATGCGGCGGACCAGCTCGACGCGGGTGATGTCGCGCTCGGTGTACCGGCGGTGGCCGCCGTGCGTGCGGTGGCTCGGACCGATGCCGTAGCGACGCTCCCAGGTGCGCAGGGTCGACGCAGCGACACCGAGTCGCGAGGAGACTGCTCCCACGCCCCACGTCAGGTCAGTGCCGGCGTCGGCGACGTCGCTCCACTGTCCCGCGGGCTGACGGGGTTCCTCGGGACGTCCTGGTGTTTCCTTCACCCACGCCACCTCCCAGCCTTCCTGGGTAGGTTGCTCATGTTACGGAGGATCCAGGATCTTGCCATTCTGCTTCAAGGTGCATAGATTGTGAGCAAGTTGTGTTTCTGGTCGGAGCCTCTCCGTCCCGGAGCCCATCAAGGTCGCCGGAGACTCCGACGCGACCGAGAGGGGGCACGAAATGGTCAACATCAGACGCCTGCCGATGCCGCTGCAGGAGACGTACGACTGGCAGTACGACGGTCTCTGCCGTGAGGTCGATCCGGAGAGCTTCTTCTCGCCGGAGGCCGAGCGCGGAGCGCCGAAGGCCCGCCGAGAACAGGCCGCGAAGGCGCTCTGCCTGCGCTGCCCGGTGATCGAGCAGTGCCGTGAACACGCGCTTTCGGTGCAGGAACCGTACGGTGTGTGGGGAGGGCTCAGCGAGGCCGAGCGGCGCGACATCCTCAGCCGCAGCCCGCACCCTCACCGCGCTGCCTGACCCCTACCGAGAGGACTCCCCGTGTCCGACGCATCCCTGTCCGGCAAGACGATCGCCTTCCTCACCGCCGAGATCGGCGTGGAGAAGCCCGAGCTCGAGGAGCCGTGGAAGGCGGTGGTCGAGGCCGGTGGCACACCCGTGCACATCGCACCCGAGGCCGGCACCGTCCAGTCGATGGTCAACGACACCGACAAGGACGCCACGTTCGAGGCGACCGTCGCCGTGGCTGACGCCTCGGCGTCCGACTACGACGCCCTGGTGCTGCCCGGCGGCACCGTGAACGCCGACAAGGTGCGCTCCGACGAGACGTCGGTCGCCCTGGTGAAGGCGTTCGTCGACGCCGGCAAGCCGGTGGCCGCGATCTGCCACGCACCGTGGACGCTGGTCGAGGCCGGCGTGCTCCCCGGCAAGACGCTCACCTCGTTCCCGTCGCTGGCGACCGACGTGAAGAACGCCGGCGGCACCTGGCAGGACGCCGAGGTGTTCCACTGCCCCGCCAACGGCTGGGACCTCATCACCTCCCGCAACCCCGACGACATCCCGGCGTTCAACGCCAAGCTCGTGGAGGTCTTCGCGGGCTGAACCCCGCGACCCCCGAACGACGACGAAGGCGCTGTCACCCGACCGGGGTGACAGCGCCTTCGTCGACCGAGGGGCCTTCGTCGTGCGCGAGGCGCGTCAGGAGCCGGGCCACTCCCCGGTGACCTTCTCGAACGTCCGGGCGCCCTGGCGGTTGATGACCGCCTTGACGACGGCGTAGATCGCGCCCTGCAGCGCCGCTGCGACGAGGATCTCCTTGATCGGGTACTCGCTCTCGAGCGGGCCGGGTGCGTCGGAGCGCTCGTCGCTGCTGGGGCTGACCCGCTTCCAGATCTGCTTGAAGATCAGGCTCGACAGCAGCCCGCCGAGGATCGAGCTCACGATCCCCACGGGACGGTAGAGGAGCTTGGCCGAGGTGCTGGGCTGCTTCGAGGGTGCGCGACTGGGCATGGGACCGACGGTAGCCATCCGCACGGGCGCGCGCACCCCGGCGACGATCAGGCGTCGTCCCGACGGCGGACCACGTCGGGACGGGTGAACGCCGACCCGAGCAGCGCCGTGGCCACGACCTGCTGCATGCGACGTCGGCGTCGACCGAGCGCAGCGCGACGTCGGGTCGCCGTGGTGAATCGGTCCACGGCCTACTCCGTCCGCAGGTGCACTGGGCGGGCCGCGTCGACCGCCACCGGCCTGACGAGTCGGGCGGCCGCCCAGGCTGCGAGGCTGACGCACGCCCAGGTGCCGAGGATCCCCACGACGGCCGCGACCAGCCGGGGTCCGGCGAGCGACTCCCCGACGAGCAGGAGACCGGAGTAGCCGAGGGCGCCGATGGTCGCGCCGGTCACGCCGAGCGGGACGGCGACGAGCCGCACCTGGCGCAGGAGCGCCTGGTCGAGGTCGGCCTGGGTCGTGCCCGTCGCCGCGAGGAACGCTGTCTCCCGCCGCGACTCCCAGATCGACTCGACGGCGTGCACGGCCAGGGAACCCGCGACCACGGCGAGCGCGACGAGGGCCGCCACGGCGGTCGCGACCGCACCGACGTCATAGGTGTCACCGCCGCCCCACTGGCCCATCGCCATGACGTCCCCCGAGAAGACGGCCGTGGTCCCGAGCGTGAGTCCGATCGCGCCGACACCAGCCGCCGCCCTGCCGGCGGCACCAGGAGCCACGAGCACGCGCTGCGCCGCCAGGAGCTCGGGGGCCGTGCTCGCACGTCGGAGAGCACGACGGGCGACGCCGTAGGCGACCCACGGCGCGGAGCCGACCAGGCCGAGGACGATGAGTCCCAGGGCGACGAAGGTGAGCAGGAGGTAGAGGTCGCTGCCGTAGCCGGCCCCCAGCTGCGTCACCAGGAGGACAGCGCCGGCGACGAGCGCGGCCGGGCCCCGCCACGACAAGCCCGACCGGAGGTCGACACGGCGGGCGGTGCCCAGCGGGTCGTCCTTGCCCGCTCGCGCGCCGACACCGGCGCCGACCAGGGCGACGCCGACGAGGACGAGCGGGACGACCCACAGGGGTGGGAAGGACGTCGGGGCGAGGAAGCCAGGACCCGCGAGCAGGGACCGGAGCACCAGGAATGTGGGGATGCCGAGCACTCCTCCGACGAGCGCAGGCAGCGCCACCTCGAGGGCCGCGAGGGCTCGCACGTCCCGCCGCGTGGCCCCGGCGAGCCGGAGGGCCGCGTCACGTCGCTGCCTGGAGGCGGCGCCCAGCCGCACCGCCTGGTCGAGCAGCAGCAGCGGGGGCAGCACGAGCACGATCGCGCCGAACAGCACGCCGCCGCGGGTACCTGGGTCGGCGACGATCCAGTTGACGGCCTCGAGGTCGGTGCCGTAGCCGACGGCGTCGACCACGAGGTCGGAGGGGACGCCGTCGAACCAGAGCATCGCGATCGACGCGGCCGCCATGAGCACGGCGGTCGCGACCGCGGTCGCGGCGACCACGACTAGCGCGCGCGACCCTGCCCCGGCGCGCAGGAGCGCGGGCACGACGGTCCTCATCGGGCCGTCTCCTCGCTGACGACACGACCGTCGCGCAGCACGACCTCGCGGTCGAGGGCTGCGGCGACGCGATTGTCGTGGGTGACGACGACGAGGGCCGCGCCGGACTCCGCGGTGGCGGAGCGCATCACGTCGATCACCTCCTCGGCGGTGACGGTGTCGAGCGCGCCGGTCGGCTCGTCCGCCAGCACGAGACGGGGCGAGGTGACGAGGGCGCGGGCGATCGCGACCCGCTGCTGCTCACCGCCCGACAAGGCGCCCGGCCGCTCGCCGGCGAGGTCCCCGACCCCGAGCCGATCCAGCCAGTGGTGGGCGGCTGCCTCGGCCGCATCTCGAGCCGACTTTTCGAGCAGCAGCGGGAAGGCCACGTTCTGCAGGGCCGTGAGCTCGGGGACGAGCTGCCCGAACTGGAGCACCAGACCGATCTCGCGCCGCCGTAGCCGCGTGCGCTGTGCGTCGTCGAGGGTGTCGAGGTCGTGCCCGACGACCTCGACCGTCCCCGACTGCGGCCTGAGGACACCCGCCAGGGCGAGCAGCAGCGTCGACTTGCCGGACCCGGACCGCCCGGTGACCGCCACCCGCTCACCTTCCGCCACCTGGACGGAGGCGCCTGCGAGGGCGAGCGAACGGCCGTAGGACTGGTGCACCTCGTGGGCGCGTGCGACGACGGCGGGCGGGGACGTGGTCATCGGGTGGCTCCTGCACTGGAGGGGCGTCGGGGTTCGAGGGAGGCTCGCGCAAAGCGGTCGGCGGCGGCCTGGAGCCACTGCAGGTCGGCATCGAGGTGCGCGACGGCGTGGTCGACGCTGACGCGCGCGGCGACGTCGGTGGCGCCGTCACGCTGACGCACGAGCCGGCGCATGGCCTCGAGGTGGGCCTCGCGCTGTCGGCGGAGGTAGCCGACGGCATCGCCCCCTGCGTGCAGCGCGGTGATCGTCTTGCGGACCACGTCGTCCGCGGCCGCCGGAGCGGGCGGCTCGACGTCGTCGAGCCAGGCCTCCAGACGGGCGCGCCCGTCATCGGTGAGGGCGTAGGTGGTGCGCTCGGGACCGCCGGACGGGTCAGCGGTCTCCACCACCTCGACCGCCCCGTCGTCCGACAGCTTGCTGAGCGTCGCGTACACCTGCCCGTACGCGAGCGACTTGGCTGCTGGGAAGCGGGCGTCGTGGGCGCGCTTCACGTCGTAGCCGTGCGCGGGTCCGTCGGCGAGGATGCCGAGCAGCACGTGAGCGAGAGCCATGGCGCGACTATACACATCGTGTATTCATGTGGTGAAGAGTTGCGTGAGATCCCGCGGACGCAGGACGCCCTCCCACCCGAGGGGTGGGAGGGCGTCGACGTCGCTGCGGCGGCTCAGCCGTTGCTGACGCGGATGGCGAGCTTGCCGTGGACGTGGCCCTCGCGGCTGCGCGCAAACGCGTCGGCGAGGTCCTCGAGGTCGTAGACGCCGTCGACCTCGACGCGGACGGTGCCGTCGTCGACCAGGCCGACGAGGCGGCCGAGGTCGTCGGCGTCGGGACGGACCCACAGCCAGAGGCCGCCGTGCTCGAGCACGTCGGGGTCGGCGATGGACGCGTGGCGCCCGTCGTCCTCCAGCACGGCGACGGTCTGCTCGACCACGCCGCCGACGAGGTCGAGCACCACCGAGACGCCGTCGGGCGCGAGCTCGCGGACCGCGTCGACGAGACCGTCGCCGTACTCGACGGGCTCGCCGCCGAGGTCGCGGATGCGGTCGTGCTGCGACGCGGACGCCGAGCCGATCACGCGGGCCCGGAAGGCGCGCGCGGCGAGCTGTACGGCGAAGGAGCCGACGCCACCGCCGGCGCCGTGCACGAGCACCGTGTCCTCAGGGCCGACCTCGAGCCGCTCGAGCGCCTGGAACGCCGTGAGTCCGGCGAGCGGCAGCGACGCCGCCTCCTCCCACGACAGGTCGCGCGGCTTCCGGGCGGCGGCGCGCACCGGGACGGTCGTGTACTCGGCGAAGGTGCCGCGGTGCACGTAGTCCTGGCGGTTGTAGGCGACGACCTCGTCACCGACCGCGAACTCGGGGGTGTCGATCCCGACGGCGGAGACGACGCCGGCGACGTCCCAGCCCGGGACCACCGGGAAGCGGACGTCCATCATCGCGTCGAGGCCGCCGCTCATCAGCTTCCAGTCGACCGGGTTGACCGAGGCGGCGCGCACCTCCACGAGGATCTCGCCCGGCCCGACCTTGGGGGTCGGCTGGTCGGTGAGCTCGAGGACGTCGTCGTCGCCGTACTGGGCATAGGTCATGGCACGCATGGAGATGTCAACGGACGCGACCGGTGGACCATTCCGCGACGTCTAGGCTCGAGGCATGGCCACCCCGGACTTCGTCCTCGCCCTCCGCGCCAAGATCGGCACGGACCCGCTCTGGCTCCCAGGGACGACGGCGGTGGTCACGCGCGGCGACGACGTGCTCATGGTGCGTCGCGCCGACACGGGCCAGTGGACGCCGGTCACGGGCATCATCGACCCCGGCGAGGAGCCGGCCGACGCCGCCGTGCGGGAGACGCTCGAGGAGGCCGACGTCGTGGCGCGGCCCGTGCGGCTCGCGTCGGTGGGCGTGACCGACGAGGTCGTCTACCCCAACGGCGACCGGACGCAGTTCGTCGACCTGACGTTCCGCCTGGAGTGGGTGTCGGGCGAGCCGCACCCCGCCGACGGCGAGAACACCGACGCCCGCTGGTTCCCCCGCGACGCGCTCCCGGAGATGACCGAGGAGATGCGGGGACGGGTCGACGCCGGCCTCTCCGACGAGCCCTCCGCCCGATTCGGGACGTCATCGCCCATCTGAGCGCGCCGTTCGGGCGATGACGTCCCGAATCGGGGGGACGTGGCCGGTCAGCCCTCGGCGGCGAGCGCGGTGGCGAAGCCGAGCATGACCACACCCGTCCCGCCGTCCACCCCGCGGCGGAAGCCGGGGCGCGCGATGCGCGACGCCGCACCCGAGGCCGCCAGGACGACCGCGAGCAGCACCACCGCGCCAACGACCACGAGCGTCAAGGCGTAGGCCGCGAGCACCGCGACCCCCTGGTCGCGCCCGACGAACTGCGGCAGCACGGCCAGGTTGAACGCCAGCACCTTCGGGTTCGTCACGTTGCAGACGAAGCCCTGCCGGAAGGCGGTACGGCGGCGGACCTGGGCACGACCGGAACCGACGGTCCAGGCCGACCCGTCGCGACGCAGCGCCGCGCGCAGGGCGCCGACGCCCAGCCACGTCAGGTAGACGACACCGGCCCAGCGGATGGTCTGGAACACCGGCTCCGACGCCGCGAGCACCGCACCGAGTCCCATCGCGGCCAGCAGACCCTGCAGCGCACCGGCCGTCGAGATGCCGGCAGCGGTGAACAGTCCACGAGGTCGTCCGCCGACCACGCTGGCGCGCAGGGTCAGGAAGGTGTCGGGGCCCGGCGCGACAGCGAGGAGCGCCGCGAAGGCCAGGAAGGAGAGGTAGGTCGCCACCCGAGGATCGTAGGCCTCGTGGCCGCTCGCGCGGACCCCTTCACGACCTCGCGCGACTCGCCTCACACGGGCCGCGCGGAACTCGACCCCATAGTCGTTCGTCCCTCACACGTACCGTCCACATACCTCGGGGGTTCCCATGTCCACCATCGCTCGCACGCTCGACCACCGCCGACACGCCACCGCGCAGGACCTCGGCCTCCTCATCGGGCGGGCGGTCGTCGGCGTCACGTTCGTGGTCCACGGCTGGCAGAAGTGGTCCGGCGGCATCGGCGGGACGCAGGACGGCTTCGCCGCGATGGGCGTGCCGCTGGCCGACGTGTCCGCGGTCGCGCTGGCCACGCTCGAGGTGGTCGGCGGGGCCCTGCTGGTGCTCGGCGCGCTGACGACCGTCGTCGCCCCGCTGCTCGGGCTCGGCATGCTCGGCGCGGCCTGGTACGCCCACCGCGACGCGTTCCTCGTCTCCGACGGCGGGTCGGAGTTCGTGCTCGTCCTCGCGGCCGTGGCGTTCCTGCTCGCGCTCGTCGGACCCGGCCGCTGGAGCGTCGACGCGCTCGCCGCGCGTGGCCGCCGCTGAGGGCTACGGTGGGAGGGACCGACCAGGAGGAAGCATGACCACGATCGTCGCCGGATACGTCCCGACCCCCGAGGGTGAGGCCGCGCTCGCATGGGCACTCGCTCAGGCCCAGCGCGACTCCGCGCGGCTCACGGTGGTCGCGACGCCGGGCGCCGACACGGCCGAGGCGATCTCCGAGGAGCAGCAGATCGACGCGCTGCAGGCGCGGCTGGCGGAGGCCGGCGTCGAGGGCGACGTCGTGCACTTCCGCGGCGCGGGCGGTGCCGCTGACTCGATCCTCGACCACGCGAAGGGCGACGACGTGTCGCTCGTCGTCATCGGCCAGCGCCGCCGCTCGCCCGTCGGCAAGCTGGTGCTCGGCAGCACCTCGCAGCGCATCCTCCTCGAGGCCGACGCGCCCGTCGTGGCCGTCAAGGCCTGACCCTGAACGAGGACGGCCCCGCCGAGGACGAGCACTACTTCGTCGTCAGGGGTCGACGCTGGCGCCGCACCGACCCCTGCCTGCCCGACGACGTCGTCGAGCGGCTGACGTCGCACCTGGGTCGCGGCCGCTCCGGCGTGCGCGTGGCGAAGAAGGCGGGCGACGACGACGCAGTGGCGGCCGCCCGGCACCGCGTCGGCCTGGCGAAGCACGGTCTCGGGGAGCGCGGACCCCGCTGGTGGGACGACGAGCCCGCCGCCCGCCTCGCCCGAGCCCGCGAGGCGCTCGACGAGCTGGACGCGCTCGACGACTGACCGAGGGCGGTGTCCGAGGCACCGTGGCGGGTCGTCGCGGGACGGCTCACTGTCACCCCGTCTGCTGGTCCTCGACGGTCTTGTCCACGCGTCAAGTCATACGTATGATCTCTCGTCGACGACGAGGATGCCTCCGACGCGGGAGCTGACCGAGGTCTCGCTGAGCCGTCACGACGTCGAGAGGAGGCTCGCATGACCAGCCAGATCGCGGTCCTGCAACGAGCGCACGTCCCCCGCCTCCTGACGAGTGGACTCATCGGACGGATTCCGAGCGCGATCGCTGCGCTGGCGGCGACCCTCGTCATGCGCGACGCGGGACTACCGTTCGACCGCGTGGGCGCTGCGGTCGGGCTCTTCGCGCTCGGGCTGGCCGTCGGTGGACCCACGCTGGGACGCTGGGTGGATCGACGCGGACAACCACGCGTCCTCGTCGTCTCGTCCCTCGTCGCCGCCGTGGGCTTCCTGACGGTCGACGCCGTGGACGACCACTGGCAGCTGATCTGCGTCGCGATGTTCGTCGCCGGCTTCGCGACGCCACCTCTCGAGCCCTGCCTCCGCGCCCTCTGGCCGGACCTGGTCGACGACGACCAGCTCGACGCGGCCCTCAGTCTCGACGCGGCGGCCCAGGAGATCGTCTTCATCGTCGGCCCCCTCATGGTCGCGGTCAGCACGGCCGTCGTAGGCCCGTCGGCCGCCCTGTGGCTCGCCGCCGCGCTGGGGGTCGCCGGCGCGCTGGTGTTCGCGCGCTCCGAGCCGTCCCGGCTCTGGCGACCGCAGCCCGGCGAGCGGCACTGGTTCGGACCCCTGAACAGCGTCGGCCTCGTGCTGCTGTTCTCGACGCTCTTCTTCTCGGGGGCGGCGATCGGTGCCCTCACCATCACGGCCGTCTCCTACGCCGAGGACACCCGCTCCCCCGGCGGCGCGGGCCTCCTCCTGGCCGTCAACGCCGTCGGCGCGCTCGCCGGGGCCCTGATCTACGGGTCCCTGCGCTGGACCATGCCGCACCCCCGACGCCTGGTCGTGTGCTGCGTCGGCATGTGCGCCACCTATCTCACCCTCGTCACGATCCCGAGCCCCCCGGGGATGTTCGCAGCGATGTTCGCGACTGGAGTCTTCCTAGCCCCGCTGCTGGCAGTGTCGTTCTCGATGGTCGGCCGCCTCTGCGATCCCGTGCACGTCACGGAGGCCTTCGCCTGGCTCGTCACGCTGTTCACGATGGGCAACGCGGTGGGCTCGCCGCTGGCCGGCCTGGCCGCCGACGGCGGCCTCTCGGGCTCCGCCTGGGTCGCAGCCGGCACGACAGCCGTCGGTCTGCTGGTCGCCGTCGCGTCCCTACGACGGTGGATGACTGCCGAGGAACGCACGTGACTGCGCGCCCGTCGCCCGAGGCGCGAGCTCAGCCGACGCGGACTCGCGTGACCGAGCCTCGGATCACGATGCGCGGCGGCGCCACGGCCGCGACGGGTGCCGCCGTGTCGAGGACCGCGCGCACCCCGCCCGCGCCGAGGTCCTCCGCCGGGAAGGAGATGGTGCTCAGCGGCGGGTCGAGGAGGCGCGCCGTCGGCGAGTCGTCCATGCCGAGCACGCCGACGTCGCCCGGGATGCTCAGCCCTCGCGCGCGGGCCGCGTGGTAGACACCCGCAGCGATGACGTCGTCGTCGCAGAGGATGACCGTCGGAGGGTCGGGAAGGTCGAGCAGGAATCCCGCTGCCGCGGCACTGCCGCTCACGCCCTGCTCCAGGTCGACCGGCGCACGGACCACGTCGAGGTCCTGCGCCGCCACGTCGAAGGCGAGCTGCCGCGCCCGGAAGGTGTGGGAGGCGATCGATGACTCGAGCCGACCGACGCGCACGTGTCCCAGTCGGCGGGCGTGGGACACCAGGAGGTTCATGCCCTCGGCGACGTCGAGGGTGATGACGCGCTCGACCCCGCTCGTGTGCGGGTCGGCGTCGACGAGGACCACCGGCGTCGCGCCGAGGTCGCCGCGGAGCATGCCGTCGGTCGGCGAGCACAGGATGGCACCGTCGAACCGAGCGCCGGCGACCGCCTCCGAGACCTGACGTCCTGACCATCCGGAGGCGAGGACCACGGAGGCGCCCGCCTCCTCGGCCGCCCGCTGCGCGCCGTGCAGGACGCGAGCGAAGAAGGTGGAGCGGACGTCCGGGACGGCCAGCAGGAGCAGTCCGGTGCGGCCCAGCCGGAGGGCTCGTCCCGCACGTTGCGGTCGGTATCCGAGCTCGTCGGCGATCTGGACGATGCGCGCACGGGTCGCCGCGGAGACACGCGTGGACGACGGGTCGGAGAGGGCCAGCGAGACCGTCGCCTGGGAGACGCCGGCCCGTGCGGCGACGTCGTGCCCCGTGGGACGGGCGGGCCTCTCGGGCGACTCGGACATCGCTGCATCCTCTCGTCATTCCACCTGTCGGTCCAGCAGCGGGGCCCCTCCCCCGACGTTATACGTTTGACCTCATGCGGCGCGCGTTCGTCTTCGACCTCGACGGGACCCTGCTCGACTCCGATGGCCAGCTGTCCGCGGCGACCGTCGAGGCACTGCGAGAGGAGAGGGCGCGGGGGTCGCTCCTCGCGGTCGCGACAGCGAGACCGCTGCGGCTCGCGCGGTCAGCGCTCGGGCGCCACGTCGGGCTCGTCGACGCGCTCATCGTGTCCAACGGTGCCGCGACGCACGAGGGCCCCTCGAGCACGCTGGTCGACGAGGCACCTCTGCCCGCCCGCCGCGTCGCCCACGTGCTCTCCCGCTCACGTCGCCTGTGGCCCGGCTGCGGGATCGGGTGGGAGCGCGGGGACGGCTTCTTCCACGATCCGTCCTTCGCGGGCATCGCGACCCAGCGCAGCATCACCCGCTTCCTCGACCACCCCCCGGCGGACGGGCCGACGGGACCGATCCACCAGCTGGTGATCGCCACGACGACCCCGCACAGCTCTGCGGACCTGCAGCGGCTGAGGTCCCACCTTGGCCGCCGCACCTCGGTCACCGACTCGGCCGGCGGCGTGATCGAGGTGTCGTCGCGCCGCGCCGACAAGGCGATGGCGATGCTGCGTTGGGCGAGCAGGCACGGTGTCGGCGCACCACGGATCACGGCCTTCGGCGACGGGCTCAACGACATCGGCATGCTGCGCTCGGCCGGGACGTCGGTGGCCATGGGGAACGCGGCGGCCGAGGTCGCGGCCGCCGCCACCCACCGAGCCCTTGCCCACGACCAGGACGGCGTCGCCCAGTTCCTGCAGTCGCTACGTCGATGAGTCCGGCGTCGTCGCCTCGCGCGTCTCAGCCCCCGACCGCACGGGGCGACGCCGAGCCGACCTGAGCGAGGACGCGGACGAGTCGTTGGCCGGTGGTCGCGTCGGTCGATCCACCGAGGACGGCGGCGTGGACGCCGCGGACCCCGGCGACGATCCCGACCGCGAGGTGGTCAGGGTCGTCGTCCGGGCCGAGCTGGCCGAGCCGCTGCGCCTCGTGCAGGAGCCGCGCGACCACGTCGACGAACAGCAGGTGCCAGCGGCCGGTGTCGACGACCTCGCGCGGGAGGCCGACGTCGCAGAACAGCACGTGGGCGCCCTGGACGGCGTAGACGCATCGCGCCGCGACCACCAGGAGCTCCTCCAGCTGCTCCAGGGGCTCCGGGCTGAGGTGGCGAGGCGTCTCCTGCGCGATCCGCTCGATGATCTCGGTCGCGGCCGCGTCGACGGCGGCGCCGAAGACGTCCTGCTTGGTGTCGAAGCGCTGGTAGGCGGACCGCACGGAGACCCCGGCGCCGCCCGCCAGCATCTTCATGGTGACGGCCGCGTACTCGTGCTCGCGCAGGAGCTGCTGGGCGCTGCGCACCAGCCGGCTCGACACGTCCTCGTGACCGTCGGGACGCTGCTCGGCGCGGCTCCCGATGAGCTCTCCCGCCCACCGGTAGATCGTGGCGGGGTGGACGTCGAGCTCGGTCGCGACCTGCTCGGGTCCCACGCCCTCGTCGAAGGCGCGGACGACCGCGGCGCGACGTCGTGCGACGTCGAAGCGGGACGGTCGGCTCACGGGCTCAGCATAGGGACGCCGCCGACGGTGACCGTCGCCCGTCAGACGGGGAAGGCGAGACCCACCGCCTGCTCGGAGGCCGACCAGAGACGCTCGGCGAGCTCCTCGTCGCGCGCGCGGGACGGCATGCGCACGAGGACCGGGCGACCGCGGGTGTGGCCCGGCCACGACGGTCCGACGTAGTCGCCCGACGCGAGCGTGGTGTCGAGGGCGGCGCGCAGGATCGGCTGCGCACCGGCGTGCGCGCTCTGGAGCCCGGGTCGGATCGCACGGGTGAGGAGCCAGCCGAGGACCGGGTGGCCCATCGCCATGCCGGTCTGGGTGATCTCGGTCGCCGCGAGGCCCGGGTGGGCGGCCACGGCCGTCCGCGCGCTCCCGCCAGACGACAGGCGTCGCGCGAGCTCGCGCGTGAACAGCAGGTTGGCGAGCTTGGACTCCGCGTAGGCGCGCCAGCGGCGGTCGCGGCGTCGGGCGCCGGGCGACGTCCACGTGTCGAGGTCGAGGCGGCGCGCGCTCGCGGCGGCGACGGAGCTCACGGTGACCACACGACCCGTGGGCGTCAGGTGCGGGAGCAGGTGCGCGGTCCACGCGAAGTGGCCGAGGTGGTTGGTGCCCATCTGCAGCGGTAGGCCGTCGGCCGTGGGCACGTCGGGGGCGAGCATGATGCCGGCGTTGTTGACGACGACGTCGATCGACGGCGTCCGCTCGCGCACCTCCTGGGCTCCGCGGGCCAGCGACCCGAGGTCGGCGAGGTCCGCCTCGACCAGGTGCAGACGTTCCTGCGAGGCACCGGAGGTCAGCCGGTCGAGCAGGTCGGCGCCGCGGCGGAGGTCGCGCACGGTCATGTAGACCTCGGCCCCACGGTCCGCCAGCGAACGTGCCACGTGGAAGCCGAGGCCGCCGGTGGCACCGGTCAGCACGACGCGTGTGCCGGCGACGTCCGGCGGAGGTGTCCAGGTCATACGACGGGACGGTAGAGCAGATCTGCGAGTTTTGCGAATGACGTCTGCATCGTGCATAGTTCGCATCAAGGAGCCCGCGGCCGAGGCCGCCAGAGGTGAAGGGTGGACGCTCATGTCGGACCTGATCGTCGTGACGAGCGCTGCGGGCGGGGTCGGTCGACCGCTCGTCGAGCGCCTCGCCGCCGCGGGCGAGCACGTTCGCGCCTTCGTCAAGAACGACCAGCAGGCGGGCGTCGCGCGTCGGGCGGGCGCCGCCGAGGTCGTCGTCGGCGACCTGCGCGACGCGTCCGCCCTGACCGACGCGCTGCGCGGCGCGGGTCGCGCGTACCACGCGGCCCCGACGCAGATCATCGACGAGCAGCCGCTGCTCGACGCCTTCATCGACGCGGCGACGAGCGGCGACCTGCGGCACCTCGTGTTCCACTCGGTGGTCCACCCCGACCTGCACGTCCTCCCGCACCACCACCAGAAGGACGTCGCCGAGCAGCGGTTGAAGGAGTCCGGGATCCCGGTCACCGTGCTGCGGCCGTCGCACTACATGCAGAACTACCTCGAGCTGTGGGACTTCATCCGGGTCGGCTCCATGCCCTACCCGGTGAGCACGCAGAGCGTCATGGGCGTGGTCGACGTCGAGGACGTGGCCGAGGCGGCCGTGCGGGTGCTGCGCGACCCGTCAGGTCACGTCGGGCAGACGTACGACCTGTCGGCGCAGGAGCTGACGCGGGAGGAGATGGCGGCCGCGTGGTCGGAGGTCGTGGGTCATCGCGTCACGGCGGTGCGGATCCCGCCGGCGTCGATCACGAACCCGCTGCGGTCGGTGCACGTCCTCCCCCGCCTGGTCGCCGCACTGCCGTCGCCGCGGGCGACGTCGGCGGTGCGTCTGCTCAAGGCGCTCGACGGTGCGCGGAACGTCCGGGGCATCAACACCTGGAGCCGGGATGCCGTCGACACGTACCGGATCATGATGAGCCACTACGACCAGCACGGCCTGCCGGCCGGCGACCTCTCCCACCTGCCGACCCTGCTCGACCGAGCACCGACGTCGTACGCGCAGTTCGCGCGTCGCGAGGCCGCGCGCCGCGGCATCTGAGGGGAGGGTCGGGCGATGGGTCGCGAGGTCGAGTGGGAGAGCAGCGAGCGCACGGTGCAGGTGGGCGGGGCGGACCTGCGGCTGGTCGACGTCGGCGACCCGGACGCCGAGCGGGTCGTCGTGCTGCTGCACGGCATCGCGGCCAGCTGGCGCTGGTTCACGCCCGTCATCCCGGCGCTGTCCGAACGGGCACGCGTGCTCGCGGTCGACCTTCCGGGGTTCGGGCGCTCGGCGATGCCGCCCGGCGGGCTGACGTTCGACGGCATGGCTGCCGCGGTCGACGAGCTGGCGGACCGGCTGGGGCTGGGGGTCGTCGACGTCGTGGGCCACTCGATGGGGTCGATCGTCGGCACCCGACTCGCCGTCGACCACCCGCAGCGGGTCCGGCGTCTCGTGCTCACCGGAGGTCCGGTGCTCGCCCTGACGGACCTCCCGCGGCACCCGTTCCGCACTCTGACCAGCGAGCCGCGCGCCGTGACCACCCTCGTCAAGCAGCTCGCGACCATCGGGCTCCCGCTGCCGGCGGCGGCGGCCAGCGTCGTCGCGGAGTCGGCGCTCGTGCGACGCGTCCTCATGCGCGGCTACGTCGCGCGCCCCGCGGACCTGCCGCCCGACGTCGTCCGCGACGTGATGCGCGAGCTGGGCGCCCGCGGGTCGCTGCCGGCGCTGCTGTCGGCGTTCAGGAGCGACCCGTCCGCCGGGCTCGAGCGCATCTGCGCGCCGACACTCATCGTCCGCGGCGCCGAGGACCCCCTCTCCACCGCCCGCGACGTCGAGCGCTTCGCCCGCACCGTCCCCGACGTCCGCGTCGTCACCCTCGACGGCGTCGGGCACTGGCCGCAGATCGAGGCGCCGGGGAGGTTCGCGCGCGAGGTGGTGGGGTTCCTCGACGAGGAATGAACCGTGAGATCCGCCCCGCGCGCGGCTGCCGCGGTGACGTGCTCGGCTCCAGGACTGAGGGTCCTTCAACGTCCACGCGGCGAGGCAGGCGCTCGCTCGGCGCGGAGACACCGTCAGCGCTCACCTGTCTCAGTTCCCGGCTGACCCGAACGCAACACCAGGCAGTCCGACGTGCGCCCACCGGCGCGACTCGGCCTCGAGCCGTGCACGATCCCCAGCCAGCACCACGTGAAAGGCGACGGGAGGCCGATCCCACCACGCACCGACCTCGACGGGCTGGGCCCACTGACTGGCTGCCGACGCCAGCGAATGCGCGAACCACTCGAACGCAGCGTCGCTCTCCTCCGCCAACAACTCAGCCGGCTCGTCGATCACGACGACGTAGCCGTTGCCGCGTGGAAGCCCTTCGAGGTCTGCGATGCACTCGTCGAACGCGTCGCGATTCTCGCCGAAGTAGGTGGGGAACTGGAGCGCGGCCGCGAACTCATCGAACAGTCCCTGAAGAGTCCGGGCCTTCCTCCCTCGAACAACGCGGGCGGCAAGACCACCCTCGAGCCACGCCGCCACGGTCGAACTGACCGAGTCCGCATCGCCCTCGAGAAGATAGGGCCTGAGCGTGGCGTCAACCTTGGTCAGTGACAGGAGATCCATGGTCCGGCCGGCTTTCGTCTCGTCGGGAGGCTGACGTCGTCGTCGCCCGTGCCGCGGCGCTGCAGAAGGACGTCGCCGATGCACGGCGAGCATCAGCGCCCTCCGAAGGTCGCGAGGAATTGTGCGCGGTCTACCGGGGCCAACGGAATCTTGAAGTCGGGCTCGGTGAACCAGTCCAGTGCTTCCTGCGCGGACACCCAGGCGACGTCGCTCGCCAAAGGGGGATCCCACGGTCGCTCCGTCGCGACCACGCCGACATCCCACGACCGCTCGGCCCAGACCGCCCATCGGTGGGAACTGCCCCATATCGCGAAGATGTCCGCCGACACGAAGATCGAGCCGGTCGGGTCATCGTCCGGCTCGTGGCTGAGCGCGTCCCAGAACCTCTCTTCCAGGTCGGCTGCGGGGATCCTGAAGGCGGGAAACCCGCCGTAGTGCAGTCGGTAGGAGGTCGGCGAGGGATCTCGCACGACGCAGGAGATCTCGTCGTCCCCGAACGCCTGCACGAGGTCGGACAGGTCAGAGGCGAAGTCTCCGCTGAGGACGGCGCTGAACTGAGCCAAGCGGAAGTTCGTGAGTCGACCGACGAACGGTGAGTGCGGCAGCGTCCGGGCGCCCGGGGCGACGAACGCGCGATCGTCCTCGAAGGCGGCGAACGCGTCGCCGTCCCGCGGGAAGAGGTCGAAGCCGGTCATCGCTCGCAGACTAGTGCCGGCTCCGGATCTCGCGTACTTCATTATCTAGGAGCGGCGCTCACTGATGGATGACCATCCCAGGATCGATCCCTCGTGCGCTCAGGTCCGTTGCGACCCTGTCGACGAAGCGCCTGCAGCACCGGACGACGTGGGCGAGCTCGACTGGCGTGCTGGTGGCGTCGGGCTCGAGGACCGAGCCGAACGTCCAGCCCGCGGTAGCGCGACGGATGAAGACAGTGCCCCGCTCCTCGTACGACATCGAGTCGAACTCGAAGTCCTCGCTCTCGGCCCGCGGGAGCCACGACAGCAGGCTTCGCGCGAGCTCCACGACAGGGAACGCCGGCTCGTCGAAGATCACCGCGTCGTTCTCCACCACCTGGAGGTGAGCGTCGAGGGCGATCAGGTAGTCCGCCTGCGTGGTCCCCCTCAGCTCGTCCGCGCACAGCCGGTCGTACGTGAGCTGCATGCTCCTCCTCGTCGCTGGCACGGGCCCCTGGTCATCCTGTCCCCAGCCGTGTTCACCACGCCAGCACGACCCGGGCTCAGCCGATCACGCGTCCACCCCTCACCCGGCCCGTCGCGAGCTCGACCGCGACGTCGCGTGGCTCGTCATCGTCCGGATCCGCTACCCCTCGGACCCAACCGCCGTCGGCCTCGTCCAGGCGGATGCCGTCGACGGCGAGCCGTGGGGTCGTCCAGAGCACGCCGCGCTCGCCGATGGCTGTGATGGCCCAAGGGCTCAGGAGGAGCAACACTCGCTCGCGCGGCAGTGCCTCCGCACTCACGACAGGCCTCGTGGTCGCGATCACCCCGAAGCTCGCGGGTTCGAGCACGTCGCCGAGGAACGCAGTGCCCCGCTCCACGATGCACAGACCCGCTGGATCGGGAGTGCCGAGCAGCGCACTCAGGGCAGGGCGGCCGGGGTCGGGGGCCGCGAACGTCCCGGTCCACACCTGCCCGCCCCGCGGTTGCACCGTGACCACCCTCGACCTCGACCCGGAGCCCTCAGCAGCACAGGTGACGTCAGGTGGACCCGTCGGCAGGTCAGCCGTCGTGGCATCGAAGGTGGAGACGAACCGCCCGTGGTTGATCATGAGTGCCCCGTTCCGCTCCTGCTGATCGCTGCTTCGCGACTCATGCACCCTGAGGCGAACGGCCGGCTCACGTCGGCTCCGTGTCGACGTACTGATCGACAGACAGCACCGCGCCTGCCGCAGCGAGCCACCTGATGGCTGAGGAGTCCAGGTTCAAGCCGGTGTGCTCAGGCCGGTCGGCGAGCTCCTGGTGGACGATGAGCACGACCTCGCGCCCTGTCGCGGCGAGCTTCGCTGCTCGTTCGGCCATCGCCATGCCCAGCGATGCGATCGCCGTCGCCAACCCCCCGGTGCCTGCATGAGTGTCACGTGGCAGCCGCAGTTCCATCGACCACGAGGTCCAGTCCCTTGTCCATGTGGAAGAGGGCGCGACAGATCCGCGTTCGAAGCCTCGATCGGGCTCGCGCGTCATGGCGGCACTGATCTCGTCGAGCGTCAGGTCGCGGCTCTCGATGGCAAGAGATGCCTTGATCATGGGCTCGATCTTCCCAGGACGGAGCCGCACGTCAGGCTCACAAGGCTCCGTTCGCGATCAAAGGCGTGGCCACTGAATGTCGTCTCCAACAAGGCCTCCCGCGCCCCACGCTTCTCCCGATCGGTGTTCGAGGGTCGTGCGAACTCCCGCGTCGCGAGCGAGATGTTGTTCCTGCCGCACTACCCGTCGCGCAGAAGGCGATCACCATCCACGCGCCACGCATGCTCGCCGTCCGCCGCGTCACGGACGAGCAGAACCTCGCCCTCCCATCTGGCGACGTCGATCACCGTCAGCCCGGAGTCCGCCGAAGTGGGCAGCTCCACCAGCTCCCGACCCGACCAGACGCAGCCGACGTCACCGAAGGCACCGAATGACACCGCTCGCCACCCTGCAACGGTCGTCGACCATTCGTACCGACTGTCCACCGTCACGGTCAGCACGGCCGCCCGGGCGGCGCCACCCCCCGACAGGCGCACGTCGTAGACACGATCGCCGAGGATGAAGGTCATGGCGTTCATGGTGGCACTCGTGCCTCCGCGAACTTGCCGATGAAGTCTGCGGCGGAACCGTTGCAGCGTTTGCGAACCTCACGTGCGCGGCGGGTTCCAGTGATCTCCCCTGGCTCGCGCCTCGTCCTCAGCCGCGCCGATGCTGTCCAGGAACCGCTCCGCGTCCTCTCGGAACATGCCCAGGATGTTGCGGAAGTCGTGATCTTCCATCGCGACCCCGTACAGCGCATGCGTCAGCAGCAAGTACACGAAGATGTACTCGTCCTTCGTCAGGTCGAGTTCGACACCATCACTTCTGAATCTCGCCATCATGGCTGTCACCGTCCCACCGCATTCTCTCGAGAGGAGCCTCGTGAGTCGAGTCCGACCCGGGCGCGAAGTCTGACGATCTTCGGGGGCGATTCCACAAGATCTTCACGAAGTACTCGACACCATCTCGCGTGACCTCATTCAGTCGCGCGGCCTCGGCGTCCGCCTCGGCAGGGTCGGTGAACCACCTCATCAGGTCGACGCACTGAGCAGGTGTAGCACCGTCGTAGTGCCTGTACCGAACGACGACGGCCAGCTCCTGCGTCTCAACCGCCATGAGCAAGGCTCCCCATCAACTCGTCCGCCGTCCTCGGATCTCAAGTATCGCCGGTCTGACCGAGCGAGACATCGACGTCAGGTGGCAGAGCTCCACTCTTCCTCGTCCTACGGAACTTCATCCGAGACTGGCCCCCGTCTCCCCTGACCTCCTGGGCGGCAGCGGGGCGTCACTCTCTCGAAACTCGCTCCACCGGGTGCGCAGGTGCCATGACCGGCGGAACAAGACTAGATCTTGATCAGTGCCTGAAAGGCCAGCTCCCGCACCCGCGCCCACTCCGGGGACTCACGCAACGAGTCGACGTGCCAGAAGTCCTCGTGAACCGGACCGCTCCACTCTCCGAGCACAGCATCCAGTGCTTCGACAGCCCGGCGAGCTTCGGCCGTGACCCAGCCGGCTTGTTCGAACTGAGGCAGCAAGAGCACACCGCTCTCGAGCTCGAGTGCGAGCTCGTCGGAGTACAGAGGAGCGCCCAGACCCAGCGACTCGAGCCAGGCGATCTGAGCGCCGGCCGGCATCGCCAGCAGAGCGACACTCCGCACGAACGTCGCGAGAGTACGAGGGTGGAGGTCCGTCATCGCGAGACCGTACCGCGCCAGCGATTCCGCGACGATGCTGCTGATCGTGGCGCAGCCGCATCTCCAACGTCCAGCAGAACCTCAGGGCTCGGGCGAATCGACGTACCCCTCAAGGATCACCTCACGGCCGCGTCCGGCAGCCACGTCCCGGATGGCTCGGACCGCGCGGTCGGTTGCCGTGTCCAGACGAAGCATGAGACTCAGGTTCCCCTTCTGAAAGGCACTGGCAGTGACCGAGCGACCGTCCACCGTCGTGAAGCGTGCACCCTCGTAGGTCGACTCGATCCGGGCGAGGTCTTCGACCGGCAGACGGACGGTGCGGCGCCAGGTCCTGATCACCACCGTCGCCTCGTCGAGCGACGCTTTGGGCCACCAGATGACCCACAGGAGCGCTGCTGTCATCGGTGTGACGACGAGCGTGACGGACCACCCGCCGCTGGCCGCCACGACCATGCAGAAAAGCTCATGACCACGCCGAGCGCGACGATGACGAGCCACCGCCATCGCCCGAAAGCTCGCCACTCCATTGCTTCATCCGCCTTCTCTCGACCGTCGAGGCGACGCCAGCGTGCCCGCCGCGCAGAGCGCCGCTCTCCGTCGTGAGCGCGACAGTCCGCCTCGAAGCAGCATCGGACGGCGACCGTCATGGACGTCAGCTCCTTCGCTCGCGATGCTAACCAGCACTGTCAGTCGGTGCGGATACCCGTGACCTCAGCCACGCGCCCGGGAATCTCCTCGTCCGAACGGACGCAGACTTTTGGGAAGGTCACGTGCGTCCCGTCCCGGAGGGTGAAGACTGCCCGTGGAGTGTCCGGCGAGTAGAGGGCCTCGAACGACGTGTTGTACGTGTACCAACCTTCCGCGAGAGCGACGACGTCTCGAATGAGGACGGATGCCACCTTCTCGTCGCCCCGCCAAGCCTCGACACGATCCTGGAAGAACCGGTACTCGACCGGCAGGATGCGGCGACGTATGTACACGTGGACCGCCAGGAGGTACGCGCCGATGACGAGGGTTGCTGCTGTCAGACCGTAGACCTGACCGGACCGCAGCGGGCTGCCGTCCTCGTTGCCCGCCACCATCAGGAGTAGGGGGACGAAGGGGATCCACCCGCGACTCTTGAGCCAGAACCGCGGATAGCTCGAGTCTCCGCGAAGCACGAGCATCATGCTCTCCTCATGCATCGAACGGCCGCCCGGCCCGCGGCGGCCGACACGACAGGCACGGGCTCAGGCTCTGCCATGGCAGCCTTCTCCAGGCTGAGACGCACGCCCGGCCAGGAACATGGTGGCGAAAGGTTCTTCAGTCATCAGACTTCTGTGGCGCCGGCCAATCGAGCATCCTGGCAGCATGGCAGATCACCCACCACCGTCCTCTCAGCTCTCCCGTCGCACCCGATGAGAAGGTCAGGAACACTCTCCACGGCGTATGCGCCAAAATCGACCTCCTGAAGGGGAAAACCGGACTCACCCGCACCGAAACTGGTCCACGCAGGTCGATCGGTGTGCGGTTCTCCGTGAACGCCCATCGCCTCACGACCGACTCCGTCCTCACCTCGATCCCAGACGGTTGACCTCTGAGGTTCGAACCGAAGAGGCCCTCACCCCCAACCACGTGGAGCGAGCCCACCGTCCCGTCGGCCGCCGGCCTCGGCCGTGGGCGCCAGAGGGCGACAGGAACCGCAAGCGGCAGAGCGATCGCGACGCGGACGCCGCACGTGACGAGTCAGAACATGTACACGAACGGGCCAGGTCGTCGAACGGACCACTCCATCAGTACCCCTTCGGCCCACCAGGGAACGCTCGCGACCTCAGTATCCCCGCGTCGTGCTGCGACGATGGCTGCAGGGCATCCCCATCGGTTCCGATGACGCCTGCTTGGTGCAAGGGCAAACGCTTCTCAGCCACAACCCGCCGGGCGGACGGTTCACGTCATACGAACCAGCTCACGAGTCCGATGGCGACGATGAGTGCGATCTGGGAGGCGCGGCCCCATCGCAGGTCTCGTGCGCTCTGAGCCTCCCGGTCGGGCCAGCCGTCAACCATGACGAGAGCCGGCCTCGCGCCCGTCACCACCGTCACGACCACCAGCACCACAGCCGCATCGCGCAGCGCCTGAGCGGCATCAGCGTTTCCCGTGATCGCGCCACTGAGGCGCAGCGCGGGATACACACCGAGCCATGACAACGCCGGCAGCCAACGATCCTCATGACGCCACACTCGGTCCTGCCAGGTCCGAACGACAAGAAGAGTGGTGAGGAGGACGACGAGTCCTAGCTCGAGCATGCGCGATCCCTTCACCCCACACCATGGCCGAGGCCGTACCCGGTCACGCGAATGTAGCCACGACGCGAGTGTCCTCTTCCACCGGCGAGGCTCTTAGCACGCCGCCACCCTGCCGGCCCCCGCCACGGCTCCGCTCGGTGACGGTCTCCCTGCGCCAGCCCACCGGCAGAGCCTTCTCGGGAGGGCGACCTCTGCACGAAGGCTGGATGCGCTTTATCCCGGCTGCTCGAGTTGCCGGCACGCAGCTTGGTACTGAATCTTTCGCGTCAGGTCGAGCTCCCGTCTGAAGGGGCGCCAGTGCGCGACCGCTGCCTCGGCGTCGGACCGCTTCCACGCCTCGTCGCCCGCGGCGAGCGCGGCTCTCCGCCCTAGCCCGTGACGACCTTGACCAAGCTCGTCGCGAGGACGTCCGCCAGCGCCACGAACATCGCCCCCGACGAACGCGGACCCCAAGACGAATCCCTGCGGCCCCACCTCGCCGCGCTCGACCAGCTCGACCCCAACGAACGCAACAGCATCCGCGCCCGCATCGAATGCGCCCTCCTCCGCCACCAAGCACGGCGACTCGCCGAGACCAGCTGATCGGACGGTTAGCGGGAATTCTCGACGAAGCGGCCTAGAAAACCGACGACTCGTTCCAAGCCGGGCTCATCGGCCTGGGGTTCGCTCCACGGTCGCCAGGCTCGGAAGATCGTGCCCGCATTGGATCGCGACAGGGCGCTCTTGTTCAGGCCCGACAACAACTGCTCCTCTTCGGCCACTGCCTGCGAGCCAAGTTGAGTTGACCAGAACCATGTCGTCGGCCAGAGCCTTGAGCGCTGGCTCCCCACCAAAGCGGCCGGCGTCGGGAAGGTTGCCTCGATCCCGATCGCTCCGTACTGAGCCTTGGTCGGCCCGACCAGGGCGAGCAGCAACCTCTCCATCCAACCCATGAGGCGCTTCGCGGATTGCCGGTCGGACTTGGACCAGAGCTCGACCGGCATGGACAAGGGTCCAGCGTGGATCGCGACTTCAAGCGGATGCGGTTCACCAAACTCGCCGGCCGACGAGAGACCCAGCGCAACAATGCCGATGCTCCGGTGACGGAACTGGATCCGAAGAACGTCGCGTCGCACCAGCAGGTCGCGCGGCGAACCGCTCGGCCGGATCACCTCGCGCTCGACATCGCTCACGCCTCGGAACCACTCGTGTTCGCGCGCGACCAGGACCTCGCCAGCGAACGCACAGCCCTGGCCGTTGAGCACGTCCCAAGCCAGTCCGAGCGCCTCCCACGAATCCAACGCGGGCGCGACGAATGCTGACAGGTGGGGCGGGTCTGGATACAGATCTGTCATCACTGCCCCAGCAGTCGCAGCATCGCGCTGCGCTGATCGTTCTTCGGGACGAACGCGGTGACCAGGTCACCGCTCCCGCGGTCGAACTGCGCCACGAAGTACTTGCCGTCAGTTCGGGCGATGTGCGCGTCGGTCAACGTGCTGCCAGAGCTCCACAGGCCCCTCCGAGCTGCCCGCAACCACGACCACCACCCACGATGCCAGAACGCCGAGGTCCAGCAGGGCATCACGGGATTGAAGAAGGTCCGGATACGCATCAGTTGAAAATCTCGCCCACCGTGTCGTTCGCCTCGGGAGTGTGCTCAGTCGCGCCATAGAGTGCGACGACTTCGCCGAGTCTACGAATCATCAGAGAGGCGCCGTGCCGTGTCGGCCAAACGCCATACGCTGGCGTGGATGCGTCCGCGGTGATTCCGTCAGTTCGGTCGACATCGCAGCCAGATGCACCTGTTGAACGGCCACCCGCTCTCTTCCTCAGGGCTGGAACGCCACGCCGAGTAGACCACGTCGAAACCTTCCGGCGCTCGTGGATGTTCGAACACCCTCCGGTACTCCACGCTCTCTTCCTCACGCAACCAACGCACGCGTTGAAGCAGATAGAGGCCCGGGACCTCGTGGCCGGGACCGTTCCGCCACGCGCGGTCGAGAAGCTCTCCCAGGTCGGGAACGGCCGTCGGAATCCGCTCATCTTCGAGCGGCGGCAAGGGAACGCACGCAGCGACCTCGAGCACAGAGTGCGCCTCATCGAGCACGGAGCGCACAGCGCGGACACAGTCCACCGCCAACGGAACTGCCGCAGCGGGCAACTGCTCGTCAGTCAGCTCGTCGATATCAACCTGCTCGAAAGTGGATCCGCGAGCCAGCGACCGACGGGCCCAATCGGCAGCAGCCGTAGTCCAGTCGCTCATAGGTTCCATCCGTTCGCCATCAGCCGCGATGGAATCTGGCCATCATGGCCGTTCACCGTCCTTCGCATGTTCCTCCTCGGAGGCAGGCCGCGAGTCAAGTACGACCGGGCCCACAGCTGGTCGCTTGGGCGAACGGTTCTGCAAGATCTTCACGAAGTACTCAACGCCTTCGACCCGAACCTCATTCAGACGGACGGCCTCGGCGTCAGCGTCATCGAGATTGGTATACTACCGCATCAGATCAACGCACTGTTCGGGAGTGGCGCCGTCGTAGTGCGAGTAACGCACCACGACGGCCAGCAGTTGCGCTTCATGTGCCATAGAGGTTCCCCCGTCAACTCGCCCGCTGGCCGATTCCGCACGTTGATGGTCGGACCGAGCGAGACATCGAACTCAGGTGGCAGAGCTTCTCTCTTCCCCATCCTATGAATGTGCGTGCCGAACTGGCTGCATTTCCCCTGACCCCCCGGGTGGAGGCGGGGCGTCACACCTCTCGAAACTCCGGCCCTCTGAGTACGGCACCTTGAGCGAAGTGCTGTCCTCCGCGCTCTTCGCGGCTCGCCGGATCACTCTTCGTTCGCATACCACGAGTCCAACTCCTCACGCGCGAGTCCGCGAGTCGGCAAGCGATGCCACCACCACCTCGAGGACAGGCTGGGCTCCGGGTCGCCGTAACGGACCACCACGCCACGACGGTCTTCCTCGGTGATCTCGCGCAGCAGCTCGTCCGTTGCCGCCACGCTGGCCGCGACGAGGTGATCGTGTCTGCGGGCCAGGCCGTAGCGGCCAGTCTCGATGAGATCGCGAAGACTGAGCGCAGCGAAGTAGTCGTGCGCTCCCCACGTCTCCTGACGCACTGGACCTCGCATCTCCTCCGCGAGGCGCGCGATGTGTCGCTGCCAACCAACGACCAATCCCTGCATCGTGAAGGTACGGTCATGCGCCAGCTGGACGCGGATGCCTTCAAGGTCTGTCATGATCACCGTCCCGGTGAGTACCTTGCAGGGACGCCAAAGCGCCGCGCAACCAGGGGTCGTTGGCGTCGCAGGTATTGCCTTGGTCGTGCTTCGTAGGCGGGCAGCGGTGCGCGAGTCGCGCGAAGCCCGGCACGCAACTGGCGGGGTTGCAGCAGCGGAAAGCCAGGCGGGACGGCGCTGACGTCTTGGCGGCGGCCGCTGCGGGAGGAGCGAGTCCTCTCCGGGCAACCAAGGCCCGGAATCCTGGCGATCACGCACCCCACGAGGTGCCTCCCAGGGAGTCTCATCGGCTCCCTTCCGGCCGATCCGCGCCATCGCCGGACTGCGGCGACTGCGTCAGGTGAATTCGACGCGCCGTCGCTACTCGTCTGCTGAGCAAGTCAAGTTCCGTCATGGTGAGACCTACTCTGATGGCCATCTCCCAAGGCTCGATCGACACTGCGACATGGCGAAGAGAGCGATCAATGACCTCCAGACTGGCGACATCGCCTGAAACCTGTCTCCCGCTCGATAGGTCTGCCAGGAGTTCGTCGGCTCGAGCGAGGATGTCAGGCTCAACGTCAAAGATCTCGTCGGTGACCGCCTCCAGCACAGCCGCCCGAGCGCCGTGGAGCTCTCTGTACGTCACCTCAAGACTGATCTCGATCATAAGAACTCGTCATGGTAATGGATTGCGGCCTCGATACTCGGCTCACTCGACGCGGTGCCGCCGTGTGCTGGTGTGGGGTCGCTGATGATGATGTTGCGGCCGTCCCGCCATAAAGCCCGCCCGGGTTCGCCGGGCCACCAGATGACTCACAGGAGCGCTGGTCTGACGACGAGCGCGACGGACCACCCACCGCTGGCCGCTACGACTATGCAGAACAGGCTCATGACCACGCCGAGCGCAACGATGACGAGCCACCGCCATCGCCATCGCCATCGCCATCGCCATCGCCCGAAGGCTCGCCACTCCGTTGCGTCATCCGCCTTCTCTCGACCGTCGAGGTGCGACCAGCGAGCCCGCCGGGAAGAGCGGACCACGCCCTAGTCCAAGAAGTCTTTCAGCTCAACCAGAGGATCCCACTCATCGACCCTCGCGAGAACTCTCCGGCGTCCAGTGCCTCTCGCCACGTGGGTGGGGGGCGGGGTGTCGCGGCTCTCGAAACTCGCTCCACTCAGCGCAGGAGTTCCAGACAGCCGTCTTGCGACGTCCCGGAACTTCCCCAATCTCGTTGCCGTGTACGCCAAAAGCTCCAGCACGACTGCACGGTCGCGACGCTCGACGGCATCCTCAACGAGGAGGACCGCACGCGTCCCAGCGACGAGCCATTCGGTATCCCCGCTGCCCAGGGCAACTGAGGCGCACCGCTCGCTCCAACCGAGCAGGGCCCAGACTTGTTCGACCGTCAAGTGCTGGAACTCAACCGGCGCGGCTTTGGAGACCGCCTTCTTCACGGCCTGGTCCCAGCGTCCTCCCAGGTCCTCAAGTGCCGCCGGCGCATCTTTCAGGCTTTCCGTCAACCTCATGAGGGCGGTACCAGGTAGTCCCCGTTTCGCCTGTAGCCAGCATCTCGAAGTTGTCGAAGCTCTCGGGCGAAAATGGTCGGTTGGCCTGCGAAGGAACCTTTGCGCTGCACCATGTTTCCCTTCGTCGGAGAGGCACGGCAGACGGTCCTATTCTGCGCTATCGCGCCTCGGATGAACTCGTCGTTCAGGTCCAGCGACCACTTCTTCGATGCCAGGACAGAATGCCCCGGCCAGGACTGCGCGATCGCCGTAACGGTCTGCCGTCCAAGCACCACGATGTTGCCTGCGGGCCCGAGTTGTGCAGCGGCCTCCCCCTTCAGGGCCACCGTAGCGCGTGCCCCTGTGCCGAAGCGCGACGCGCCGAGACAACTCGTGGAGTCCCGCTCCCAAGGCCTCGCCCTCAGCATCGGTGAGTTTGATGCGGTCGACCTCGGCGCTGGCAGTACCTCTGTCGATGATCTTGAGCACGCTATTCAGCAGTCCGCGCATCCCTTCCCGACAAACCTCGTGATGCTGGTGGGCTCGACGGATCGACATCCGCGCGAGCCGACGGGGAGATCGTGGCTCTGCCCCCGCAAGACGTCGAGGCCCACTGCCGCCACTGCCGTCCCACCTGAGAAAGATGCCTCTCCTGGCTCGCGCCCGGCACGCCGCCTCCCTCACGGGTTCAAAGAGGTCGCCGGTCACCTCCGACTCGTCGCGCGAGCAGTTTTCTGGACGAGCGTTTCCCTATGGCCTGTACGAAGCACTCCATGCCGTGTTGCCGGACTCCACCCCAGCGCGGCCGCCGCGTCGGAGTCCGCGACGTAAACATGCCACCCCTACTATTCGACACTATGAGCGTGAGGGACGCCGTCCTCGTGCGAGTCCACCACGATGATAAGCAATCTCGCGTCGTCCTTCATGATCGATGCACCCATCTCGTTTGCCGTCCGTGGATGTCGGGGGCCGACACTCCACAGCAAGACGGACGGCGCCCGCCGACTGGCCTGCCTCACGCGCGCAGCGGATTCCAGTGATCTCCCCTGGCTCGCGCCTCGCGCTCAACCGCGCGAATGCTCTGCATGAGTCGCTCCGCGTCGACTCGAGACATACCCAGGATGTTGCGGAAGTCGTGGTCCTCCAACTCGACACCGTGCAGTCCGTACGAAAGCAGCAGATACACGAAGATGTACTCGTCCTTGGTCAGATCGAGTTCGACACCGTCCCTTCTGAAACGTGCCTTCATGACTTGTTTACCGTCCTATCCATTGCCTCATCAACAGCATGCGCAAAGTTGTCCGGGCGGTAGACCGAGCCCGGAACGCCAGCATTCGGACCTCGGAAGACGATAGCGGAGTTGCCATAGTCGACCCAGAACCGTGAACCGTCCTCACGAAGATGCCCAGCGCTGGAACTCATCACCTTGTCGACGTATGCTCCCATCTCTTCAACGGACTTGAAACCCATCTTGGCGCCGTGCTTGTCGAACGCCTTCATCGCGATGTCCCACGCTGCATCCGAGCAATCGTTATGGACGAGGATCGCATCGCCGCCGACGTGATAGGTGTGCACCCCAGCGATGGAAAGGTTGTAGGCCAGCGCGGTGCGGTTCGTGCCGGGCCGGAACCCGCGAACCTTGACGTGACGACCGCCGTCACCCAACACGAGCTCGCCTGCACCAAGGTCGTCAGCTCGTTCGAACTGCTGATCTGACACCGACCAGAAAAGGTGGTCCTCGGTAGTGGTGATGACCTCGCCGTCAAGAACCAGGTCGAGAACTTCGTCCTCATGGACCCAGAGACGCGTGACCCTGCGGATCACTCTCTCACCGGTCTCGGGATCGGTCGCGACGACCTTGTCGCCGACCCTGATCTTGCTGATCGGTCGTTGCGAACCATCAGCCATGAGCACAGCGGTCTCGCCTGCGAAGGAGCGCAGACAGGAGCGCGCGCCTGTGGTGCCGGCGCGTTCAGCGTCTCCCGCACTGCGAGCCGAACCGCTGCCCTTCTTCGCCTTGGAGCCGGCTCCACCGACGTTGTCGATAAGTTTCAGCGGCTTCGCGACCTTCAGGATCGGGATGGCCATCGCGATCTCGGCCGCGCACGCTCCCTTGCTTCCCTGTGTGCAGCTTCTCTCGTCGAAGACCCCCACTCGCCAGAGGCCGAGCGCCATGTCCTTGAAGGACTTCGCGGGCGCAGTGCGTTGCTTCTGGTACTCCGCGACGAGCGCGTCGTGGCTGGCCTGGACCCGCTTGCTCGCAGCGTGGTTCTCGCCCAGCGCACGAGCCGTGTCATAAGCCTGGATCCGAGACTCGGTCAGCTGCCACGGATCGCCCGAGTACCCGACGTAACGCCCCGGCGTCACCGTGCCCGCCGTCTGGTGCCACCCGTTCTTCGTCTTCGTCGGAGCCGTCCGGTTGCTGCCACACTCACACGAGACGAACTCACCACTGGGGTCAGAGAGCGTCACCGGCGAGTTGTTCGCATACGCGTACCCGTTCAGCTGCTGCGGGTCGCCATAGTCCGCGATCGGGTCGACCGAGATGAACCGCCCCGCACCCGGATCGAGCTCACGCGCCTCCAGGTGCACCGTCCCCGGACCAGCATCAGTGATCTTGTTCAAGAAGCCCCGGTTCGACAACCACGTCGCCGACGCATCCGTCAACGCCTCCCCGAACGGGGAGTAACGACGCTTCTCCACACTCGCCGTCGTCGACGTCACCGACACCAACGGCGTGCCCTGATGATCCACCGCCGTGTGCTTGAGCCCACCAGAGTCACGCGTGGCCACCGCCTCACCGTCCAGTGAGTACGTACGCACCGCCGAGCGGGTCGTGCCCTTCACCTTCAGCTGCGTCGACCCGAACAGCAACGTCGTCGAACCATCGAACCCGTCACGCTCGATCAGACGATTGCCGTCAGCGTCGTAGAGATACTCCACGCTCTTGCCGGTCGCCAGGTCCGTGACCTTCTTGACGTTGCCCTCACGATCCCACTCGTACGACTTGCCCTCCGTGCTCGAGGTCGACCGCTTCTTCATGTTGCCGACCTCGTCGTACGCGTACGTCGTCGTACCCGTCTCCCCACCAGACTTCGTCGTCGTCAGGGCAGCGTGAGGACGATCCGCAGTCGCCGCGGGGTAAGCCGGATCATGCGTCGTGGTGACGATGCCCGACGTCCCCGCACGCATCGAGACGACCTTCTCGCGGTTGCCGTTCTTCGCGAACGTGTACACGTCCGAGTACGGAGCCGTCGAGCCCAGGTTGCTCGCCGTGGGAGCGACGCACGAGTTCCCCGACGACGTCCAGGCGTTCGTCATCCGACGCAGGTAGTCGTACGTGAAGCACTGACGCCACGTCGTCGCGGACGTCTGGTTCGTGTCACCTGGAGCGACGTCGTTCAGCTTCTTGACGTTGCCCATCGGGTCGTAGGTGTAGCGCAGGTCCAGCTTCGGAGCCGTGGCACTGCCCTGCAGCGAGAAGGCACGTCGCGTCGTCCGACGCGTGGCGTCGTCGTACTCGCGGGTGTCGTACACGGCCTTCCCGGCCGTGCTTCCCGACGTCCGTTGAAGCACCTCGCCCAGCGGCGAGTAGAGGTTGTCGGTGACGATCACGACGGCGCCGGTCAGCTTCTTCACGTTGCCGAGCCGGTCGTACGTGTACGTGAGGTTCTCGTTCGTGATCCCCGTGACCAGAGGCTGGGTGATCTTCTGCACCGACCCGTCCGGGTTGTAGTCCACACCCGTCACGTAGCCGCCGGAACGCGAGAGGAGGCCCTCCTCCGTCGGGATCGTCAGCGTGCTCGACGTGGGTCGACCTGCACTGTCGTAGGCCGTGACCTCGTCCTTGTACTCCTTGCCGTCAGCCACACGGACGGCGGACGCCAGGGCACCCTTGCGGACGGTGTCGTACGTCCACCTCGCTCGGACGAGACCAGTGGCGGAGTCGTCACGCAGCGCGATCTTCCGGCCGAGCGCGTCGTAGTCGGTCCACAAGGTCACACCGCGCTTGTCCGTCGCCGAGACCGGGCGGTCGAGCTCGTCGTACGTGAAGGTGCTCTCGCCCTTGTCCGGGTCGTCGTCGGCGATCAGGCGCCCACGGATGTCGTAGGTCTTCGACCACTCGGTGCCCGAGGCGTCGGTGACCTTCTTGAGCTGGCCCGACGGCGTGTACGTGTAGGAGGTGACGTCACCCCCGCCTGTCGGGGTCGACGCGGTGTGCTGAGTGAGGCTCGTGACCTGCCCTCGCGCGTCGGAGACCGTCGTCGTGGCGGTGCCTCCGGTCGGCGGCGTGACGAGGACCCGATCGCCCCCGTAGGCCGTGCTGGTCGACCACTTGACTCCACCGAGAGAGGCAAGCGCCTCCCTCGTGACGCGGCCGGCGAGGTCGTACGTGTAGTTGGCGTAGCGGGGGACGGCGTTCTCCGCGGCCGACACGAGCGTCGTGTCGACGTCGCCGGAGTTGTAGTACGGGCCGCGAGACGAGCTCACCCACCCGCGGTCGTCGTAGATCTTCTCGGTGATCACGCGTCCACCGTCGGCGCTCGGCGAGGCCTTCTGCGTCGACCTCTCCCGCATGAGGCCGTCGTAGAACGCCACGGTCGCGACGTACTCCTGCGCAGCGTTCAGCCGCTCGGTCGTGACGGTGTTCGGTGCCGTCGCGCTCACCTTGTAGGTGAACTTCACCGACGGCGTCTGCGTCGCCTTGTCCCGACCCGGTCCCCAGACCGCGACCACACGGCCCAGGCCGTCGTAGGAGTAGTTGGTGACAGCGCCGGCAGCGTCGGTCTCGCTCGTCGGTGTGCCCCACGAGCGGGAGGGACTGACGACCGTGACGTGGTCCAGTGCGTTGGTCACCCTCACCTCCTCGGCCGGTCCGCCGGTGGCCGGGACGTAGGCAGTCGTCGTGGTCTTGCCCTTGGCGTCAGTGACGCTCGTCGGACGGCCGTACACGTCGTACTGGGTCTCGGCGTCGACTTGGTAGGTGATGCCGTTGGACCAGCCGGAGACCGTCTCGAGGCGCGTCGGGCGCCCCTGCGTCGGCGCTGCGCCGAACGCCTGCCCGTCGTACGACGTGCGGCTCGCGGAGATGATGTGACCAGCCGCCGACGGTGCCGTCCCACACGCGAGTGCCGTGGTGACCTGGGTCGCGGGGTAGTCGTACATCCCGAGAGTGGCGTTGGTGGCGAACGACGTCGTGGTGCACCGGTTGTCGGCCGCCGTCGACGTGTCCCCGAGGTCGTTGACGGCGACGGGCTGACCGCGGTCGTTGTAGTCCGTCGTCGTCTTCACCGTGCGGTACGAGCCTGACGAGAGCCGCGTCCGGGTCTCGGTCTCCCCGAGCCTCACGATGTGCGCGGACCGCCCGTTCGACGTGGCGGTCGCGGGGGAGGTCCAGGGCGTGTTGACCGTGATGTCGACGACCGCTCCGGAGGCTCCCAGCTGGGTGCGTGTCCGGCGCTCGAAGCCGGCCCGTTCGTCACGGTCCTGGATGTCGGCGCTGTCCCCGAGCGGGTCGGTCACGGTGACCGACTTGGTCCCTCCCCCTGCCGCGCGGTCACCGTGCATGCCTCGCAGGTACAGCGACTCGCTCCAGGTCTTGCCCGACTCCGCCCCGACCTCGGTCCTCACCCGGGAGTAGCCACGCCACTCGCCCCAGGTGCGGTACTTCGGCTCGACGAGGTTGGACGTCGTGTAGTGCCAGCCGTCGCCGCCGCCGTAGGTGTAGCTGGTGGTGACGTTCGCTCCGCCCGAGGTGTTGTCAGCCTCCACGACACTGTCGACCCGGTACTTGTGGAAGAACTCGAGCTGGGAGTCCTCGCTCCACCACGGCCTGAACCAGACCGGGAAGCAACGCCTGGCGTTCGTGTCGAGCGAACCGGCGGCCGGCTTGTCGCTCGCCGTGCAGTCGCGAGGCGAGTAGTTCACCGCGATGGACCCACCGGTGCCGTTGTCAATGGCGTTGACGCGGAAGCGGGCGAACGAGTCCACGCCGTTCGTGTCGTAGACCCGGTTGTCGAGAAGCTCCTTGTTGAAGCGCACGGGCGGCAGGCTGACGTCGGTCCCCACCTTGCCCGTCTGCTGCACCTGCGCGAGCCAGAGCGTGCGGACCTGGGCCTGCTCCGCGTTCTCCTCGTTCGTCATGTCGCCGGTCGCGGGGATCTCGTGCGTGAGGTTCCACTCGTTCACGGCCGACCACGAGTTGCTCGTCGCCTTCACGAAGGTCGTGATCTTCGCGAGGCGCTTGCGGGAGAAGAACGTGGGAGAGGTGCGCGTGGCGCAGGAGGTATCGCTGGTGCAGATCCGGTCGTAGGGGACGTCCGGCCAGTGCGAGGCGGTGTCCTTGGTCAAGGACTCGCAGGTGACCTCGCTGGTCTTCAGGCACCGCTCGGCGGAGGTGAAGACGACCTTGGCGGAGGCGGCGTCGCTGCCCTGACGGGTGCCGTACTCGATCGACGTCAGCAGCGCCGCGCGGTCGTAGGCGCGGACGGTGGCGTTCTTGTTGGCGCCGTAGTTGTTCTTCTCCTGGTCGTAGAAGTACGACATCGTGTTGCCGTTCGGGTCGACGACGTAGTCGAGACCCCAGCGCCACGCCTGGTCGCACGCCGATGTCGCGAAGGTCGAGCCGTGGCAGGGCTCACCCGCGCGAGCGCCGTAGACCGGGACGGTCGAGACCGAGTCGGTCCGGCGGTCGTCACCGTCGAAGCGCTGGTTCCTGCCGTAGTAGTACCGGGTGCCGTCGGGCGTGGTCACCCGCCAGTACTCGCCGTTGTCGTCGCGGTTGATGCCGTCCTGCTTGAGCAGCTCGACGCGCGTCCCGTCGTCGTTCTTCATCCGCCACTGGCTGGTCGAGCCGTCCTGGACGAGCTCAGAGCTCTGACCGTTCAGCGAGATGGTGAGGTTGTCGTCGCGCCAGCACATGTCGCCGACGTCCTCGGGGGTTCCGCCGACCTGGTCGCACGACTCGTAGGACCGCTCGACGAACCCAGGATCGAGGGAGAAACCCTCACCGATCCACGACGTCTGGTTGTTGGTGGACGAGGTCCGCCCGTCCACGGAACCCGACGAGTAGCTCAAGGCGAGGTCGGGCGTGGGACCGTTCATCGCCGGCGGCGTCGCGATCGGGTACGACCACGCGAAGTCGCCGGACTGGTTCCCGGCGGACCACGACGACGAGGGCGCGAGGGAGGACGCCTTGTAGTCGCCCTGGGGTCCCGAGGGACCCGGCGCTGCTGCCACCGTCATGGTCGAGGCCGACGTCGAGCTGGAGCGCTGGGTCGGCACGGTCGCGGTGAGGGTGTTGTTCTTCGCGTCCGCGGTGGTCTTGAGCGCCTTCATCGCGCCGCAGTCCAGGCCGCTCCCGGACTCGTCGCAGTCCTCGAAGGTCACCAGCCGCAGCCGACCTGCCCAGTCGGCCCCGAAGGCGTTGACGAAGTCGGTGTAGTCGAGCTTGACGTCGACGGTCGCAGGCAGGTCCTCCTGGCGCGCGGTCGCGGCAGAAGGTTCCGCGGACGGGCTGGCCGCCGACGCCGACGGGGCTCCCGCCTCCTCGCTCGCGTCGGTCGTCGCCTCTTCGGCAGCGATCGGCTGAGGAGCCAGGTCGATCGTGTACGCCGGGGCGGCAACCGGCTCGCCGTCGAGCGTCACGGTCTCAGTCGAGAGCGTGGCCTTGGCCGACTCCTCGGCCCCCTTCGAGCGGACCGAGAATCCCTCGACCTCCCGCGTCCACGAGTCGGCGACGGTCGTCTCGATCTCGACGCCCGCACGCGGGAGCTCGTCGGCCGTCACGGGTTCGCCCGACGGCTCGATCGACAACGCGTCAGCGTCGACCGGCGCGACCGGCACCGAGGGCATCACCTGCGTCTTCGGAGGTGCGTCGTCCCCCTCGGCAGAGGCGGGCGCGGTGGCCGAGGCGGCGAGGAGGGAGGTGATCAGAGCGCCCACGAGCGCCCAGATCGTCCAGCGACGACGTGTGGTCATGTCAGCAGCCTCCGCTCACGGCGACGCACTCGGTGCGGTCCCAGATCTTCAGGAAGTTGGATATCTCGTCATCGGTGAGAGGACCGCGGGCGACGACGACCTGGTCGAGGAAGCCGGTCCACCGACGGGTCGCGTCGTAGGAAGCTCCCACCGTCAACCGCTGGCGGACGAAGGACTCAGGGAGCGTGGCCGTCCCTGGCGTGACCGCGGTCGCGGCGTTGGCTCCGAGCACTCGGAGCGTCGCCTTCTTCGTCACGACGTCGTACGAGCCGACGACGGGTCGCGTCCCCGGTTGGCCGTCGTCGCCCGGCACGCGCGCGACGACCCACGCTGCCGTCTGGCTGTCCCAGACGCGCAGGACGTAGTCGAAGCCTGTGCCGTTCACCTCCGCGCCGATCTCGAGGCCGGGAGAGTTCTCCCCTCCGAGCGAGAGAGCCGTCATCTGGTTGCTGCTCGTCGCCGTCTTCGCGGGATCGACGAACAAGGCCAGGTCGAAGGACCTCTTCGGGTCGACGAAGGAGCCGACCATCGCCGGAGGCTGCGAGCTCTCGGAGAGGCTGATCATGGCGTCACGAGCACGGTTGTCGGGGTCGTCGTCCACGTAGAGCGAACGCGTCGAGCGGGTGGCGTCGCCGATGTCGAGCGGGAACTCACCGGTGCTGTCGACCGCCAGCGACCCGTCCTCGTCATCGAACGTATACGTCGAGCGGACGAACCGTTCAGGGTCAAGGACCTCGAACTCGTGGACGAAGGGCACTTCGCTCCGATTCCCTGAGGCCTCGTAGGCCCAGACCCTCAGCTTGTGCGTACCGACGCTCTGCGCAGGCAGGTCGAGAGTGTGGGTCTTGCCCGAGCCGGACGCAGCGAGCATCGCCGTCGTGGGAGGTTGGTCGGACGTGAAGCTGTACCGGTAGCCGACCACGTCGTCCTTCGTCGATCCCGGCGCGAAGGTCAGCTGGTAGGACTTGTCCGGTTCCCAGCTCGTGGACGGGTCGTCGACGCCGGGCAAGCCGAGGACCCGAGGAGGTGCGGCCAGGGTGGAGTCGATGGTGAAGGTGCACTCGTCGGAGGCCGCGCTCCGCAAGCCTCCGGAGTCCTCGGCAGATACCCTGAAGGTCCAGGTACCGGACTTGACGGTGTCGTTCTCGTCCCGGCTCAGCGCGCTGAGGCTGCGAGCGGCGGTGGAGCCGCTCGCCACGTAGCTGCCCGTGATGTCACTGTGGGCGGAGGTGATGTCGGAACCCGCGTTCCAGTCCCAGAGAGCGCGGACATTGTTGCCGTCGGGGTCGGCCAGCTTGGCCCGCATGACCGGGTAGGACGTCATCCTGCCGAGCCGGACGGCGCCCGTCGTCGGGCAGGCGATGCCGTTGATGGTGCGGGACGTCGGGACGCTCGGGCGTCGGTTGTACTCGACGGTGATGGACGCGTTGTGCTTGAAACGCCTCCAGTTCACCGGGTCTGATTCGTCCTCGGCGATGAGGGCGAGGCCGATGGTGGGGCGTCCGTCGCCAGCCGCGGCGGCCATGCCGTTCTTGATGTTCCACACGACATCCCGACCGCCGGGGTTGCACCCGGAGTGGCCGGCTGAGTACGACTTCCTGTCCTGGAACGCCCCCAGCGACGGCTGGTCGTTCCAGGTCGTGTCCGACGACACTCCCCCGGACCGGTAGACCTTGATCGGGCGCGTCGTGCACGAGGGCGACCACACCATCGTCGCCTTGAAGGTCGCCGATCGGATCTGGTGCCCCGAGAGCGAGCTGATGCCGTACTGGAAGAAGAGTCGCTTGTTCGAGACCCCGATGTAGTTCTGGTAGCCGGTGCCCTGACCCTCCTCGTCTGTCCACTTGTAGAACGAGGAGCTCGGGTGCTGCTTGAACACCATGGCCCACGCGAACGCGCGCCCGCCGACCTTCGGATCGATGTAGACCGGATACTGCACGTCTGCACCCGTCAGAGCGTCGCGGTGCGGCTCCAGCACGATGTCGCCGCCCGTGACTGCCAGCCCCACCGGGGCGACGTCGTCGTTCTCCACCGGCCCCTGGGTCCGCCGATCGACAGCCTCCGCGCTGCTGTCGACGACAGGATGGCCGCCGTCGCCGACTACCGTCCCGCTCGAGTCCCACATGATCGGAGCGGGCGCATCGCCGACCGTGCGCCCCACGTCGTCGAGGACGCTGAGCCCGCCGCCGTCCGCCACCTCGACGCGTCCGTTGTCCACGTCCGTCGCGAGCTTGAGCTGGGCGAGGCGCGGGTCCGCTGCCGCCGCTGCCGTCCTCACCACGAGGACCTGGGAGACACCGCCGTCGGTGACCGTCATGCGAAGGTCGACGTCATCGATCACGTCCACGTAGGTGGCGGTCGGGCCGTCCAGCACGGGCGACGGCAGCGTGCCGGGCCAGGAGATCGACGTCGTGACGTCTCCGACGGTCACCTGGAGCAGCGGGTCGCGCCCGCCCGCCGAGAGCTCGACGTCGCCAGGCGCGGCTTGAGGTCGAACCACGCCGTCACGCTCGACGAGATCGAAGTCGATGGATTCCCATCCGTCGTCGCCCTTGACCCGCACGGGCGCGTTCGAGATCTTCGTGGAGAACGTCCCCCGGGGCGTCGCCCACACGGTCTCGGTCTCCGTTCGGTCCTCCACGATCTCGACGTTCTTGCCCGTCGCCGCGGCTTCCGCGAAAGCCTTCGCCTCAGGATCGAGAGGAGCCGTGTCCTCGCCTTGCGCCTGCGCCTGCAGGCCGGTCAACACCAGACACGACGACACCAGACCAACGACAAGACGGCGCACGGCGACCTCCAGAGCAGCTCACAACGCCACCCCGAGTGAGTTGCGCAGGCACTGTCTACCAGCGGAAGTCCTGGACACGAGTCTTTTTCTCAGAATTTTTTCATGTTTCGGTGTGAGCGGACGGAAACTGGGTAGCGGGCGCATTCCAAGGACCGGCGCGATGGGGAGGTCCTCGCGCAAGAAAAGAGCCGCGGGCGCTACCGCCCACGGCTCTTGCCATCTCCATCATGCTGCTTGCTTGGTGCGCGAGGGGGGATTTGAACCCCCACGCCCTTGCGGACACTGGCACCTGAAGCCAGCGCGTCTGCCGTTCCGCCACTCGCGCGTCGTTCCCTGAGGAACAGTCGTTGAGTCTAACACCACGGCTTCCGCGCGCCCGCACCCGCCCGTCGGCGGCTGGGCAACCGCAGCAGGGCTGTTGGGGGTGCTGAGGCACCGATGCCGGCGCGCGGGTTGCTGAGCCACCGATGGAGAGGGCGGCGGGGCTGGGGTGGGGCAGGAAGAATGGAACGCGTTCCCACGTCAATTCGCGTGCGTCGTGCCTGCCGATACCATCGTCGGGACCACCGACGACCCCACGCACGTGACCCGGCAGGAGGCGAGAACCGATGGCAGGTGTGCTCAGCCGCTTCGAGCAGCGGCTCGAGGGCGCAGTCACCGGCGCGTTCGCCCGAGCCTTCCGCAGCGCCGTGCAGCCGGTGGAGATCGCCGCCGCGATCCAGCGCGAGGTCGACAACTCGGCCCACGTGCTCTCGCGCCAGCGGATGCTCGTCCCCAACGACTTCACCGTCGAGCTCTCGCCCACCGACCACGGCCGGCTCGCCCCCTTCGGCGACACCCTCACCACCGAGCTCGCCACGCTCGTGCAGGAGCACGTCACCGAGCAGCGCTACACCCTCGCCGGGCCCCTGCGCATCGAGCTCGTCGAGTCGCCCGACCTCGGCACCGGACGCTTCCGCGTGCGCAGCCGCACCAACGCGGCCGTCCGGCCCGTCGAGGGCGCCCGCATGACCGAGACCGCCGTCCGCAGCTCGCAGGTCGTGCTCGAGGTCAACGGCCTCAAGCACCCCCTCACCCCGCCCGGCGTCGTCGTCGGACGCGGCAGCGAGGCCGACCTGCGCATCGACGACCCCGGCATCTCCCGCCGGCACGCCGACATCAAGGTCCACGAGTCCGGCGGCAACACCACCGTCACCATCACCGACCTGCAGTCGACCAACGGCGTCGTCCTCAACGGGCACCGCGTGCAGACCGCCTCGGTCGGCAACGGCTCGGAGATCCGCCTCGGCAACACGGTCCTCACCATCCGCATCACGACGAGCGAGGACCGATGACGGACCTGACCCTCACCCTCATCAAGATCGGCTTCCTCGCCGTCCTGTGGCTGTTCGTGCTGTCCGCCGTGTCGGTCATCCGCTCCGACATCTTCGGCGCGAAGGCACCGAACCAGAAGCCCGCCAAGCAGCCCCGCGCCGCAGCCGCCGCGAAGCCCGCCAAGAGCCGCAAGCAGCGCACCCCGCGCGGCGCGCCCACCAAGCTCCAGGTCGTCTCCGGCCCCAACTCCGGCCAGAGCGTGCCGCTCGGCGACGGACCCGTCCTCCTCGGCCGCGGCACCGACGCGGCCATCCGCCTCGACGACGACTACGTCTCCACCCGCCACGCCCGCTTCGCCACCAACGGCGAGCAGTGGTTCGTCGAGGACCTCGGCTCCACCAACGGCACCTACCTCGGCAGCCAGCGGATCACGTCCCCCACCCCGATCGGCCTGGGCATCCAGGTCCGGCTGGGCAAGACCATCGTCGAGCTGCGGAAGTAGGACGATGTCCCTCACCCTGCGCTACGTCGCGCTCACCGACGTCGGTCTGCGCCGCTCCAGCAACCAGGACTCCGGCTACGCGAGCAGCCGCCTCATCGCCGTCGCCGACGGCATGGGCGGAGCGGCCGCCGGCGACCTCGCCTCGGCCGAGACCATGAACGTCATCCGCCAGCTCGACCGCGAGCTGCCCGAGATCGACCCGCTCGAGGCGCTCCAGAAGGCCGTCGCCCACGCCAACCAGCGCCTCGGCGAGCTCGTCGCCGAGGACCCGTCGGTCGAGGGCATGGGCACCACGCTCGAGGCGATGCTGTGGGACGGCGAGCGCTTCGCCACCGCCCACATCGGCGACTCGCGTGCGTACCTCCTGCGCGACGGCGAGCTGACCCAGATCAGCACCGACCACACGTTCGTGCAGAGCCTCGTGGAGGAGGGGAAGCTGACGCCCGAGGAGGCGCGCGTGCACCCGCACCGCTCCCTCCTGCTGCGCGTCATGCTCGGCCGCGACGACAACGACGCCGACCTCGAGTGGTTCGAGGGCCAGGTCGGCGACCGCTTCCTGCTGTGCAGCGACGGTCTCTCCGACATGGTCGACGACGCCACCATCCAGCAGCTGCTCAGCGCCGAGACCATCGACCAGGCCGCGTCCGACCTCGTCCGCACCGCGCTCGAGAACGGCGGCTACGACAACGTCACCGTCGTCATCGGCGAGCTCGTGCCCTCCGGTGCCGTGTCGGAGGAGGAGCTCTCGTCGGCCGACGGACGCCCGCAGCTCGTCGGCGCCGCCGCCGAGGGACCCCGCCCCCGCACCGGCAACGCCGCCGGTGGCTCCGGGAAGGCCCGCTCGCGCGAGGAGCGCAAGGAGCGCAGGCGCGAGAAGGAGGTCGACCCCGAGGAGCTGCGCTACGCGCCCCGCCCGCCGAGCAAGTGGCGCTGGGTCCGCCGCCTCGTCGCCCTCGCCGTCGTCGTCGGCATCGTCGCCGCCGGCGCGTTCTACGCCTACCGCTGGTCGCAGGACCAGTACTACGTGGCCTCCGCCGACGGCAAGGTCGTCATCTACCGCGGCGTCCAGGCCGACCTGCCGCTCGTCACCCTCAAGCACGTCGACGAGGTCACCGACGTCGAGCTCGACACCCTGCCCACCTTCCGCGCCCAGCAGGTGCGCGGCGGCATCGAGGCCGACAGCCGCGCCGACGCCGAGCAGATCGTCGAGAACCTGCGCGGCCTCGCCGAGGAGCCCGAGCCGTCGCCCTCGCCGAGCCCCTCCCCCTCGCCGTCCCCCTCCGCGTCGCGCACCGCCGACCGGGAGCGGTCCGCATGAGCACACCCACCCTGGTCCCGCGCAAGCGACGCGGGGCCGAGCTCACCCTGACCCTGCTCGCCGTGCTCATCGGCGTCGGCGCCTACTGCGCCGTCGGCCTCGGCGCCGAGGGTCGCGTGCCGGCCGACGCGCTGCGGCTCGTGATCTTCCTGGTCGCGGCCGCCGTCGCCACGCACCTGCTCGTCCGCAAGGTCGCGCCCTACGCCGACCCCGTCCTGCTGCCGCTGGTCATCTGCCTCAACGGGCTGGGACTGGCGATGATCTACCGCATCGACCTCGGCTACCAGGCGATGGGCAACGACGCGTTCGGCCCGCTCGCCACCAACCAGCTGATGTGGTCGGGCATCGGCATCGCGCTCTTCGCCGTCGTGCTGCTCGTCATCCGCGACCACCGCCGCCTGCAGGCCTACACCTACACGTTCGGCTTCGTCGCGCTCGCGCTGCTGGTGCTGCCGCTGCTGCCCGTCATCGGCCAGAACATCCGCGGCGCGCGCATCTGGATCAACATCGGCCCGTTCAGCTTCCAGCCCGGCGAGGCCGCCAAGATCTGCCTGGCCATCTTCTTCGCCGGCTACCTCGTCGTGAAGCGCGACGCCCTCGCGCTCGCCGGCCGACGCTTCGCCGGCATCGACCTGCCGCGCGGTCGCGACCTCGGCCCCATCGGCGCGGCGTGGCTGATCAGCATCGCCATCCTCGTCTTCCAGCGCGACCTCGGCTCGTCGCTGCTGTTCTTCGGCCTGTTCGTCGTCATGCTCTACATCGCCACCGAGCGGCCCGGCTGGCTCGTCGTCGGCGGCAGCCTGTTCGTGGCCGGCGCCTACTTCGGCTACCTCGCGTTCGGGCACGTGCGCGTGCGCTTCGACGCCTGGCTCGACCCCTTCTCCGACCCCGACCGCAACGGGCAGATCATCAACGGCCTGTTCGGCATGGCCTACGGCGGCGTGCTCGGCACCGGCTGGGGGCAGGGCAGTCCGCAGCTCACCCCGTTCGCGTTCTCGGACTTCATCGCCTCCGCGATGGGCGAGGAGCTCGGACTCACCGGACTCATGGCGATCCTCGTCATCTACGGCCTCGTCGTCGAGCGCGGCATGCGCATCGCGCTCACCTGCCGTGACGCGTTCGGCAAGCTGCTCGCCGCCGGCCTCGCCGTCTCGATGGCCCTGCAGATCTTCGTCGTCATCGGCGGCGTCACCCGCCTCATCCCGCTGACCGGCCTGACCACCCCGTTCATGGCACAGGGCGGCTCGTCCGTCGTCATGAACTGGGCCATCATCGCGCTGCTCCTGCGCATCAGCGACCAGACCCGACGCCCCGCGCCCGAGGTGTCGCAGTTCGACCACGACGAGGAGACCCAGGTGGTGAAGCTGTCGTGAACAAGCCCATCCGCAACCTCGCCGTGGCCTGCCTCGTGCTGTTCGCGGCGCTGCTGATCAACGTCAACTACGTGCAGTTCGTCGAGGCCGGCGACCTCAACGCACGCCAGGGCAACAAGCGCGTCATCGACGCCGACTTCAGCCGCGACCGCGGCGCGATCCTCGTGGGCGACGAGCCCGTCGCCGAGAGCAAGCCGAGCAAGGACCAGTACAAGTTCCAGCGGGTGTACCCGCAGTCGACGCTGTACGCGCCGCTCACCGGCTACTTCTCCTACATCTACGGCAGCGCCAACCTCGAGCGCTCGCAGAACCAGGTGCTGTCCGGCAGCGACAACCGGCTCTTCGTCAGCCGCGTCGTCGACCTGCTGGCCAACAAGAAGCCCCAGGGCGGCAGCGTCGAGCTGACCATCAACCCGCGCGCGCAGAAGGTCGCCGCGAGCGGCCTGGAGGCGCTCGGCGAGGGCACCAAGGGCGCCGTCGCCGCGCTCGACCCCAAGACCGGCGCCGTGCTCGCGATGGTCAGCCAGCCCTCCTACGACCCGAACGTGCTCGCCAGCCACGACTTCTCCAAGGTCACCGAGGCGATGAAGCGTCTGCAGGCCAACGAGGACGACCCGCTGACCAACCGTGCGACGCAGCAGATCCTCCCGCCCGGCTCGACGTTCAAGCTGGTCACGGCGGCCGCGGCACTCGAGGACCTCAACCTCAAGGCCGACAGCCGCGTGAAGGGTGGCGCCAGTCTCTCCTTCCCCGGCATCCAGTACACGCTGCCCAACGAGAACGGCGGCAACTGCGGCGGCGACCCGATCACCTTCGAGCAGGCGCTGCAGGTCTCCTGCAACGTCTCCTTCGGCGACCTGGCCGGCAAGATCGGCCAGGACAAGCTCGAGGAGCAGGCCCGCAAGTTCGGCTTCGGCACCAACCCGCTCGAAGGCCTGGCCAGCAGCGCCAGCCAGTTCACGGCCGAGGGCACCGACCTGGAGGCCCCGCAGCTCGCGCAGAGCGGCATCGGCCAGTTCGAGGTCGCGGCCACCCCGCTGCAGATGGCCATGGTGGGCGCCGGCATCGCCAACGACGGCGTCGTCATGAAGCCGCAGGTGGTCAAGTCGGTCCGCTCGCCCAGCCTGCGCGTCCTCGAGTCCCTCGAGCCCGAGGAGCTCGACCGCGCCATGAGCGCCGACAACGCAGCGATCCTGCGCTCGATGATGGTGGCGACCGTCCAGTCGGGCACCGCCACGTCGGCGCAGATCCCGGGCGTCCAGGTGGGCGCCAAGACCGGCACCGCGCAGTCGACCCCCGACCGACCCCCCTACGCCTGGTTCGTGGCCCTCGCGCCGGCGAACGACCCCAAGGTCGCCGTCGCCGTCGTCGTCGAGTCCTCGAGCACGGCCCGCAACGAGATCGCCGGTGGACGCCTCGCCGGCCCCATCGCACGCTCCGTCATCGAGGCGGTGCTCGGTGAGTGACTTCGACCCCCCTAGGGAGAGTGACCCCATGACCGGATCCGGCGACGAGCCCATCCTGCTCGGCGAGCGCTACGAGCTCGGCGGGCTGCTCGGTCGCGGAGGCATGGCCGACGTCCGCGTCGCGCGCGACCTGCGCCTCGGCCGCACCGTGGCCATCAAGCAGCTGCGCGCCGACCTGTCCTCCGACGACACCTTCCAGGCCCGCTTCCGCCGCGAGGCGCAGTCGGCCGCCGCCCTGAACCACCCCGCCATCGTCGCCGTCTACGACACCGGCGAGTCGACCGACAAGCACGGCAACCACATCCCGTACATCGTCATGGAGTACGTGGAGGGCCAGACGCTGCGCGAGATCATGCGCGACGACCGCAAGATCCTGCCCGAGCGCGCCCTGTCGATCACGGCCGACGTGCTCAGCGCGCTCGACTACTCGCACCGCTCCGGGATCATCCACCGCGACATCAAGCCCGCCAACGTCATGCTGACGCCGTCGGGCCAGGTGAAGGTCATGGACTTCGGCATCGCTCGTGCGATCGCCGACTCCTCCAGCGCGATGACGCAGACGGCCGCGGTGATCGGCACCGCCCAGTACCTGTCGCCCGAGCAGGCGCGCGGCGAGACCGTCGACGCTCGCTCCGACATCTACTCCACCGGCTGCCTGCTCTACGAGCTGCTCACCGGCCGTCCGCCGTTCGTCGGCGACAGCCCGGTGTCGGTCGCGTACCAGCACGTCCGCGAGGACGCCCGCCCGCCGTCGCAGCTCAACCCGGAGGTGACGCAGGCGGTCGACCACATCGTCGCGAAGTCGCTCGCGAAGCGCACCGACGACCGCTACCAGTCGGCCGCCGACATGCGCAAGGACCTCGAGCGGGCCATCGCCGGCCAGCAGGTCGAGGCCCCGACGGCCGCGACGTCGGTCGCGCCGGCCGCCACCGCCGTCGCCCCGGCCGTCGCTGCCGCCGCGGCCACCGGCACGCAGCCCGCCGTCGAGGACGAGGAGGAGCGCAAGAACCGCAAGCCCCTGTACTGGGCGCTCGCGATCCTGCTCCTCCTGCTGCTCGCCGGCATCGGCCTCTACGCCTACAACCAGGCCAACCAGCCCCCGCCGGCGCCCGCCCAGGTCGAGGTACCCGACGTCACCGGCCAGGACGCCGTCGCCGCGCAGCGCACGCTCGAGCGCGACGGGTTCACCGTGCAGACGCAGGAGCGCGCCGACGGCGACGTCGAGGAGGGCAACGTCGTCTCCCAGGACCCCGAGGGCGGCACCGAGGTCGACAAGGGGACCGAGGTGACGCTCGTCGTCTCCACCGGGCCGGCGCAGGTCCAGGTGCCCAACGTCGTCGGCTACACCTTCGACGAGGCGAAGGCCGCGCTCGAGGGGCAGGGGCTCAAGGTCAAGCGCGAGGAACGCGCGTCCGACCAGAGCCGCAACTCCGTCATCAACACCAACCCTGCGGCCGGGGTCAGCGTCGACGCCGGCACGACCGTGACCGTCATCGTGTCGCAGGGCGAGGTGCAGGTGCCCAACCTCGTCGGCATGACGCAGGAGGAGGCGGAGAAGACGCTGCAGGAGGCCGACCTCGAGGTCTCGGTCACCGAGGACCCGGCCGCCACCGCGCCGAAGGGCCAGGTCACCAACCAGGGCACGCCGGCGGGCACGTCGGTGCCGCCGGGCACCACCATCGAGATCACCGTGTCGAGCAACGAGGGCGACGACCAGGGCGGCGACCAGGCCGACGGCAACGGTGACGCCCCCGCGGACGGCAACGGCGACGGCGGCGCCGACCTCGACATCACCCCCGGGCAGTAGCCGGGCTCTCCTGGCCGGCGGCGACGTCGGTCAGGAGAGCGCCGACGCGTACCGCAGGACGGTCGCGCCGCCGTAGGGCGCGACCACCAGGTCGTCGCTGGTCGCGACCTTCAGGCCGAGCCGGAACTTCGTCACGTAGCGCTCGAAGTTGGCCACCTCGGGGGACGAGCCGAGCGAGTAGGTCATGCCAGGCACGTCGCCGACCGCCTCGATGACGTACGGCGGCGAGAACGGCCGCCCGTCGATGATGACGTTGGAGCCGACGCACACGATCGCCGTCGTCGACACGAGCCGCTGACCCTGCAGGCTGACCGCCTCGGCGCCCCCGGCCCAGAGGGCGTTGACGAACGCCTGCAGGTCCTGCTGGTGCACGACGAGGTAGTTGGGGTCGATCCCGGCGGAGTCGGCGTCGCGCGGGGCGTCGGTCAGCGTGACCCGCATGCCGGGCCCGCGGACGGTGCTGAGCCCGGCGAGGTCGCGCAGGGTGCGCAGCCGTCGCACGATCGACTCGACCCCGCTGGCGTCGTCGGCGGCGGCGGTCGCGGCGTCGATCTCGCGCTGCAGGTCGACGACGTCGGCCTGGCGTCGCTCGACCCGACGCTCCCGCTCGCCCACCAGCGACGCGACGTCGCCGCCCGCCGGCCGAAGGTCCTGGCCGTCGGACGTGCGGTGCGCGGCCGCGGCGGTCAGGCCGGCCACCAGGCAGACGCCCAGCACCGCGACGGACCAGGCGCGCGACGACGTCGTCCGCGAGCGTGCACGCGTCCCCGACATGCGAGCACCTCTCCCCACTCCGACACCGTCCGCGACGCCGACTACGCTAGCCCAGAACCCGCAGACGGCACCGAAAGAGATCCCCGTGGCCAAGAACAGCACCCCGAGCACGGTCCGCACACGCCGAGGCGGCTGGGCGCACCCGCTCGCCCTGCTGCTCCTGGTGGTGGCCGTCGCCTGGGCGGTCGGCGCCTTCTTCACGGTCTCCGACCGCTCGTTCCCCAAGATCGGCGCCATCCCCGGTCTCTTCGACCTCGGCGGCTGGAACTTCGCCATCGCCGCGGTCATCGCGTTCGCCGCGTCGTCGATCGCCTCGCGCACCCGCCCGGAGCCCGAGCCGGGCACGCCCACCGGCAGCCGCTTCGCCGCGCCGCTGATGATCGCGTCGGCCGTCGTCGGGCTGCTGTGGATCGTCGTCTTCTACGTCATCTCCGGCACCGACATCACCATCCCGGTCTACTCCGACCTCGGCGACTGGAACATCGTCATCGGCATGGGCTTCATCGTGGCCGCGTTCGGCTTCGCGATGAAGTGGGAGTGAGCGCTACCGGAAGGTGACCTGGTCGGCAGGCACGTGGCCGTGCTCGTTGTAGGTCAGCAGGCGTGTGCCGCCACGGCCGACGATGAGCGTCGTCACCGACGCGTTCACCACCACCCGGTTGAGCGGGATGAACAACGACGCGTCGCCGGCCAGCAGGTGCGACGCGACCAGCGCGATCGGCCCGCCCGACGTGAACACCGCGACCCGTCGGCCCGACCCCGCCTGCGCGACGGCCTCGTCGAGCGCGCGCAGCACCCGGGCGGAGAACTCCGCGAACGACTCCACCGGTGACGGAGCTCCGCTGACCCACGCCCCGAGAGCGGCGTCGAGGTGCGCCTGGAACTCGCGCGGGTCCGTCGTCGGCGTGACCGTCTCGCCAGCCAGCGCGAGGTGGTCGTACTCGTCCCACCCGGCGTCGACGTCGTAGAGGTCGCCGTCGACCGCGTCGAGCACCGCGACGGCGGTCTGGGCGTGGCGGCGCAACGAACCCGCCACCGACCAGTGCGGCCGGAAGTCGGCCGCCTCCCACGCGAGCCCGAGCCAGCCGCCCTGACGGGTGCCGAGGGCGGAGAGCTGGTCGTAGTCGTCGCTGCCGAACGAGGCCTGGCCGTGACGGATCAGATGGATGGCGCCCACCGTCGCAGGCTAGCGGGTGCCGGCCGGTCACGTCGCCGGGCGGACTCGGCCCGCGTCCCCGAGGATGGAAGCACCGACCGAGCGGAGGATGCGGCGCGATGACCGCGATCGAGAACGAGCAGGACCTGGTCGTTCTGCTGGACGACGACGGCACGCCCGCAGGCACGGCACCACGGCTCGACGTGCACGGAGCCGACACCCCGCTGCACCAGGCGTTCTCGGTGCACCTGTTCGACGACGCCGGCCGCGTGCTGCTGACCCGCCGGGCGCTGTCGAAGCGGACCTGGCCCGGCGTCTGGACCAACTCCTGCTGCGGGCACCCGCGCCCCGACGAGCCGATCGCCGACGCCGTGCAGCGCCGCGTGCGCGAGGAGCTCGGCGTCGGGGTGCACGACCTGCGCCTGCTGCTGCCCGACTTCCGCTACCGCGCGGTCGACGCCAGCGGCGTCGTGGAGAACGAGATCTGTCCGGTCTTCGTGGCCCGCGTCGACGGGCCGCTCGCCCCCGACCCTGCCGAGGTCGGCGAGCACACGTGGGTCGCCTGGGCCGACCTCGTGGCCGCCGCCCGCGCCACGCCCGCGGTCTACAGCCCGTGGTCGGTGCTGCAGGTGCCGCAGCTCGACGCCGAGCGTGCCCGGCTCCCCCTCGGCCCCCAGCCCGCGGTCCCGCTCGAGCCGTCGGGCGCGGACGCGTCGGTGCACGTCACGCTCGCCGCCGTCAGCGACCTGCTGACGGCCGAGCTCGCGTGGGTGGGCACCGTCTGGGACGGCCTCGCGCCTGCGGGCACCCCCGGTCCGCTCGCCGACGACCTGCCCGGCTGGCTGCACACGCTGCTGCAGGGTCGGGGCAAGCGGCTGCGTCCGCAGATGTGCCACTGGGGGTTCGTCGCCGCTGGCGGGTCGCTCGGCACCGCGGCGCACGACGACGTCGTCCGGGTCGCTGCGGCGCTGGAGACCCTGCACCTCTTCGCGCTCGTGCACGACGACGTGATGGACCAGTCGAGCGAGCGTCGCGGGGCGGCAGCCGCGCACGTCGTGGCCGCCGCGCAGCACCGCGGGGCAGCGGCCCACGGCGACGCGACCCGCTTCGGCGAGAACGTCGCGATCCTGCTCGGCGACCTCGCCCACCACGAGGCCGACCGCCTGGTGCACACGCTCCCGCCCGCCCTGCGCGACTTCTGGTACCAGCTCACCCTCGAGCTGATCGCCGGACAGCGCGCCGACCTCACCGGAGCGGCCAGCCGGCGGACCGACCTCGCGCACGTCGAGGCCGTCGCCGCCCTGAAGTCGGGCGCGTACACCGTGGGCCGACCCCTGCAGCTGGGTGCGATCGCCGCCGGCGCCACCGCCGCGCAGCGCGACGTGCTCGAGCGGTTCGGGCTGCACCTCGGCCGCGCGTTCGCCTGGCGCGACGACGTCCTCGGCGTCTGGGGCGACCCCGACGTCACCGGCAAGCCCTCGGGCGACGACCTGCGTGAGGGCAAGGCCACCGTGATCTGGGCTCTCGGCGCCGAACGCCTCACAGGCGAGGCCGCCACCGCGATGGCCCGCGTCGGCACGTCCGACGCGCGTCCTGGCGACGTCGCCCTGCTGCAGCGCGCGCTGGAGGAGTGCGGCGTCCGCCAGGACGTCGAGCAGCGCATCGTCGACGAGACCGAGCGTGCCGAGCGCGCCCTCGTCGGCTCCCCCCTGACCGCGGCCGGCGTCGCCGGACTGCGCGCGGTCGCCCGCACCGTCTCCTGGAGGTCCGCATGAGTCACGTCGTCGTCGTCGGAGCGGGGCTCGCGGGCCTGGCCGCCGCCTGCCACCTGGTGGGTGATGGGCACCGCGTGACCGTGCTGGAGCGCGAGGACGTGCCCGGCGGCCGGGCCGGCATCCTGCAGCGCGACGGGTTCACGTTCGACACCGGACCGACGGTGCTGACGATGCCCGACCTGATCGACCGGCCGCTGCGCGCGGCAGGGTCGAGCCTGGCCGAGCGGCTCGAGCTCACGCTCCTCGACCCCGCCTACCGCGCGTTCTACGCCGAGGGCTCGACGCTGGAGGTGCGGCACGGCCACGAGGCGATGCGGGCGGAGATCCACCGCGAGTGCGGCAGCGTCGACGCCGCCGCGTTCGACGAGTTCGTCACCTGGCTGCGGCGGCTGTACCTCACGGAGATGCCGCACTTCATCGACCGGAACTTCGACCGGCCGACGGACCTGCTGTCGCGGCCCGCTGCGGCGGCCCGGTTGCTCGCGATGGGTGGCTTCGGACGGCTGGGTCCGATGATCCGGCGCCGGTTCGCCGACGAGCGCCTGCACCGCCTGTTCTCGTTCCAGGCGATGTACGCCGGGCTCGCGCCCGACGACGCGCTGGCGCTCTACGCCGTGATCACCTACATGGACTCGATCGAGGGCGTCTACTTCCCGAAGGGCGGCATGCGTGCCGTGCCCCGGGCACTCGCCGACGCGGCCACCGACGCCGGCGCGGAGATCCGCTACGGCACCACCGTGACGGCGCTCGTGCGCGACTCCGGAGGTCGGGTGCGCGGGGTCGCGACGGGCGAGGGCACGGTCGCCGCCGACGCCGTCGTGTGCACCATCGACCTGCCGACCGCGTACACGTGGCTGCTGCCCGACCTGCGCCCGCCGCGTGCGGTGCGCGGCGTGGGTGGGCGGCTGGGCGGCGACTACTCGCCGTCGTGCGTCGTGTGGCACGTGGGCGTCAAGGGCGTGCCGGAGGGCAAGGCGCACCACAACATCCACTTCGGGCAGCAGTGGAACGAGGCCTTCGAGGACCTCATGAAGCGCGGCACGCTGATGCGCGACCCGTCGCGGCTCGTCACCGTCCACTCGCTCGACGACGACGAGGCCGCGCCCGAGGGACACAGCACCCTCTACGTGCTGGAGCCGACCCCGAACCTCGACGTCGGACGTCTGGACTGGAAGGCCGAGCGCGGGCCGATGCGCGAGCGACTGCTGGCGTTCCTGGAGCGGTCGGGCTACCCGACCGACGTGGTCGTCGACGAGCTCGTCACCCCGCTGGAGTGGCAGAAGCAGGGCATGGCCGCGGGCACCCCGTTCGCGCTGGCGCACACGTTCGCCCAGACGGGTCCGTTCCGTCCGGCCAACGTCGACAAGCGGGTCCCCGGCCTCGTCTTCGCCGGCTCGGGCACCGTCCCCGGCGTCGGCGTCCCGATGGTGCTCCCGTCGGGCCGTCTCGCGGCGGAGCGCGTCAACCAGCTCGTCCGCTGACCACCCCTCCCCCTCCCTTCCCTCCCCGCGTTTTGTGGACTTGGTGACGGTTTCTGCGCCGACAACCGTCACCAACTCCACAAAACGCGGGGAGGGCTAGGGGAGGAGGGTGGCGCGGGCGAGCTCGCGGCGGCCCGACCAGGGCATCCGGCGGAACATCGACCACATGGCGGCGGCGACGTCGGCGAGGTCGCCGTCGCGCGACATGTACGCGCGCTGCAGGTGGGCGGGGAGGTGGCCGAAGCCGTCGAAGAGGGCGAGCGTGCCGTCGACGTCGAGCCGCAGCACCGCACGCAGGCCCGCCTCGCGCAGCGCGTCGGCCGGCGCCAGGGCGTCGACCCGACGCGGCACCTGTCCGGCAGCCAGCTCGTCGGCCAGCGCACGGGACCGACGCAGCGCGTGCGCCACCGAGTAGCCCGTGACGACGTGCCCGCCGCGTCCGGCGACCCCGTGCGCCAGGGTCCCGTCGACCGGCGGACGACCTCGACCGCGCATCGGGATGTGCACCACCTCGCGGTGCAGGGGAGTGTCGACGGCCGACGGGTCGACGCCGCGCGCCGCGAGCCGGCGGCGCAGCCGCGCCTTCAGCTCCTCGACGGGCAGGGGCGGAACGGCGGCGAGGCAGGTCTCCTCCAGCAGGACGGTCCCGTCGCCCAGGGGGATCGCGTAGAGGAACGACGGACGCAGACCTGCGGTCCCCGCCCCGACCTGGTCCGTCCGCCAGTCCGTCCGCCAGTCCATCAGCAGCGCCTCCGCGTCCTGCAGCGCCGGGGCCGCGACGTCGGCGGGCACGACCACCCCGAACGCGGTCTGCGCAGGCGCGGGATCATCGGCGCGCAGACCGCGCGGCCTGGCGCCGCGCGCGTCGACCACGACCCTCGACGACGACGTCAGCGCCGCGACCTCGGCGTCGTCGAGCCGGGCGGGGCGCACGTCGACGTCGTCGAGGGGCAGGGCGGCCTGCAGCGCGATGTTGTCGAGCACGACGTACGGACGCGACAGCCGGTGCGTCTCGTGGGCACGGACCTCCGGCGCCGCCAGACGGGACCGGACCACCGTCGGGGGCAGCTCGGCGAGCTCGTCCTCCCAGACCCCGTACGTGGGCGTCCAGACGGCGGCGGGACGCGGGTCGACGGCGACGACGCGCAGCCCCCGCGCCGCGCACGCCGACGCCAGCGAGCGTCCCGCGGGCCCGAGACCCACGACGGCCACGTCGACCCGTCCGCCGCTCACGTCCGCCCGCGATCCACGGGACCCATCGTGGCACGGCCGCTCGCCCTAGGCTGGGTGTCACCATGGCCCGACCCCTGCACCCCGACCCGCGGCTCGCGGCCGGCTACGCCCGGTGCGCCGAGCTCACGCGGGCGCACGGCACCACCTACTACTGGGGCGCCCGGCTGCTGCCCCGCGAGCAGCGGATCGACGTGTACACCGTGTACGCCCTCTGCCGGCTGGCCGACGACATCGTCGACGAGCCCGAGCGCGTCGACCCCGCGGTGCCCGGGCACGACGAGACCGACCCGGCCGCCCGCCTGCGTCGCTTCGAGCAGCACTTCTGGGACAGCATCGCGGCGGGCGGGTCCGACGAGCCGGTCATGGCGGCGGTCGTCGACAGCCTCCAGCGTCGGCGCACCGACCCCGAGTGCTTCGACCGGTTCTTCCGGGCGATGGAGCTCGACCTGACCCGCACCACCTGGGCCACCTGGGAGGAGCTGCGCGACGGCTACATGGAGGGCTCCGCCGCCGTGATCGGGGAGATGATGCTGCCGGTGCTGCAGCCGCTGACGCCCGCGGCGAAGGAGCCGGCGCGCGCGCTCGGCCACGCGTTCCAGCTCACCAACTTCCTGCGCGACGTGGGCGAGGACCTCGACCGCGGGCGCGTGTACCTGCCGCAGGAGGACCTCGCCCGCTACGGCGTCGACCCGGCCGAACGTCGTGTGACGCCGGCGTGGCGCTCGATGATGGCCGAGCAGGTCGAGCGCAACCGGGCGCTCTACCGTCAGGCGGCACCGGGCGTCGCCATGCTGCCGCCACCGGGCGCGCGCTGCGTCGCCACCGCCCTGCGGATGTACGCCCGCATCCTCGACCTGGTCGAGGCCGCCGACTACGACGTCTTCTCGGGCCGCCACCGGGTGAGGCCGCGCACGAAGGTCGCGATCCTGGCCGACGTGCTCGTGCGGGGTCCCCGACGCGGGCTGCCGCCGTCGGGTCCACCGTCACCGAGGGCGAGCCTGGCCCCGCGCAACCAGTAGCCCGCGACGAGGTGGTCCCACCCCAGCTCGGGCTCGGCCACCAGACGCGGCTCGAGGGCGAGCAGCCGGACGAGCAGCGCGTCGGTCTCGAGCAGGGCGAGAGGCTGGCCGGGGCACTTGTGCTCGCCGTCGCCGAACGCCAGCACGGGCTCGCCCACGCCGGCGGGCAGCGTCCGCCCGGGGCAGAGGTCGAGCGGCGCTGCGCCGACGGCCTCGGGGTCGGCGTTCGTGGACCGCACGCACACGTCGACCAGGTCGCCCGGCTGGATCGTCCAGGTCTGGTCGCCGTCACTGACGTCGATCGGCTGCTGCGCGCGCCGGTAGAGGTGCCCGACCACCGGCTCCAGACGGATGACCTCGCCGAGGATCGCCAGCCGCTCGGGCTCCGACGCGACGAGGTACCGCGCGCGCAGCGCGTCGTCGTCGAGCAGGTGCAGTGCCGCCATGACCACGAACTCGCGCGTCGTCACCATGCCCGCGGTGCCGTAGGTGACGCACTCGACGAGGATGCTGGCCGTCGAGTACCCCTCGGCGAGCAGGTGGCTGACGATGTCGTCGCGCGGCTCGCGCCGACGTGCCCGGACCGCGGGGCGGACGTCGGCCAGGAAGAGCCGCCCCACGGGGACGAGCCCGTTCACGGCGGCCTGCATCCACTGCCGTCGGGTGCGGCCGAGGTCGCGGCGGGTGACGTCGAAGGGCGGCTGGCTGAACATGGCCTCGAGCCGCCGGGCCATGCGCGGCACGGACGACTCGGTCAGTCCGACCACCTCGGCCGTGACCTCGACGGTGTAGAGCAGGGCCAGCTCGTCGAGCGTGCAGCCGCCCGCCGCGACCGCCTCCGCGAGCAGACGGTCGGCGGTGGCGTGCATGAGGTCGGTGTAGCGGTCCGCGACGACGGTGGGCGCGAGGAAGCGCGCGACCTTGCGGCGCTGCTCGTCGTGCTGCGGACCGTCGGACACGAGGATCGGGTGGTGCTCGAGGTAGCCCTGCGGGATGGCCTCGGCGGTGAACCCCGCCTGCGTGGTGGCGTGCCGTGCACGCAGCACCTGGCGCGCGGCCTCGAGCGAGCGCAGCCGCCACACGGTGCTGACGCCGGGCCTGCCCCCGGCGTCGACGCGCTCGACGCGGGGTGCGTCGGGCTCGTCCGCCACGACGGCGCGCCGCCGGCCGTGCCCGGTCGGGCTCACGACGGTCGCCGACCGCGACCGGGGAGCCGGTGCACGAGACCCTGCAGGGGCACCGTCCACACGTCCTCGCCGCGCACGCCCCAGCCCTCCAGCAGACGGTTCGCCGCGAGGACGCCTGTCGTCGCGGCGCGCTCCATGAGGGCGATCGGCCAGTCGACGCGCAGCCCGTCGCCGGCCAGCACCAGCCCGGGGTACGGGGTCTCGACGGTGAGCCGGTCGCGCCACGGCCCGGTGCCGACGAGCCCGCAGTCGTCCTCGACGAGCAGCTCCTCGTGCACGACGCCGAGGTCGCGCGTCTCCGGGTAGACCTCGTGCAGCCCGGCGAGCAGCCGCGCGCGCAGCCGCCCGACGTCGATCCCGTGGGGTCCGTCGCCCGCCAGCTCGGGGTCACGGGTCGGGTCGGCTGCGTAGGCGTGCAGCTCGACGACCGATCCCCCGTGCTCCGCCGTCCACCGTGCCGCGCCCGCCTCGAAGCGCTCGAGGACGGTGACGTTGTCGAGCAGGTCGTAGCCGCTGGTCCCGAGGAACGCCTCCCGCTCGGGCGCGACGCGTCCGTCGAGCCACACGCGCAGCACCCCGAAGGGTGGCGCGTTGCGGCCCGCCGCGACCCTGCGGTGCCAGGCGGTGCGCTCGTCGTCCCCCGCCGGCAGGGACGAGACGAGCGCACGGGCGGTCCGCGGGTCGGTGGCGACGACGACCGCGTCGGCCGTGAGCGACCCGCCCGCGCCGTCGACCCGCCAGCCGTCTCCCTCGGGCTGCAGGCCCTGCACGACGGTCCCGAGCCGCACGTCGGCGCCGAGCTCCTCGAGGTAGCGGCCGAGCGGCGCCCACAGGACGGTGTCGTAGTCGTCGTCGGGGACGTCGAACATCAGCCCCTCGGAGCTGCCCGTGAAGTACGTGTGGAACATGCCCACCAGCTCGCCGGCCCCGAACTCGCTCGGGTGGGCGAAGAACGACCGCGCGAACACCTCCAGCGCCAGGTGGCGGGCACCCTCCGGGAAGTTCAGCCGGTCGAGGAAGTCCTGGGCCGACTCGCCGTCGTAGCGCTCGTGGCTGGCGGGGTAGTCGGCGGCGACGAGCTCGAGCGCGCTCGGCACGTGCACCGACGGCAGCGCCGCGACCGGGAACGTCGGGCTGCGCAGCACGAAGGCGAGCAGGTTGAGCGGCGGCCTCGTGGGGAGCGCGGCGAAGGAGTCGGTGAGCCCGTCGCCCCGCCGCAGCGGGTAGTCGGGCACCGGCACGAGGTGCGCCAGCGTCGGGTCGACGCGGCGCAGCAGGGAGCGCAGCGTGTAGTACTGCCGGAAGAACGCGTGGAACCCGCGGCTCATCGTGCGCCCTCCCCCGGCGGCGCCCGTGTCGTCGAGCGGCCACGACCGCACGCGTCCACCGAGCTGCTCGCACGCCTCCAGGAGCGTCACCCGCACCCCGCGCTCGGCCAGCACGACCGCAGCCCCGAGACCGGCGATCCCGCCGCCGACCACGACGACGTGCCGCGGCTCCGCCAGCCGGGCGCTCCCCGGCGCGGCCGCGTGCAGGACGGCGTGGCGGTCACGCCCCGGCGGGATGCGTCGGACCATGCGTCAGAGGGGCTTGCGGGCGAGGACGGTGTGCAGGATGCCGTGCTGCCAGCCGCCGGCGGTCGACCAGGTGACGTCGGTCAGCCCGGCCCGCTCGAGCCGGGCCTGCAGCTCCGCGGTGGAGTCGTTCTCGAGCACGCTGCGCCAGAGGTAGCGGTAGATGGAGGGGTTGCCGCGCACCGCGACGGACAGCGGAGTGACCACGCCCCAGCAGACGGCGCTCCACACCGCCTGCGCCGCCGCGGAGCCCTTTACGTGGTAGTCCTGCAGGGCGATCCAGCCGCCCGGACGGACCTGGTCGGCGATCGCCGCGACCGTGGCGTCGCGCTGGTCGACCGGCACGTTGCGCAGCAGGTAGGCGCCCAGCGCGCCGTCGGCGGGGCCGTCGAGGTGCAGGCGCGCGACGTCGGGCAGGTCCTGCGCGAGGGCCTGGACGAAGCTGACGCCGTCGGGCCAGGTCTTCTCCTGCGCCTCGGCGAGCATGCCGGCGGAGGCGTCGAGCCCGACGATGCGGGCCTCGCGGCCGGCCGCCTCGACGAGGGCCTGCGTGGAGAGCCCGGAGCCGCAGCCCAGGTCCCACAGGGTCGGCCACGTCTCGCGGCGGGGCAACCGGGCCACGAGCTGGCGCGCCGCGTCGCGCAGGGCGCCGTGGTAGCCAGGGTTCAGGGCGGTGAGCAGGTCGTAGCGTGGGGCTGCGCGGTCGAACTCGTCCGCGAGCCGGGTCCCAGGTGTCCGCACGTCAGCAGCCTACGGGCGAACCAGCCGGGCCGCCGGGGCCCGGCAACGGGACGGGGCCCGACTCCCCCGAGGAGAGCCGGGCCCCGTGACCGGAGGGATGCCGTGATCAGCTGGCCGGCGGCATGAGCACCGAGTCGATCAGGTACACCGTGGCGTTGGCGGTCTTGACGCCACCGCAGATGACGGCGGCGTTGCCGTTCACCTTGATGTCGTCGCCGGAGCCGGTGACCTCGAGGTCGGCGCCGTTGACCGTCTTGTGCGTGCCGTCGATCTCGTCGGGCGCGATCTGGCCGGGGATGACGTGGTAGGTCAGGACCGACTCGAGGGTCTTGGCGCCCTCGGGGGTCTTGAGCGTCGCGACCGTGTCGGCCGGCAGCTTGGCGAACGCGTCGTCGACCGGCGCGAACACCGTGAACTCGCCACCGTTGAGGGTGTCGACGAGGTCCACGTCGGGGTTGAGCTGGCCCGAGACGGCCTGGACGAGCGTCTTCAGCAGCGGGTTGTTGCTGGCGGCGGTGGCGACCGGGTCCTGGGCCATGCCCTCGACCGAGCCGGCGCCGTCCGGGACGGCCTTGGCGTAGTCGGCGCAGCCCGGGCCGACGAGGTCGGAACCGGCGTCGGACGCAGCCTCCGACGACGGCGTCGAGGAGGACTCGCTGTCGGACGAGGCGCTGTCGTCGCTGGACGAGCCGCAGGCCGCGGTGAACAGGGACAGCGAGGCCACGGCTGCGATCGCGAGGCTCTTGCTCTTGGTGGTCGTGCGCATGTTTCTTCTCCTTGGTTGGGTGTTTCGTCCTGCTACTCGACGCGGAATCTGACGTTGTGCCAGCCGGTCGACCCGTCCGGTGCGATGGGCACACGGTCGGAGGTCTGTGTGGTGCCGTCGGCGTCGGTCGCCCGGACGGTCACCTGGTGGGTGCCCTCGGTGGCGTCCTCCCAGGTCCAGGACCACTGACGCCACGTGTTGACGTTGTCCTGGGCGGCGAGGTCGACGTCCTGCCAGTCACCGTCGTCGATCTTCACCTCGACGCGCTCGATGCCGACGGACTGGGCCCAGGCGACGCCGCCGATGCGGACGTTGTCGCGCGGGAGGGCCTCGAACGCCTTCGGGACGTCGATGCGGGAGGAGAGCTTGATGGGTGCCTCGGCGTCGTAGCCGCGGGTCGTCCAGTAGGCCTTGAAGTCCGAGAACTTCGTGACCTCGATGTCGACCAGCCACTTGGTGGCGGAGACGTAGCCGTAGAGGCCGGGGACGACCATCCGCACCGGGAAGCCGTGCTCCAGCGGGAGCGGCTCGCCGTTCATGCCGACGGCGATGAGCGCACCGCGCTCGGTGTCGGTGAGCGCCTCCAGGGGCGTGCCGATGGTCATGTCGTCGGCGCTGGTGGTCTTGACCGCGTCGGCACCGTCCTTCACGCCGGCCCGGGCGAGCAGCTCGGCCACGGGGACGCCGAGCCACGCGGCGTTGCCGACGTAGGGCCCGCCGACCTCGTTGGAGACGCAGGTCAGGGTGATGCGGCTCTCGACGAGGCGCTCCTTGAGCAGGTCCTCGAAGGAGAGGTTGAGCTCCTTGTCGACCATGCCATGGATGCGCAGGTTGAACGTGTCGGCCGGGACCTGCGGGACGCGCAGGGCGGTGTCGATGCGGTAGAAGTCGCGGTTCGGCGTGATGTAGGGGCTGACGCCCTTCACGTCGGCCTGGGCGCCCGCCGGGACGGCCGGGGCCGGGGTCGCGGGCTGGGGCAGCATGACGTCGGCCCGGGAGTCCTTGGCCGCCGACGAGCCGAGGAAGCGGGTGACGCCACCGCCGATGGCCATGGCGGCGCTGGCGATCAGCACGGCCTGCAGGAACGCGCGGCGGTCGAAGCCGGCGGGGGTCTCGTCGCCGACCTTGCGGGACAGCTCGAGGGCCTTGAGCAGACGGACCAGCAGCAGCAGGCTCACGGCCAGCGTGACGAGCGAGGGGATGACGGTGACGACGACGTTGGCGGTCGACGTCCGGTCGAGTGCGGCGGTGACGAGAGCGGCCAGGCCCAGCAGGGCGGTGATGCCGAGGGCGAGCCGCGGCCGTCGCAGGCCCAACCAACCGGCGACGGCCGCGGCGACCAGGAGGGTCGCGGCGACGCTGCCGATGAGCACGGGCTTGTCGTTCGTCCCGAACTGCTCGATGGCGAACTCCTTGAGCGGCCTCGGGACGAGGTCGATCACCCGGTTGCCGACCGACTCGATCGGGGTGGGCACGCCGAGCAGCGTCGCGACACCCGATCCGAGGGCGACGCCCGCGACCGCGGCGAGCAGACCCGACAGTGCGCCGGTCCACCACGGGGCGGTGGCCCGGGTGGCGGGTGCTGCGGTGGTCGTCTCGCTCATGCCCCTGATTCGGGGCCCGTCGCCGTCTGGATGGGTGCTCACGGAAAAAATTGTTCAAGGGGTCTGCGGATGAGCAACCTGGTACGTCACTCCCAGTTACCTTCGATGCCCGTTCTGCCCTGCCCTTGCAGGGTTCCTAGGGTGGTCCCATGAGCACGCACGAGGGAGTCGCGTTCCGTTCCGAGAGCACGTCGGCGACCGCCCGGGAGGTGCTGGCGGACGCCCTGCGGGCCGCCGACCCGGTCGGCTCGCGCGCCGTCGAGCGGGAGACCGCCTGGCGTCGGCAGTACCTCGAGCACTTCCGTCGAGCCGTCGAGGCCGGGATCGGCGACGCAGCAGCCGCGCAGGCCATCGCGTCTGCCGGGCTGCGCAGCGCGCACGCGGCGATGCGGTTCGGCGACGTCGGCCTCGACGCCGCCGTCACCGACGCTCCGCTGGACCAGGTGCTCCACACGACCACCGTCGAGGGCGGCGCCGAGCCGGAGACGGAGCTGACGCTGCCCTACCGCGGGGAGCGGCTCCGAGGCGACGCCCTGCTGCGCCAGCTCGACGCGTGGGTGGAGCGAGGCGTGGTGACGGCCTCGTGCGCCGAGGCCGTGCGGCACGTGCACGAGAACCCCGACTGGCTGCGGCTCGAGGGCGACGTCGTGGCGGTGCTCGGCGCGGGAGCGGAGATGGGTCCGTACCGGGCGCTGCAGCGCTGGGGGGCCGAGGTCGTCGCGCTCGACCTGCCCCGCGCCGACGTGCAGGAGCGCATCGCCCGGGTCGCGATGGACGGTGCGGGGCGGGTGCACGTGCCGACGCGGATCGTCACGAGCGGGCGGGGCGACGGCGGGGCCGACGTCGGCGCCGACCTCGTGCGCGAGCTGCCGGCGGTCGCACACTGGCTGGGCTCGTTCGCCGGGTCGTCGCGGCTGGTGCTCGGCAACTACTGCTACGCCGACGGCGGCCTGCACGTGCGCGTGTCGATGGCGGCCGACGCGCTCGCCGCGCACCTGGTCGCGGAGCACCCGCGGACCGCGCTGGCGTTCCTCGCGACCCCGACCGACGTGTTCGCGGTGCCCGCCGAGGAGGTGGCCCGGTCGCAGGAGGCGTACCGCAAGGGCCGGGTGGGGCGGGTCGCCCGGCACGCGACGCGGGTGGTGAGCGGCGGCCGGCTGCTGCAGCGCAACTACCCGCCCGGCGCCGACCCCGGGCTCTGCGACGCGCTCGTGCCGCAGCAGGGCCCGAACTACGCCCTGGCCAAGCGCGTCCAGCGCTGGCGTGCCACCGACGCGCGAGCCGCAGGCACGACCGTGTCGCTCAACGTCGCGCCCGCCACCCGCACGCGGTCGGTGGTGAAGAACAAGGCGCTGGCCGCCGCGTACGCGGGCGCGCACCGCTTCGGCGTCGAGATCTTCGACCCGGCGACGTCGAACACGCTCATGGCGGCGCTCCTCGTGCACGACCTGCGGGCCGGTCTGGCGCCGGAGGCCGAGCCGTGGCGGGACGAGGCGCGCGGAGCCGCGCACGGCGGGCTCTGGACCGCGGCCTACCACCCCCGCTCCGCCCTCGGCCTCGCCGCCGTCCTCGGCGTCGGCGCCCTGCGCAGCTGACCTCTCTCCTCCCCCCTGCCCTCCCCTCTCCGCGTTGTGTGGACTTGGTGACGGTTTCTGTGCCGGAAACCGTCACCAAGTCCACAAAACGGGGGGACGGGGCGGGCTGGGGTCAGAGGCGGAGGTCGGCGGCCTGGTCGAGCGGGGCGCGGGTGGTGCGGTAGGAGGCGGTGGGGTGGTCGGGGTCGGGGTGGCCGAAGGAGATGCCGCAGACCACCTGACGGTCGTCGTCGAGCTCGAACCACTCACGGAGCAGCTCCGAGCGCATGGCGAGCGCCGCCTGGGCGCACGCGCCGAGCCCGAGCGCCTGTGCGGCGAGCAGGAACGACTGCACGTAGAGCCCGCAGTCGACCGCGCCGTACACGCCGAGCGAGCGGGTCGTCGTCACGATCGCGACGTGGGGCGCGCCGAAGAACTCGAAGTTGCGCATCGTCTGGGCGGCCGAACCCGCCCGGTCACCCTTCACGACGCCGACCGCCTCGTAGAGCTGCCAGCCCGACTCGCGGCGCCGCTCGGCGTACACGCCCTCGTAGGAGGGCGGGAACTCCAAATCGGGACCGAAGCGCTCGTCGTCGGCCATCGCCTGCTTCAGCCGCTCGGTCTCGCCGCCGGCCGTGACGACCACGTGCCACGGCTGCGTGTTGCACCACGACGGCGTGCGCTGCGCGGCGGTGAGCAGCCGCTCGATGGTGGCGGTGTCGACCTGCTCGTCGGTGTAGCCGCGACAGCTCCAGCGGTCGGCGAGCAGACCCTCCAGGACGTCGATCGGCGCGCTCATCGGCCCTCGAACCGGGCGGGCCGCTTGTCGAGGAAGGCCTGGATGCCCTCCTGGGAGTCGGCGGTGTCGGCGAGCTCGCGCTGCAGCCGCAGCTCACGCTCGAGGGTCTCGTCGAGGCTGCGCAGCGTGGTGGCGTTCATGGCCTGCTTGGTGGCGGCGTAGGCGCGCGTGGGACCGCCGGCCAGCGTGGCGACGAGCCCGGCCACCTGGTCGGCGTAGTCGTCGCCGCAGCACCGGTCGATGAGTCCCATCTCGGCCGCCCGGCTGGCGGGGAGGCGTTCGCCGAGCAGCGAGAGCCGAGCCGCCCGGGCCCGACCCACCGACGCCGCCAGCAGCTCGGTGGCGCCGCCGTCGGGCATCAGGCCGATGTTGACGAACGCCTGGAGGAAGTACGCCGACTCGTGCGCGACGGTGACGTCGGCGGCGAGCGCCACCGACATCGCGATGCCGGCGGCCGGACCGTTCACCGCGGCGACGACCGGACGCTCGGTCGCCACGATCGCGCGCACGAGCCGGTTGCCGTTCTCGTGCGTGCCGCCGCGCTCGAGCCGCCGCAGGTCGGCGCCCGCGCTGAAGGCCGCGCCCGCTCCGGTGACCACGACGACGCGGGCGTCGGTGGTCTCGACGGCCTCGGCGGCCCGCGCGAGCATGGCGCCGTCGACGGCGTTCATGACCTGCGGCCTGTTGAGGGTGATCGTGAGGACGCCCTCGGCGTCGTCGAGCAGCAGCTCCGACGCGGTGTCGGGCTCGTCGGTGGTCGACTCGGTCACGGTCGTCTCCATTCTCCGGTGATCGCCTGCACGACGGCGGCGAGGACGAGGGGTTGGTCGAGCATCACGTGGTGCCCGGAGTCGCGGACCACCGTGACCGGCACGTTCCCGCCGAGGCGGGCGGCGACGGTGTCGGTGATGTCGGTCGTCGCCATGCCGCGGTCGCCGCGCAGGAGGGCCACCGGGCAGTCGGCCTCGGCGAGCTCCTCGGGCTCCATGCGCGAGCGCAGGAAGATGCGCGGGTCGAACTTCCAGCGCCACCCGCCCTCCACCTCGCGGACCGACGTGCGGGCGACGTGCTCGTGCACGTAGTCGAGGGTCGCGTCGTCGGCCGGCAGCGTGCGGAACCGACGGAGGATGCTGGGCAGGTCGGGGTAGACCTTCTGCGGCGGCAGCCCCCGGCCCGACGCGACCCAGGCACGCGTCTCGCTCGACATCTCCTGGACGGGGGAGTCGACGGCGACGGCACCGGCGAGCGAGGCGCCGTGGTCGCGTGCGGCCGTGAGGGCGACGAAGCCGCCCATGCTGTGCCCGACGACGACCGGCGGTGACGGGCTGAGCTGGTCGGCCGCCACCGCGACCACCTCGTCGGCCCACGTCTCGAGCGTGTAGGCGTCGCGGTGGTCGCTGTCGCCGTGGCCGCTCAGGTCGAGCGCGACCACTCGGTGCGGGGAGGAGGGCGCGTCGAGCAACGGCCCGACGTGGTCCCACCAGCCGGCGTGCGCGGCGCCGCCGTGGACGAGCACGGTGACGGGCGCGTCGGTCGGGCCCCAGGCGCGGTAGGCGATGCGGGCGCCGTCGACCTCGACGGACGCGTGCTCCGGAGCGCAGGCGAGTGCCTCGTCGAACCACGCGGGTCGCTCCACGTCGCCTCCAGAGAAACCATCAGCCTTGACTGTTCCTGATCCCCCCAGCAGGCTACCGATGACAGCGGACCACCTCGGAGGCACCCATGACCCTGGCCGGAACCACGATGATCATGTCCGGCGGGAGCCGCGGGATCGGCGAGGCGATCGCCGTCCGCGCGGCCCGTGACGGCGCGAACGTCGTGCTGCTCGCGAAGACCTCCGAGCCGCACCCGCGGCTGCCCGGCACCATCCACACCGCGGCCGCCGCGATCGAGGAGGCGGGCGGTCGCGCGCTTCCGCTCGTCGGCGACGTCCGCGACGACGCGTTCGTGGAGGACGCGGTCGCCCGGGCCGTGGAGACCTTCGGCGGCATCGACCTCGTCGTGAACAACGCCAGCGCGATCGACCTGTCCCGCACCGAGGACATCTCGATGAAGAAGTACGACCTCATGACGCAGATCAACGCCCGCGGCACCTTCCTGCTCTCGAAGCTGTGCATCCCGCACCTGCGCGCGTCGGCCAACCCGCACGTCCTCACCCTCAGCCCGCCGATCAGCACCGACCCGCGCTGGTTCGGCACGTTCACGGCCTACGCGATCGCGAAGTACGCGATGAGCCTCGTGACGCTCGGTCTGGCCGAGGAGCTGCGCGCCGACGGCATCGCCTGCAACTCGCTGTGGCCGCGCACCGCCATCGACACCGCCGCGGTGCGCAACGTCGTCGGACCGGGCCTGGAGTCGAGCTCGCGGACGCCGGCGATCATGGCCGACGCCGCCTACGCGGTCCTCACGCGTCCGAGCCGCGAGTGCACGGGGAACTTCTTCATCGACGACGACGTGCTGGAGGCCGAGGGCGTCACCGACTTCTCCGTCTACCTCAACGGCGGACGCGAGGAGGACCTCGCGCTGGACTTCTGGGTCGACCCGAAGGGTCCGCACGACGCGAGCAAGCGGCTGTAGGAGATGCCGGCGGGCGTCGGCCGTGCGACGGTCGGCGCATGAGCCCTGCGCCTCACCGCTCCATCGCGCGTGCCGTCGTCGGCGGAGCCGTCCTGCTGGTCGTCGCCGTCGTCGCGGGCGCCGTCGCGATCGCGACGCAGACCTGGCCGGTCCTCTACGCGGCGGGCGTGGTCGCCGTGGCAGGGCTCGTCTGGCTCGGGTTCAGACTGGTGGCTCGCGCGGTCGAGCTCGGGGTGCGTGCCAGCCGCGACTGAGCCCGCGAGGGTCAGAGGTGCAGGCCCGCGACGGCCAGGCACGCGAACGCGGCCGTCCCGGTGCCCGTGCGGACGCTCGCACGCCGGGCTCAGCAGAGTCCTCGTCTGAGACTTCGAGGACGAGCTTGTTGCTGAGGCGCGTGGCTGACCACCGACGACGGCGGCACGTGGCAGCTCGAGCCCGGCGACGTGGCCCTCCTGCGCGGCTACGGGAGCCCGTTCGCGCTCAGCGCCGCGCTCAGCCGGGTGAGGGGCGTCAGTCCGGCGACCCACCGCGCTCGCGCGAGGGTCGGCTGACGTCTCGGCCTCACCGCGCGGCTGCCGCGACCGCAGCGGCGTCCGGATGGACGGGGGAGAGCGCCTCGAGCGCGGGACGGCCGAACCAGTACCCCTGGAAGAGGGGTACGCCGAGGTCGAGGAGGGTCGCGTACTCGGCCTCGGTCTCGACCCCCTCGGCCAGCACGACGACGTCGAGCGTGGAGGCCATGACGACGACGGCCTGGACGACGGCCTGGCGGGCAGGGTCGGTGTCGATCCCGCGCACGAGGTGCATGTCGATCTTCACCAGGTCCGGCCGCAGGTCGACGAGCCGGGTGAGTCCGGCGTGGCCGGCGCCGAAGTCGTCGACGGCCATCGTGAAGCCCTGGCGGCGGTACTCCTCGACGATCGACACGAGGTGCTCCGGCTCGTCCACGCGCTCGTCCTCGGTGAGCTCGAAGACGAGGGAGGCGAGCGGGAAGCCGACACGGGCCGCGGTGGCCAGGGTGGCGCGCAGGCAAGCCACCGGCTCGTAGACCGCGTTCGGCAGGAAGTTGATGGAGAGCCGCAGGTCGTCGTCGGCGGGGAACAGCCGCGCCGCCAGCTCGATCGCCCGCACCCGGCAGTCCTGGTCGAACCGGTAGCGGTTCGCGTCCGTGACCTGACCGAGCACCGACGTCGCCGACTCACCGCCGGGGCCGCGGACGAGCGCCTCGTGCCCCCACACCCGCCCGTGCTCGGCGTCGAAGATCGGCTGGAAGGCCATCGTGAAGTCCAGCGACTCCGCGTCGTCGCGACATCCTGCACACCCCACGAGCACACTCCCTGGTGTCCCGGTCCGGCCAGGACGCGAGTCTGATTATTCTCTCAGGTTTTCCGCCACGCCGCAGGCGCTCCTCCGCGGCGGGTCGGCGTCCGGGCCCGGCTCACGGGACGACCTTGACGAACTGCGCCCCGCGCAGGGCGGCACAGGCAGGCGGGAGAGTGACGGATCCCTCCGTCGCACCGCTCTCCAGCGACCTGACGACGCCGCCGACCTCGATCTCCTGCCCGATGCGCGTGACCTCCCGGGTCCCGTCCACCCGACGCCGGACGAGCGTGGTCCCGTCCCACGAGACCAGCGTCCGCGCGAAGGCGGGGACCACGACCTCCGTCCCCGTTCCGATCACGACGCACCCATTGCGCGTGGAGAGCGTGCTGCTCAGCAGGGGCAGCCTGAAGGACTCGTCGGGGTCGTAGGTGAACGTCGCCAGCGCGGCCGACGGCCCGGTGGGCTCGGCCGACGACGTCGGGCTCGGCGTCGCGCTCGCCGCCGTCCGCGGTGCAGGAGCGTCGCCCTGAGCGACCACCGACGCGACCACACCGGTGGCGCCGCCGAGCGCGAGCGCGACGCACAGGGCGGCGACCGCGAGCCTCGTCCTCATGCCGGCCTCAGCAGCCGTCGCGGACGAGCTCGGGCCGCGCGCCCTTCGTCACCTCGACGAACGAGACGCGCGACGCGTCCGTCAGCCGGTCCGGCGACTCGTCGAACAGGAAGCCGATCCAGGTGCCGGCCGCGCTGTCCTCGACGAACACGCCGGTCTGCCCGTAGCCGACGGCCTCGGGCTCGGACGTCGACCCCTTCAGCTCCCCGTACCTGCTGCCGACGCCGAAGCCCGCCTCGGTGTCCACGCCCTCGCCACGCACGCCGATCGAGCGCACCTCGCCGGCCCGCGACGTCTGCACGTCCACGGCGTCCACGTACTCGTCGCGCCACGCGAGCGGCCGGACGGGGCACCCGTCGGTGGGGTCGGCGACGTCGGCGACGAAGTAGCCCGTCGCGAGCGCCTGCTGGCGAGTCATGCCGACCCGCACGGGACCGACGGCACCCGGCGCGACGACGAGCCGGTCCGGCGCCAGCAGGCCCGGTCCGGCCGACGGCACGCCCTGCTCCCCGCCCTGCGAGCCCCGTTCGGGGGCTGCGGCGACCCACGCGGTGGCGACGCCGAGCACGACGGCGACCCCCAGCACGGCGGCGGCGATCCTGGTCCTCATCATGGTGTTCCTCTTCCTGAAGGTGTCTGTCCACCCTTCAGATGCCGGCCGGGCCCGAAAAGTTGTCGACGTCGCGCAGCTTCTCGCGCACCTCGCGGCGCGCGGCGTGGATCCTCGCCTTCACGGTGCCGAGCGGCGCACCCGTCAGCGCCGCGACCTCCTCGTAGGGCAGCGTGCCCAGGTCGCGCAGGACGAAGGCCTCGACCGCCGCGGGGTGCGTGCGCTCCAGCTGCTCCAGCGCCTCGAGGAGGTCGATGCGCGTGCCCGCGATGACGCTCGTCGTGCGGGGGTCGACGGCGTCCGGCAGCACGTCCCTCGACTGCTCGTCGAAGCGGCGCCGCAGCGAGCGGTAGACCTGACGGGCGGTGTTGGAGGTGACGACGGTGACCCATCCGCCGAACGAGCCGCGACCGCTGTACGTGTCGAGCTTCTGCGCGACCAGCAGGAGCGCCTCCTGGGCGGCCTCCTCCGCGTCGTGCGCGTACGGGAGGAACGCCGCGCACCGGCGCACGACGTGCGGACGCAGCCGACGCAGCAGGTCGTCGAGGGCGTCCGGATCCCCGGCCCGGGCACGGTCCACGAGCGGAAGCAGCTCCTGGTCGTCCATGAGACCCCATACTGTCGCGTGATGAGACAGATCGGACGCTACCGGCTGGACGCCGTCCACGGGTCGGGCTCGTTCGCGACGGTGTGGCGCGGGCACGACACGGCCCTCGACGTGCGCGTGGCGGTGAAGGTGCTCGCCGACAACTGGTCGCACCATGCCGACGTGCGCGAGCGGTTCCTCGAGGAGGCGCGGCTGCTGCGCCGCATCGAGAGCCCGCGCGTCGTGCGCGTCCACGACGTCGGCACCGACGAGGACGACCGGCCGTACTTCGTCATGGACTTCGCGGGAGGCGGGTCGCTCGACGCGGTGGCCGACGGCTCCCTCGAGCCCGACGTCGCCCTCGGCCTCGCGGTCGAGGCGTGCCGCGCCGTGCAGGTGCTGCACGACGCCGGGGTGGTGCACCGCGACGTGAAGCCCGCGAACCTGCTCCTCGCCGACGACGGCCGCGTGCTCGCGGCCGACCTCGGCAGCGCCAAGCGGGTCGCCGAGGCGTCGGGCTACACGGTCACGACGGGGACGCCCGCGTACATGGCCCCGGAACAGGCTCGCGGCGACGGGATCAGCGTCCGGACCGACGTGTACGCGCTCGCGGTGCTCACCTGCGTCCTGCTCACCGGCGCGTTCCCGTCGGACCCGTCCCGTCCGCTGGCCCGCACCGATCCGCGGACCGCCGCGGTGCTGCAGCGTGCGCTCTCCGCCGACCCGGCCCGACGTCAGGCCAGCGCCGCCGACCTGGGCTCAGAGCTCGACGCCGTCCTCTCGGGCGAGGCGGCGGAGCGGGGTCGTCGCTGGCCGACGCGGTGGGTCGCGGCGGCGGCCGTCGGCGCGTACGCCGGGTCGGCCACCGGCGCCTATTACCTCCTGACCTGAGGAGGGTCCGCGGCTACTGCGTGTCGACCGGCGTGCCCAGCTCGACCGTGCGGCTCACCGTGCACAGGCGGTCGTGGGAGCGGCGGATCGCGTCGGGGAGGCGCTCCGTCGCGGCGCGGCCGGCCTCGTCGTCGCCGAACGCGACGTCGAAGCGGACCGTCAGCCCCTCCATCCGGTTGCCGTCGTCGTCGCGCACCTTCTCCCCCGCCGAGGTCACCGAGAACCGCTCGGGCTCCGTGCGCTTGGTGGTGAGGAGGTCGACGTCGATCGCCGTGCAGCCGGCGACGGCGGCCAGCAGCAGCTCGACGGGCGTGAAGTCGTCGCTCGAGCCGTCGCCGATCACCATCTCCCCGCCACGGGCGTTCGTGACCCGGTACCGGCCCCGGCCGAGCCGCTCGAGGCCGACCTGACGATGCGTGTCGCTCATGCCCCCATCCTGCCGAACTAGTCCGACCGGATCATCTTCGGCGGGTTCGACCCGCGTCATGACCTCGCCGTTCTACCGTCTTCATCACGACGGCAACAGCTGGATCTCGGGAGCTGAACCCATGAGTGACTACCTCTACGACCTCGACGGCGACGTGATCGCCTTCCGACGGTCCTGGGACGACGAGCACGTCTTCGACACGTCCGGTCGCTGGATCGGGTGGATCCCGTGGGACGGCACCGACGTCGTCGACGAGCGCGGCCACTACCTCGCCTCGATCGTCGGCGACCGGCTCGTGCGCCGCAACGACTGCGGCAACCGGCGCTGCGCCCAGGCCGTCGAGCACCCCGACCGCGCCGAGCCGTCGGGCCGGCCGACCCGTCCGCTCGAGTTCCCCAACCGGTTCGCCTACGACGACGTGGAGCAGCTCCACCGCGCAGGCTGACCGGCCGCGGCGACTCGGGATGCCCCGAGCACCCGCCGCCCCGACGATGGAGGCATGACCCTCTCGCTCGTCACCGGTTCGACCGGCTACGTCGGCGGACGCCTCGTGCCCCAGCTGCTCGACGCGGACCACGACGTCCGCGTCCTCGTCCGCAGCCCCGAGAAGGCCGAGGCGCACGAGTGGGCCGACCGCGTCGAGATCGTGCCCGGCGACGCCACCTCCGACGACGACGTCCAGCGCGCGATGGAGGGCGTCGACGTCCTCTACTACCTGCTGCACTCGATCGGCGCGGGTCGCGACTGGGTCGAGACCGAGCGTCGCATGGCGCAGACGTTCGCCGACGCCGCAGCGGCGGCCGGCGTGCAGCGGATCGTCTACCTCGGTGGCATGGACCCCGAGGGCGAGGAGCTCTCGGAGCACCTGCGCTCGCGCAAGCAGGTCGGCGAGGTGCTCCTCGCGTCGGGCGTCCCGACGACGGTGCTGCAGGCCGGCGTGGTGATCGGGTCGGGCTCGGCGTCGTTCGAGATGCTCCGCTACCTCACCGAGCGCCTGCCGGTGATGGTCACCCCGACGTGGGTGCACACCCGCATCCAGCCCATCGCCGTCCGCGACGTGCTGCGCTACCTCGTGGGGAGCGCGTCGATGCCGTCCGACGTGAACCGGACCTTCGACATCGGCGGCCCCGACGTCCTCACCTACCTGGAGATGATGCAGGGCTACGCGCAGGTCGCGGGTCTGTCCCGACGCCGCGTGGTGCCGGTCCCCGTGCTGACACCGGGCCTGTCGAGCCACTGGGTCGGCATCGTGACCCCCGTCCCGGCGAGCATCGCCCGCCCGCTCGTGGACTCGCTGAAGAACACCGTCGTCGCGGCCGAGGACGACATCAGGCAGTACGTGCCCGACCCGCCCGAGGGGCTGATCGGCTTCGAGCGGGCCTGCGAGCTCGCGCTCACCAAGATCCAGACGCTCGACGTGCCCACGCGCTGGTCGTCGGCCGCGACCGCCGGCGCACCGTCGGAGCCCCTGCCGTCGGACCCCGACTGGGCGGGCGGGTCGCTGTACAAGGACGAGCGGACGCGCGAGGTCGACGCGTCGCCGGAGTCGCTCTGGACGATCATCGAGGGCATCGGCGGACGCAACGGCTGGTACTCCTGGCCGCTGGCCTGGTGGATCCGCGGTCTCATGGACCGGCTCGTCGGCGGACCGGGGCTGCGGCGCGGTCGGCGCAACCAGAGGGACCTCGTGGTCGGCGACGCACTCGACTTCTGGCGCGTCGAGGCCACCGACGACAGCACGTTCCTGCGGCTGCGGGCGGAGATGCGGGTCCCGGGCCTGGCCTGGCTCGAGCTGCAGGTCGGCTCGACGGAGGGTGGCACGACCACGTTCCACCACCGGGCGCTCTTCCACCCGCGCGGGCTGCTGGGCCACGCGTACTGGTGGGCGGTCTGGCCGTTCCACGGCATCGTGTTCGGCTCGATGCAGCGCAACATCGCCCAGGCGGCGGAGCGGCTCGAGCGCGGTGAGGACCCCAAGGCCCACCACGGCATCCGGCGTCGCTAGTAACCGAGCCGACGCGGGTGGGACCGGGAAATTTGCGTCACACCCCGGCCGGGTGCACGATCCTTCGGTGAGCCTCTTCCGCACGAAGACCGTCGAACGGTCGATCGCCGAGACCGACGAGCCCGACCACCGCCTGAAGAAGGACCTCTCCGCCTGGGACCTCACGGTCTTCGGCGTGGGCGTCATGATCGGCACGGGCATCTTCGTGCTCACCGGCCAGGAGGCGCACAAGAACGCCGGTCCGGCCATCGTGCTGTCGTTCGTCATCGCCGGCGTCGTGTGCGGCCTGGCCGCGCTCTGCTACGCCGAGTTCGCGTCGACGGTGCCCGTCGCGGGCAGCGCCTACACGTTCTCCTACGCGACCCTGGGCGAGTTCATCGCCTGGATCATCGGGTGGGACCTCGTGCTGGAGCTCGCCCTGGGTGCGGCGGTCGTGTCGCGTGGCTGGTCGGCGTACCTGCAGGAGCTGTTCGACCTGCCGACGTGGCTCGCCGGCGGCGACGCCCTGCCCGACATCGCCGCCATCGCGATCGTCGTCGGGCTCACGACGCTCGCCGTGTTCGGCACCAAGCTGTCGGGACGCTTCACCGGCGTGCTCGTGGTGGTGAAGGTCGCCGTCGTGCTGTTCGTGATCGTGGCCGGCCTGTTCTTCGTGAAGGCCGCGAACCTCACCCCCTTCGTGCCCGCGTCGCAGTCTGCCGACCCGAAGAGCGTCGGCTCCGGCCTCGACTCGACGCTGCTGCAGTCGATCTTCGGCGTCGAGCCGACGGTCTTCGGCATCTACGGGATCATCGCCGCCGCGTCGGTCGTGTTCTTCGCCTTCATCGGCTTCGACATCGTCGCCACGTCGGCCGAGGAGACCAAGAACCCGCAGCGCGACATGCCGCGCGGCATCATCGGCTCCCTCGCGATCGTCACCGTGCTCTACGCGGCCGTCGCGTTCGTCGTCACCGGGATGCTCAAGTACAGCGACGACCGCATGAACACGGGGGCGCCGCTCGCCGCCGCCTTCTCGGCCAACGGCCTGGAGTGGGCCAGCAAGATCATCTCCGTCGGCGCCGTCGCCGGCCTCACCACCGTCGTGCTCGTGCTCATGCTCGGCCAGGCGCGCGTGCTGTTCGCCATGGCGCGCGACGGCCTGCTGCCGCAGGGCCTCGCGAAGGTGCACCCCCGCTTCGGGACGCCCTACAAGATCACGATCATCACGGGCGTGTTCGTGGCCGTGCTCGCGGGCTTCGTCCCGCTCGACGAGCTCAGCAAGCTGGTCTCGATCGGCACCCTGTTCGCCTTCGTGGTCGTCTCGGCCGGCGTCATCGTCCTGCGTCGCACCCGACCCGAGCTCGACCGCGCCTTCCGCGTGCCGCTCGTGCCGCTGATCCCCGTCCTGTCGATCGCGGCCTGCCTGTGGCTGATGGTCAACCTGTCGGTCGAGACGTGGCTGCGGTTCCTGGTGTGGATGGTGCTCGGCATCGTCCTGTACTTCGTGTACGGACGCCGTCACTCCCGGCTCGGGATCGACCAGGCGGCCGGCAGGGCCTAGCCGCGCTTGACGCCCGCGTGGAAGACGCGGACGTTCTCTCGCCAGCCGCCCAGCGCGTCGTACGGCATCGGGTCCTCCGCAGCCTTCTTGCGCACGTCGCGACGCCGCTCGGTGGTGTCGAAGCCCAGGTCGAGGGTGTCCGTGCCGCGCATGAGCGACTCCAGCGCCTCCGGCGTGTACCGCCAGTAGTCGATGGGGCACGGGTGGTAGCGCCAGCTGAACAGCGTCGACGTGTACACGAGCCCCCCGGGCCGCAGGATCCGCACGATCTCCTCGCCCGCGAGCCACGGGCGGTCGATGTGCTCGAACACGTCTACGGTGAGCACGACGTCGAACGAGTCGTCCTCGATCTCGGGGCAGTGCGTGATGTCGCCGAGGATGACGCCCGGGCCCGTCTCGGCGAGGTCGAGGTTGAGGTACTCGAAGCGCTCCGCGTCGAACACGCGGTCGCGGGGGTGACCACGGCCCCCGATCTCCAGGACCCGACCCCCGGTGACGCCGGACTTCGCCAGGACGAGCGCGAGGTGCTCGTTGATGCGCTCGTCGCGCACGGGGCCGTGCGTCCACTCGTCGCGCAGCCGGTCGAGCTCGACCAGGTCGGGGTCGCGCGGCGGGGGCGGAGGCGTCCAGATCCGCCGCGCGAGACGTTCACGGAGTCCGGGCATGCGCGCGACGCTAGGCCCGGCGCATGACGATCAGGTGGAGTGCAGACGAACGTCAGACGGCCGCCGGCGACTCCGCCTCCGACGTCAGCGCCCGCACGTGGTGGCGGCTGCGCGGCACGACGAGCGGCGTCCCGCTCACCGGGTCGGGGACCACCTGGCAGGCCAGCCCGAACACGTCCTCGACGACGTCGGCGTCGATGACGTCGGCCGGACGTCCCTGCGTGACGATCGCGCCGTGCTTCATCGCGATGATGTGGTCGGCGTAGCGGAACGCGAGGTTGAGGTCGTGCAGGACCATCGCGATGGTCTTCCCGTGCTCGCGGTTCAGGTCGGTGAGCAGGTCGAGCAGCTCCACCTGGTGGTTGATGTCGAGGTAGGTGGTGGGCTCGTCGAGCAGCAGCAGGTCGGTGTCCTGCGCGAGCGCCATGGCCACCCAGACCCGCTGCCGCTGGCCGCCCGACAGGGCGGTGATCTGCCGGTCGGCGAGATCGGCGGTGCCGGTGGCCTCGAGCGCCTGCGCCACGGCGGCGTCGTCCTCCGCGCTCCACCGCCGGAACCAGCCCTGGTGCGGGTAGCGGCCGCGACCGACCAGGTCGGCCACCGTGATGCCGTCGGGGGCGACCGGGGTCTGCGGCAGCAGCCCCACGACCCGCGCCACGTCGGTCGGACGCTGGTCGTGCACCGACGTGCCGTCGAGCAGGACCGTGCCGGTGCGCGGCTTGAGCAGGCGCGCGAGCCCGCGCAGGAGCGTCGACTTCCCGCAGGCGTTGGCGCCGACGATCACCGTGACCTGGCCGGGCGGCACCTGGACGTCGAGGTGCGACACGACGTCGGTGTCGGCGTAGCCGAGGGTGAGGTCCTCGGCCCTGAGGTCATGGATCCTGGGGTCATGTGCGCGGGAGTCGGTCATCCTCCGCGTCCTTCCCGGTTGACGGTGGCGAGGAGCCAGATGAGGTACGGCGCCCCGACGGCACCGGTGACGACGCCCGTCGGCAGCGAGACGGGCAGGGCGTGCTGGGCGACGAGGTCGGCGGTGAGCACGATGATCGCGCCGACGAACGCGGCCGCCGGCAGGCTCGCGGCGTTGCCGACGAGCCGGACGGCGATGGGCCCGGCGATGAGCGCGACGAACGACAGCGGCCCGGCCGCGGCCGTCGCGAGGGCGACGAGCACCACCGAGAGCGCCAGGAGGCCGAG